>CAZOQH010000001.1:0-42041 GCA_964581855.1 uncultured Flavobacterium sp.
TCTAACTACTAAACCACCCGATTTCTCGGGCAAAACAACACAACTAATCTTAAATATTTTTCCGCAAAAAAAAGTTTTCGTTTCCGAAAACTTTTTTACTTTGCTATTTTTAGCGGTCTGGACGGGACTCGAACCCGCGACCCCATGCGTGACAGGCATGTATTCTAACCAACTGAACTACCAAACCGTTGCTGTATTGCGAGTGCAAATATACAACTGTTTTTAATATCTGCAAGCGTTTTTCTGAAAAATTTTATGTTTATCCGAACTTTTGCTTCTCGGTTAAATAAGTTGTCATGACTTTGTCAAAGCTATCTTCCACAGCCACAGGAATATATTTGATTCTGTACTGTGAACAGATGAGTGAAATTTTTTCAAAATATTTTTTAACCGCTTTGCTATATGCTTCCTGAATGTTTTCAGCAAACAAGTTTATTTCTTCTCCGCTTTCGATATCTATGAACTTTTTAGGAGTATTGCTGAATTCGAAGTTTAGTTCGTGTTGTTTGCTGTATACATGAAAGACAATTACTTTGTGTTTGTTGTATTTTAGGTGTTGTAAGGCTCTAAAGAGTTCGTCCTCATCCTGATTTTGGAACATGTCTGTAAACAGAACAATCATGGAGCGTCTATGAATTTTCTCTGCTATTTGATGTAAAAACTCAACCGTATTGGTAGATTTGTTTGGAGTCGGAGCAGCGAGAAGGTTTTCTAAAGTGTTTAAAAGCATTCGATGATGCCTGTCACTTCCTTTTTCTGAAGCGTAATATTCGTATTTGTTCGAATAGATGCTCAAACCTACAGCATCGCGTTGCTTTTTCAGCAGATTCATTAATACGGCTGAAGCCAATACCGAAAAACCAATCTTACTTTTATAAAAAGGTTGGTCTTGTTCTAAATAAGGATAATACATCGAAGACGAATTATCTACTATAAGGTGACATCTTAGGTTGGTTTCTTCTTCAAACCTTTTGGTGTATAAACGATCGGTACGAGCAAAAAGTTTCCAGTCAATATTTTTGGTACTTTCTCCCGAATTGTAAATCTTATGTTCAGCAAATTCAGCTGAAAATCCATGAAAAGGGCTTTTGTGCATCCCAGAAATAAAACCTTCAACTACCTGATTAGCCAAAAGCTCTAGGTTCTGAAAGGCTGCTATCTTCTCGAAATTTTGTTCTATCCTCATAAGTCAAAGGTAATAAAATAATCATAAAACCTCTCTTTGTCTTTCGTGTAAAAAAGGTTACTTTTGTTTAAATTTTTATTTATGAAACGTATTATAAGTTTTCTTTGCTTGACTTTATTATTGTCAGCGTGTGATGATGGTGACTTATCGGTAACGACCTTTAATTTTACTTCACAAAGTTTGAGCAAATGCTCTACTAACACTTTTATATATAATATAGACCAAAACGAAGTATTGTTATTAGACATTCCGCTTAATAATTTTATAAATAGAGAAGGAAGCAGAGTATATGAATTGTCTTCTGCAGATAAATTAGTTTATAGATTATACAACGGTAGTGTTAACAATTCGATTTTATGTGCTGAATTTCCTGTTTCCGAACCAAAAGTAATCGAAGAATGGACAGCACTTGCAGGGGCTACAATAGAAATTACAACTTTTGCTAATCCTGACACAGAAAACGGAGGAATACTTGATATTTCGGGTTATACACATCAAATTGTTTTAAAAGATGTAATTTTTAAAAAAGGGAATAGTCAAATGGTTTATGAAGAATATGTTTTCGGAAATTATATTACTCCTAACTTAATAAAATTTGACTTTTCTGAAACAGTACAGCCTTGTGAAACAAATCAATTGTTGTATAAGTTAAATTTGAAAGAAGCGCTGGTGATGAATTTAGAACAAGAACTATTTGAAAACCAAGAAACCAATGGTATTCCTAGAACAAGGTTGATAAATAACGTAAATAATCCTATTATTTATAAGGTGTTTGATAGTAATGTAACAGGAAATTATTTTTGTTCAACCATTCCGCCAACTTCTCCAAATGTAGTAGAAGAATGGTATGCACAAAATGGCGAAGAAGGAATTTCGGGAATTATTGAAGTAGAGACAGAACAAGTCTTAGACGAAGTTACAGGAGAACCAGCCGGATATCTCCACCATATTACACTCACGAAAGTAACTTTTAGTAATACAAATACGTCTTTTTACTTTGAAGAGTATTACGTAGGAAAGTATGGAGTAGAACTTTAAAATATACCAGCAAGTAAAACAATTAAACATCACTATCAACTATATAAAATGGATATCAACTTTAATATAAACGAAGATTACAATAAACTTTTAGTATCGGACTTGCGTAAGAAATTTGCTAAAGTAAAACTCGGAGGAGGACAAAAACGCATTGAAAAACTACATTCTGAAGGGAAAATGACCGCTCGGGAGCGTATTGATTACCTATTGGATAAAGATAAAGAGAGTATAGAAATTGGTGCTTTTGCCGGAGAAGGAATGTATCAAGAACACGGAGGTTGCCCTAGCGGAGGTGTAGTGGTTAAAATCGGATATGTTAGCGGAAAACAAGTAATTGTGGTAGCTAATGATGCAACCGTAAAAGCGGGAGCTTGGTTTCCGATTACGGGAAAGAAAAACCTTAGAGCACAAGAGATTTCTATCGAAAATCGCCTTCCGATCATTTATTTAGTAGATAGTGCAGGAGTGTATTTGCCGATGCAAGACGAAATATTTCCGGACAAAGAACACTTCGGACGAATTTTCCGCAATAATGCTATTATGAGCAGTATGGGAATTACTCAAATTGCAGCAGTGATGGGAAGTTGCGTTGCAGGAGGAGCTTATCTTCCGATTATGAGTGACGAAGCATTAATTGTCGATAAAACAGGAAGTATATTTTTGGCGGGAAGCTATTTGGTAAAAGCAGCTATCGGAGAAAGTATTGATAACGAAACGCTTGGTGGAGCAACTACACATTGCGAAATTTCGGGAGTAACCGACTTCAAAGCAAAAGACGATAAAGATGCATTAGATAGAATAAAAAACGTAGTTGGCAAAATAGGAGATTTTGATAAAGCAGGATACAATAGAGTGGAGCCTCAAAAACCAGCCCTAAAAGAAGAAGATATTTACGGAATCATACCTAAATCAAGAGCCGAACAATATGATATGTACGAAGTTATCAAGCGTTTGGTAGATAATTCTGAATTTGATGAATACAAAGCTGGTTACGGACAAACCATCATCACAGCTTATGCCCGAATTGATGGTTGGGCTGTAGGAATTGTTGCGAATCAAAGAAAGGTCGTAAAAACTACAGCAGCCAAAACCAAACCAAGCGAAATGCAATTCGGAGGAGTAATTTATTCGGATAGTGCTGATAAAGCTACACGTTTTATAGCTAATTGTAATCAGAAGAAAATCCCTTTGATTTTTTTACAAGACGTTACCGGATTTATGGTCGGTTCTAAGTCTGAACACGGAGGAATAATCAAAGATGGAGCTAAAATGGTGAACGCAGTTTCAAATTCGGTTGTGCCTAAGTTTACGGTAATTGTAGGGAACTCGTATGGAGCAGGAAATTATGCAATGTGCGGGAAGGCTTATGACCCTCGACTTATTTTTGCATGGCCAAGTGCTGAATTAGCTGTAATGGGAGGCGCACAAGCTGCCAAAGTTTTGCTTCAAATCGAAGCCTCATCACTTAAAGCAAAAGGAGAAGAACTCACTCCAGAAAAGGAAGCAGAATTATTCGAAAAAATAAAAGCTCGTTATGATGAGCAAGTTTCGCCTTATTATGCAGCCGCAAGATTATGGACAGACGCTATTATCGACCCACTTGAAACCCGAAAATGGATTTCTATAGGAATCGAAGCAGCCAATCACGCTCCGATTGAAAAGCCATTTAATTTAGGAGTGATTCAGGTGTAAGATTTAGGAATATTATAACTAAATACTTTAAACCTAACAATAAAAACTTTTTTGATTTTGGCTTGATTATTGCCAAAGCCTAATCAATATAACTAATACTTAAATCCTATGAGAAAAATTGCTTTTATTTTTACACTTATACTTGGAGTGGTATCTTTCCAGGGTTGTACAGGTCCTGAAGGTCCCCGAGGACCACAAGGTTATCCAGGACCAGCTAGTGAAGTTTTTGAAGTAACAGGTTCGTTTACATCGAATAACAACTATACTATAAACGTTTCTTTAAATCCAGCCATATATAACTCGGATGTAGTTTTGGTTTACGAATTAGCGGGAGTGGTCTCAGGAAATACTGATGTGTGGAAACCTTTGCCAGCAGTATATTATCTGAATGACGGTAGAGATTTAAGATATTTCTTTGATTTTACAAGAAATGATGTTCAGATTTATTTGGATGTGATCGACCCTTCATTTGATATTCCTGATCCCTACAGAATAAATAAAACCTTCCGTATTGTCATAGTTCCTGGATATTTTTCGTTAGACGGAATTGATACTTCGGATATTAATGCAGTGATGAATGCCTTGAGTTTAACAAGTAATTCAGTACAACTTTTGGATTAGATTAGACCAATTTAAATGAATACTACGAATTTAATCGAATAACATAATCGGTAAATTCGTAGTATTCGTATTTTATACATAAATTTGCACCTTACAATTTTTGAGAATATGTCAGAAAAAGAAAAATCACTCAATTTTATTGAACAAATCATAGAAGAAGATTTAAAAAACGGACTTGACCGTAAAAAACTTCGTTTTCGTTTTCCACCAGAACCAAACGGCTATTTACATATCGGGCACGCGAGTTCTATTTGTCTAAATTTCGGTTTAGGATTGGATTATCAAGCACCTGTGAACCTTCGTTTTGACGATACAAATCCAGCTAAAGAAGAGCAGGAGTACGTAGATGCTATAAAAGCCGATGTAGAATGGTTAGGTTTTAAGTGGGCAGAAGAACGATATGCATCTGATTATTTTCAGCAATTGTACGATTGGGCAGTTGAACTTATTAAAAAAGGAAAAGCTTATGTGGATAGTCAGTCCTCAGAAGAGATGGCTAAACAAAAAGGAACACCTACACAACCCGGAACAGACAGTCCGTTTCGGAATCGTTCAATAGAAGAAAACTTAGATTTGTTCGAAAGAATGAAAAGCGGAGAGTTTCCAGAAGGAACACACGTTTTGAGAGCAAAAATAAACATGGCATCTCCTAATATGTTGATGCGAGATCCGATTATGTATCGCATTCTTCATAAAGAACACCACAGAACGGGTAATCAATGGTGTATTTACCCAATGTATGATTGGGCTCACGGAGAAAGTGATTATCTCGAACAAATCACACATTCACTTTGTACTTTAGAGTTTTTACCTCATAGAGAACTATATGATTGGTTCTTGGATCAGATTTATGATGACACACTAATCAGACCGAAACAAAGAGAATTTGCTAGGAGAAACCTCTCGCATACTGTTGTAAGTAAACGAAAACTTTTGCAATTGGTGCAAGAAGGTCATGTGTCTGGTTGGGATGACCCTCGTATGAGTACTATTTCGGGAATGAGAAGAAGAGGTTATACCCCGGCAGCAATTCGAAATTTTGCTAATACTATCGGAATTGCGAAAAGAGATAATCTGATTGATGTGTCGCTTTTAGAATTTTGCGTCAGAGAGGACTTGAATAAAATTGCACCTCGAGTGATGGCTGTTTTGGATCCTGTTAAAATGGTAATTACTAATTATCCAGAAGGAAAAGAAGAATGGCTCGAAGCAGAAAACAATCCGGAAGAAGAAATAATGACATATCGTAAAGTTCCTTTTTCGAGAGAATTATATATCGAAAGAGAAGACTTTAAGGAAGATGCAGACAAGAAGTTTTTTCGCTTGACCCTCGGTAAAGAAGTTCGTCTAAAAAATGCTTATATCATTAAAGGAGAAAGTGTTGTAAAGGATGAAAATGGGAATATTACTGAGATTCATGTTACTTATGACGAAGATTCGCGTTCAGGAAGTGGAACAGAAGCCAGTAAAAGAAAAGTAAAAGGAACAATTCACTGGGTTTCGATTCCTCATGCTATTGAAGCTCAAATTCGAGTGTACGACCGTTTGTTTACAAACGAAAATCCTGATGGCAACAAAGAAGTGGATTTTAAAGAATATATCAACCCTAACTCTTTAGAAATTGTAAAAGGATATTTAGAACCAAGCCTGAAAGAGGCCAAGGTAGGAGATAAATTTCAGTTTCAACGTTTAGGATACTTTACTATGGATAAAGATTCTACTGCAGAACAATTGATATTCAACAAGACGGTAGGGTTGAGAGATACTTGGGCTAAAATCGAAAGTAAAGAATAGAATAATAAAATATCTTAGTATAAAAAAACCTCACAAATCTAAAAGATTGTGAGGTTTTTTTAGGTTTTAATTACTTAAGGTTCTATCGGACCTATGCAATTTACGTCTAAATGTACTTTTATACTGCTTCCAGCACACGATGGAATTTCATCAAAAGGATAAATACTGCCATCGGGTTTTTTAATCTCTGTTCGAGTAATTACTCCGTCGTTGTCATCATCAGTATCTAAATAGTTAGGAGTCCCGTCTGCGTCAAAATCATATTCTCTTGGGTCATCTCCAAGGTTTTCTACCTCTAAATACGAAAGGATTCCGTCTCTGTCGTGGTCTCTGTATTTTAAAGTGTTGAGGTTAAAAGTAAAAACCAAAGTCGAATATAACGGAATCATAGAAGTAGATGGAGGGCGATTGTAATATCCCAATCCAGAAGGAACAAACATTATCCCTGCTCCTGAATCATCAAAAGTATTTGAGATTTCATTATAAAATCCGGTCTTGAAGTCCGGAAATAATTGTGTCCATCCTTCTATTACTTCATCTAATGGAAGCCAAATCGGGTTGGGTGCATAATCAAATTGTGTTCCGTCTATAAGCCAACCTCTATAACTCGCAAAAACTGAATCCACATGAGAAGGTCGTTGATTTCCGCCTTCGTTAAACTTGATATAATACAACTTGTATTCTATGTCGTGCTTATTGACAGTTTTATAGGCAAGGTCAGGATTTTCCCACACAGGAGTTTGGTTTCCGTTTTCAGGAATTTTTTCAAGACTAAGTTCTAAACCTGTTCCTGATATATAATGCGTTTTTAAATATTCTTCTATTTCTAAAGATTCGGTTGCATATTGCTCTCCATAATCTCGTGGAGGTGTTATGCTTCTCCTATCGTCATCGTCTTTACAAGAAAATAAAGTAGTAGCTGCAAAGGCTATAAATGCGTATAATTTTAAACTTTTCATTTTATGAATATTTTGAGGGTGCAAGATACAATTTTGCTTTATTTTTGTACGGATATTAACGTAGTTTTTACAAAATTATGCGGATTGATAAATATTTATGGTGTGTCAGATACTATAAAACCCGAAACATGGCGACAGAAGCCTGTAAAAAGAACCATATTACAGTAAACGGGAAAATA
Source organism: uncultured Flavobacterium sp. (assembly GCA_964581855.1). Taxonomy (GTDB): domain Bacteria; phylum Bacteroidota; class Bacteroidia; order Flavobacteriales; family Flavobacteriaceae; genus Flavobacterium. The sequence continues at coordinate 7,470 of CAZOQH010000001.1, forward strand.
GCTAAATCTTCTAAAGAGGTATTTCCGACGGATAAGATTACCGTTAGAAAAGATCAAATTAATTATGAACTCACGGTTTTGGATATTCCTCCAAACAGAGTGGGAGCGAAGCTGGTCGATATATATCGCAAAGACGAAACTCCAGCAGAGGCTTTTGCTCATTTAGAATTACTTAAGCTCTCTAAAGAACATTATAGAGCCAAAGGACAAGGTCGTCCTACTAAAAAAGATCGTAGAGATATCGAGAGTTTTTATGACGATGATTTTTTTGAAGACGAAATTTAAAACTAAAACTTATCTTTGACAAAAATACAATACGATGAATGAAAATTTAATATTAAATCCTATTCAGATTAATCATAAAATCAAACGAATTGCTTATCAGATTTACGAAACTTTTGCAGGAGAAAAAGAAATAGTAATAGCCGGAATAAATGGTAACGGATATGTTTTTGCGCAAGAAATTGCTAAAGTTTTCGAACAAGTTTCTCCCATCAAAGTTTTGCTTTGTGAAGTGAATATTGATAAGAAAAATCCGATGGACAAAATTACAACATCGCTCAGTGCCGAAAAATACCAAAATAAAGCAGTAGTTTTGGTAGATGATGTTTTGCATTCGGGAACTACCTTGGTTTATGGAGTAAAACACTTTTTAGAAGTACCACTCAAAAAACTTAAAACGGCAGTTTTGGTAGATAGAAATCACAAAAAATATCCCATAAAAGTAGATTTTAAAGGATTGTCTTTGTCTACCTCTTTGCAAGAACACGTCAATGTGAGTTTTGACAAAAAAGATTTTGGTGTTTATCTAAGCTAGAAAAAAACCTGACAGTTAGAACTGTCAGGTTTTTTTAATAATTATACCAATTGTTTCAAAGCAATTTCAAACGCTCTAGCCGAAATGTTTTTCTTGTCAGAGCTTATCTCGTAGGTTGCTTGAATAGCTTTTCGGATAGTTTCGGAGGTGTCATAAAAGATAGCTTCGTCTGAAATTTCTACTTTTTTCTCCATAAAATAAGCAAATACTCGAGCCATTCCACAATTAGAAATAAAATCAGGGATAAGGCTTATTTTGCTATCTACATCTTCCATAATCGAACCGAAGAAAATTTCTTTATCTGCAAACGGAACATTTGCACCACACGAAATCACTTCAAGTCCGGAAGCAATCATACGGTCAGCTTGCTCTTGAGTTACTAATCTCGAGGCTGCACAAGGAGCAAAAATATGAGCTCCTAACGACCAAGCTTTTTGTTCCATCTCTTCCGGAGAGAGCATATTGTCAGCAACTAATTTGTTTCCATCTCTGTTTCGGAAAAGCTCAGAGATTTCGTCTAAACTATATCCATTTTCGTTAATAACTCCACCTTCTCGGTCTATAATTCCTATAACTTTAGCTCCCATTTGAGTCAGGAAAAATGCAGCTGCACCACCTACGTTTCCGAATCCTTGAACAATAGCTTTTTTGCCATTGATGTTTCCTCCATAAATGTTGTAATAATGGTTTACGGCTTGTGCTACTCCAAAGCCGGTAATCATATCGGCAATGGTATATTTTTTGTCTAGGTCTGGAGAATATTTAGAGCTTTCAATCACTTTTATAACGCCATTTCGAAGTTGTCCGATACGGTTAATTTTTTCTCCTTCTGCTGCCTTAAAGTGTCCGTTAAATACGCCTTCTTGTGGATGCCAAATTCCACATTCTTCGGTAAACGGAATTACCTGATGGATTTCATCTACGTTCATGTCTCCTCCTGTACCGTAATAATGTTTTAATAGTGGAGTTACCGCCTTAAACCATCTTTTAAGCACTTCTTCTTTTCTAGGATCGCTCGGATCGAAATTGATTCCTGATTTTGCTCCTCCAATGGCAGGGCCTGCTACCGAGAACTTTACTTCCATCGTTTTGGCAAGTGATAGCACTTCGTTCATGTCAAGACCTTTTCGCATACGAGTTCCTCCGCCTGCCGCGCCTCCACGAAGTGAATTAATAACTGTCCAGCCCTCAGCACCAGTTTCGTGGTCTTTCCAATTGAAAACAATTTCAGGTTCTCTATTTTCGAATTTCTTAAGTAAATCTTTCATTATAGGTTAGGTTTTATAGAATTTGCAAGCAAAGATAAATTTAAGTTTGATTCTTTCAAAAAAACCATAAGTATAATCTATTGTAAAATAGTTAGAAATATGGAGTAGTATTATGAATTCACATAATATTGTGGTACCTTTGCAATCAGCAAATTAGAATGAATAAAAATAAAAAAATATGGTAAAAGTTTCAGAATCAGCAAGTAAGCGGGTGGCTATGCTTATGCAAGATGAAGGTTTTGACCCTCATACCGACTACGTTAGGGTAGGGGTAAAGAGTGGAGGATGTTCAGGATTGGAGTATGTTCTGAATTTTGATAAAAATATAACCGACACCGATAAGGTTTTTGAAGATAACGGCATTAAGATAGCCGTAGAAAAAAAGAGCTTTTTGTACTTAGCAGGAACCACTTTGGAATATGAAGGAGGGCTAAACGGAAAAGGATTTGTTTTTAATAACCCAAATGCTCAGAGAACCTGTGGATGTGGGGAAAGTTTTTCATTATAGTCAAAAGGTCAAAAAACACTTTTAGACCTTATTGACTTTCAAATTTAATAATAATGGCAAAATACACAGAAGACGATTTAAAAGTCGAATTAGAAAATAAAGAATACGAGTACGGATTTTATACTGATATTGAGTCAGAAACCTTTCCTGTCGGACTTAATGAAGATATCGTACGGGCTATCTCTGCAAAAAAAGATGAGCCAGAATGGATGACCGAATGGCGATTAGAATCGTTTAGAATTTGGAAAGAAATGACCGAACCCGACTGGCCAAATGTAAAATACGAAAAACCCGACTTTCAGGCGATTTCGTATTATTCTGCTCCAAAAAAGAAGCCTAACCTCAATAGCTTAGACGAAGTAGATCCAGAACTTCTAGAAACTTTTAAAAAGCTAGGAATATCTATCGAAGAACAAAAAAGACTTACCGGAGTAGGTGGAGTAGCAGTAGATATCGTAATGGATTCTGTATCGGTAGCTACCACATTTCAGAAAACGTTAGAGGAAAAAGGAATTATTTTCTGTCCAATTTCGGAAGCTATCAAAAAACATCCGGACTTAGTGCGTAAATATTTAGGAACTGTTGTACCGCAAAAAGATAACTTTTATGCAGCACTGAATTCGGCAGTATTTTCTGACGGAAGTTTCTGTTATATTCCAAAAGGCGTAAAATGTCCGATGGAACTCTCGACTTATTTCCGAATCAACCAAGCCGGAACAGGGCAGTTTGAACGCACTTTGGTTATTGCAGACCAAGGCAGTTATGTGTCGTACTTAGAAGGATGTACCGCTCCGTCTCGAGATGAAAACCAGTTGCACGCAGCTGTGGTAGAGCTCATTGCACTTGACGATGCAGAAATTAAATACTCGACCGTACAAAATTGGTTCCCAGGGAATAAAGAAGGAAAAGGTGGTGTTTTTAACTTTGTAACCAAAAGAGGTTTGTGTGAGAAAAATGCTAAAATTTCGTGGACGCAAGTAGAAACCGGTTCTGCAGTTACTTGGAAATATCCGTCATGTGTCTTAAAAGGAGACAACTCGGTTGGAGAATTTTACTCTATTGCGGTAACTAATAATTTTCAGCAAGCAGATACCGGAACTAAGATGATTCATTTAGGTAAAAACACTAAATCTACTATTATTTCCAAAGGAATTTCTGCCGGAAAATCTCAAAACAGTTATAGAGGTTTGGTGCATATTGGGCCTCGTGCCGAAAATGCGAGAAACTTTTCTCAATGTGACTCACTGTTGATGGGAAATGAATGTGGAGCACACACCTTTCCGTATATCGAATCAAAAAACCCATCGGCACAGATAGAACACGAAGCAACCACCAGTAAAATTGGAGAGGACCAAGTGTTTTATTGTAATCAAAGAGGTATTGATACTGAAAAAGCCATTGCACTTATCGTAAACGGATTCTCGAAAGACGTATTGAATAAACTTCCGATGGAATTTGCAGTAGAAGCTCAAAAATTATTAGAAATTTCGTTAGAAGGATCTGTAGGATAAACGGACCTTTAACACATCTATATAAACACATTTTAAAGTAAGTATGACCTAAGCTAACAGTTTTTTATACTGTTAAGTTTAATAACTCAAACAAACAATGTTAACAATAAAAGATTTACATGCCTCAGTTGAGGATAAAGCCATCCTAAAAGGATTGAATTTAGAAATAAAAGCAGGGGAAGTTCACGCAATTATGGGTCCTAATGGTTCAGGAAAAAGTACCTTAGCTTCCGTAATTGCCGGAAAAGAAGATTACGAAGTTACACAAGGAGAAATAACTCTAGAAGGTGAAGACATCAGTGAATTGGCTCCTGAAGAAAGAGCTCATAAAGGAGTTTTCTTGTCGTTTCAATATCCAGTAGAAATCCCAGGAGTTACGGTAACCAACTTTATCAAAACCGCTATCAATGAAACTCGTAAAGCCAAAGGTATGGATGAAATGCCAGCCAACGAAATGTTGAAGCTTATCAGAGAAAAATCTGAAATGTTAGAAATTGACCGCAAGTTTTTGTCTCGTTCGCTTAACGAAGGTTTTTCGGGTGGTGAAAAAAAGCGTAACGAAATTTTTCAGATGGCTATGCTTGAGCCTAAATTGGCAATACTAGACGAAACAGATTCAGGTTTGGATATCGATGCCTTAAGAATCGTAGCCAATGGTGTAAACAAACTAAAAAGCAATGACAATGCCGTTGTGGTGATTACGCATTACCAACGACTTTTAGATTATATCGTTCCAGATTATGTGCATGTTTTGATGGATGGTAAAATCGTAAAATCTGGCACTAAAGAGTTGGCATTTGAGCTAGAGGAAAAAGGATACGATTGGATTAAAGAAGAATTGGTATAAAATTGTTTCATGTAGTAAAGTTTCGAATTACATACAACTGAAACTAAAATAACCTGAAACCTGAAACAAATAAAAATGGCATTAAAAGAAAAATTAATATCATCGTTCATGGCATTTGAAGAACGCGTTAATGCAGACGAAGAATTGCATGAGATTCGTACTTCAGCCATAAAAATTTTTGAAGATAAAGGATTCCCAACCAAAAAAGATGAAGCTTGGAAATACACTTCGTTGAATTCGCTACTAAAACACAATTTTTCGGTATTTCCGAAATCTGAAGTTTCTATCGGAATAGCCGACGTAAAGCGATTCTTTATTGACGAAACCGACACTTATAAAGTTGTTTTTGTAAATGGAGTTTTTAATTCGTTTTTATCGAGTACTACACACGACGGAATCGATGTTTGCTTACTTTCGTCTGCAATATCTAAACCCAAATACAGAGAAATTGTAGACAAGTACTTTAATAAAATTGCTGTAAAAGACGAGACGCTTACTTCGCTCAATACTGCATTTGCAAGCGAAGGAGCATTCATTAATATACCAAAGAATAAAGTAGCAGATAAGCCTATCGAAATAGTTTATTTCTCTACAAAAAATGAAGACAATTTATGGCTAAACCCTCGAAACTTGATAGTGGTTGGGGAGAATGCTCAGGTACAGATAGTAGAAAGACATCAAAGTCTAGGCAGTGATTTGGTATTGACCAATTCGGTTACCGAAATTTTTGTCGAAAAAAATGCAGTACTGGATTACTACAAAATTCAGAATGATGAGTTAGAAGCTAATTTAATTGATAATACTTATATTTCGCAACAACAAGGCAGTAATGCGTCGGTACACACCTTTTCGTTTGGAGGAAATCTAACTCGAAACAATTTAAACTTCTATCATTTCGGAGAACATATAGAATCTACCTTAAAAGGTGTTACAATAATTGAAGACAAACAACACGTAGATCATTATACTTTAGTGCATCATGCACAGCCCAATTGCGAAAGTCATCAAGATTATAAAGGTATTTTTGGTGGAAATGCCACAGGAGTTTTTAACGGAAAAATCTATGTAGATAAGATTGCTCAAAAAACAAACGCATTTCAACAAAATAACAATATATTGATGAGCGAAAAGGCAACCATTAATGCTAAACCTCAGTTGGAGATTTTTGCAGACGATGTAAAATGTTCGCACGGTTGTACTATCGGACAATTAGATGAAAGTGCTTTGTTTTATATGAGGCAAAGGGGAATTCCACAAAAAGAAGCCAGAGCACTATTAATGTATGCGTTTACCAATGACGTAATTTCGAGTATTAAGATCTCGTCATTGCAACAAAGGATAATGAAGCTAATTGCTAAAAAACTAGGTGTGGATTTAGGATTTAATCTATAAGTTAAATATACCTTATTGTATTAAACCGACAGGGAGAGATTTCTGTCGGTTTTTTTTTACTCAAAAGCTTATTTAGATTTATTAAAAATAACTTGCAGGATTAAGTCTCTTGTTATACATTTGCAATTTAAAATAAGTCTAAATAGCATTTGGTATGAATAGTAATAAATTAGTTGTTTTTGTGTTAGGATTTGTTTGCACAACAGTATTTTCGCAAGACATAGCTAATGACACTCTTTTGAAACAAAGCGAAATAGAAAGCGTTGTGATTACAGGTCAATTTGAACCACAATCAATTAAAAAATCAGTACATAATGTTAGGGTTATTTCGAAAGCAGACATTCAGAATCTTGCTGCTAATAATTTAGGCGATGTGCTCAACCAATATTTAAATATTACTGTTACTCCGAATGGGCAATCCGGACGTTCAACTATCTCACTTTTTGGTTTAGATGCTCAATACTTTAAGATTCTTATCGATAATATTCCGGTAGTAACGGATACCGGACTTGGTAATGAGGTGGATTTAACCCAGATTAATTTAGAAGATGTTGAACAAATCGAAATCATAGAGGGGGCAATGGGAGTTACTCATGGAGCAAATGCTGTGAGTGGAGTTTTAAATATAATCACCAAAAAGACCTCTAGACACAAATGGGAAATTAATGCAAGCCTACAAGAAGAAACAGTAGGTTCTGAATATAAGCTTTTTGACCAAGGAAGACATATTCAAAATCTTAAAATATCCCACAATATTTCTGATCATTGGTTTGTTTCACTAGGAGCCAATAGAAATGATTTTAAAGGTTTTTTTAACGATAAACAAGGTAAAGATTATTGGCAAAATGACGGCAGTAGAGGAGTAGATTGGTTGCCTAAAGAACAATTTACTGCAAATGCTACTATCGGATACAAAAAAAACCAATCCAGATTATTCTATAAGTTTGATTATCTTAATGAAACAGTAGAGTATTATAATCCGGTGGTAGTTCCGGTGGATAACTATCCATTTCCGATTACTTATTATTCGAATGATAAACGACTCCCGACTAATCGATTTTATCACCACATCAATTATTATGGAACCTTGTTTTCAGATTTAATTTTCAATATATCAGCTTCACATCAAAAGCAACAAAGAGAAGAAGAAAGGTTTAATTATTATCTTTTGGAAAAAGAAGAACGCAACAATACAAAAGAAGTTTTTCATTCTAACGAAGTTTTTTATTCTACAGGAACACTTACCAATTTTATTAAAAACAATCAAAATATTGATTTTCAATTAGGTTATGAGTTAGTAAACGAAAATAGTTTTGCTAATGCTGCCTCCGGAATGTTTAGAGATGATGAACAACAAGCGGTGGATATTAGAAAAAGAATCGAAAATTATGATGTTTTTGTTCTTTCCGAACTTCATTTAACCGATAAATTTTCGCTTCGTCCAGGCTTTAGATATTCTTTTCAACCTCAATTTGATAATCAACATGCTTATTCTGTGGCAGCTCGCTATTTATTTGATTATGGGATAGAAGCTCGACTTTCGGGTGGAAAATCTTATCGTACGCCTAATTTCAGCGAATTGTACACGTATTTTGTCGACTCTAATCACAATATACAAGGTAATGCAGAACTTACTCCAGAGCAAAGCACTTATGTTGAAGTTAATGCTAAAAAGTCCACCTACTTTGATTCGGGTTTAAGTCTGTATAATAGCCTAACCTCAGGATATATGGAAGTTAGTGATAAAATTAGTATGCTTTTAGTGAGCAATGATCCCATACAGCAATATCAATATATTAATGTAGATGATTATAGAATGTGGAACCTAACGGCAGACAATAAAATTCAGTACAAGAATTTTAATTTTTCGGCAGGATTTGCACTTATAGGTGTTTCTCAACAAATCGGTACCGGAGCCTTAGGAACAAAATCAGACGATAAATTCTTGTATACTTTCAATATTAACACAGCAGCAAGTTATAATATTCCGAACTGGGATACCCAAATCTCGTTGTATTTTAAACACAACGGTAAAGTACAACAGTTTATTAACGACATAAATGATGCTTCACAGTTTGTCTTATCAGAAATAGACTCTTACAATTGGCTTGATGCCTCAATCAAAAAAGTTTTTATGAACGGAAAATTTGAACTTATGGCAGGGGCTAGAAACTTGTTGGATGTAACAGAAATTCGTAGTACTTCAGCTCCTGGAATTGGAGGAAATGCTCATGGAGGATTAACAAGCAACATGATGTTGGGATATGGAAGATCTTATTTTTTAAAACTAACGTATAATCTTAATTTTTAAATATTTATATACCATGAAAAAAAGTTTTTTAACTCTATCTTTTTTGCTATTTGCCTTAGTAGGCTGTAGTGATGATGACAATACAGGAGGAGGTTCTACATCGGTAAGTTTTGCAACACCTTCGGTTAACCTTACTGAAGAGACAACCCCAGTGGTTATTTCGTTTTCAAAACCAACTTCTTCATCCGGAACTATTACGTTAAGCGTAGTAGAAACCTCCGCAGATTACGGAGTGGATTATACTACTGAGCCTGTGGGGTCGTCTTCTGTTTTAGAGTTAGATTTTGAGGCAGGAGTATTAAACGTTGCCTTTGATTTTAACAAACTTATCCCAGCCATTGAAGGGCAAGTAAAGAACGTAGAATATACCATTACGGGAGTTTCGACAGGTTATGAAATAATGGGTAATTCTACAACCATATTAAACTTTAACGAGACAGCATTGGTAGGAAATTCTTTATCTCCTGAGGTAGGTGGTCCTAATCAGGCTAATCAAGTATATATTGATTTGAGCAGTGGTGCGATGACAGTTGTTCCGAGAGTTTCATGGGATTTAGGATTTTATGCAGGTAATGAATTTAGAGTTATATTGAATAACTCCGTAAAAATGTCTGCAAAATCTATGGAAAATACCGATATGAGTGCTTTGTTGTCAGAAGATAGCTCAATGCTAATCGGTCAGGGAGCAGGAAATGCAAATCAAGTTGATGATCCTTCTGGAATTATAACAGGAACTGCTATTGCCGAAATTTCGGCAAACGACCAAGAGAATTTTGTTTATTTGATTAATTTAGGTAATAATCCTTCTGATGTACCTCCTGCTTTAGGCTCTGTTGCAGCAGATAATGGTCCGCATAGAGGATGGAAAAAAGTTAGAATTCTTAGAGATGGCAACGGATATAAAATACAATATGCCGATTTAAATTCAACTAGTTACAGCGAAGCGGTAATAACTAAAAATGCTGCTTATAATTTTACTTTCTTTAGCTTTAATACTGAATCTGTCGTAAATGTAGAACCTGAAAAAGACAAATGGGATATTAATTTTACAACCTTTACAAATGTGGTGAATTTCGGAACGCTTTTACCATATTTTTACCCTGATTTTGTAACCAATAACAGCAGAGGTGGTGCTTTGGTTTATGGTGTATCTACCGATGATTTTTCGTATGATAACTTTGGGGTAAGCGATGTGGATTATTCTAAGTTTATAGAAGATCAAAGAGGTATTGGTTCGTCTTGGAGAGGTACTACAGCTCCAGGAGCAGATGGATTCCCGGTGTCACAGTTTGTTCTGAAAGACAACGTGTTTTATGTATTAAAAGACCCAGCCGGAAACTTATATAAAATTAAAATGACTGGTGGTGCTCTTGAAAATCAAGAAAGAGGACATCCTACTTTTCAATATGAATTGTTGTAATAGTTTTTGTTAGTTTTAGTTGTAAAAAACCGAGCCGATTGTTAGGCTCGGTTTTTTTAACTATAAGAGTTTTAAGTTTATACAAGTCAAGAAATAAAATCCTTATATTTGTCGTTTATATAAGGTCATAAACGAATGCAAAAACAAAAAAATGTTGCTGTAGTAGGTTCTGGATTGGTCGGAACATTATTGGCAATTTATCTTAAAAAAGCAGGACACAAAGTATCGGTTTATGACCGAAGTCCTGACATCAGAACTATAGAATTTTCAGGACGCTCTATTAATTTAGCAATGTCAGACAGAGGATGGAGGGCTTTGGAATTTATCGGAATTGCAGACGAAATCAAACAGATTGCAATACCAATGGAAAAAAGAGCTATACATGTAGGAGAAAACCCTGTTAATTTTCAATTTTACGGAAAAGAGGGAGAAGCTATATATTCGATTTCGAGAGGCGTGCTTAATCGAAAAATGATTGATATTGCAGAGAGTTTCGGAGTAGAGTTCTTTTTTGAACAGAGAGTTTGGGATGTAAATTTATCTACGGCTACACTTCATATCGGAGAGACCGAAAGAGGAGAATGGCAAGATATTACTTTTGATATGGTTTTCGGAGCAGACGGAGCATTTTCAAGGGTTCGTCACCGAATGCAACGTCAAAGTATGTTTAATTATTCGCAAGAGTTTTTACCTATCGGGTATAAAGAATTAAACATTCCTTCGGATGCTTATGGAAGGTATATGTTGGACAAAAATTCTTTGCACATTTGGCCAAGAGGAGATTATATGTTATCGGCTTTACCTAATCTTGATGGGAGTTTTAATGCAATTTTGTTTATGCCTTTTGAAGGAGAAAACTCATTCGAGAAATTACAAACAAAAGAAAACGTTGTGGCTTTTTTTGAGAAAAACTTTCCGGATACAATTGATGTAATGCCAAAATTAGTAGAAGATTTCTTCAAAAACCCAACGAGTTATTTAGTTACGATGAAGTGTTTTCCGTGGACATATAAAGATAAAGTTGCTCTGATAGGTGATGCTTCGCATGCAATTGTTCCGTTTTACGGACATGGTATGAATGCTGGTTTTGAAGACATCACAGTTTTGCACCAAATGATGCAGAAATATGGAGATGACTGGGAAACTATTTTTAAGGAATACGAAAAAGAACGCAAACCTAATGCTGATGCTATAGCAGAACTTTCGTATCGAAACTTTATGGAAATGAGTTCGGATACTGCAGACGAGAGTTTTTTATTGCGAAAAAAAATCGAAAAACGATTCTCGGATAAATATCCGGATTTATGGCAACCTTTGTATAGTATGGTGACTTTTTCGAGCGATAAAACCTATAGCGAAGCATTACAGATAGGAGATGAGCAAAAGGTAATTATGGACGAAGTGATGCAAATCGAAAATGTTGCTGAAAAATGGGATAGTATAGAGATTGAAAATAAAATCTTGGATTTGTTGAAAAAATAAAACCAAACCTTTATAAAGATAATATCATAATTAAAGAATGAAGAAGTCGATTATACTATGGATGTTTTTTTCGTTGATTCTGGCTTCTTGTGCTGGAACCAAATATACATCGAGTGACTACACCGCTGCTCAATCAAACTCTGCAAAACAGTCAGCTGCTCTTCAAGATAAAAAACAAGCAGAATTAGAGAATATAAAAACTCAAGAAGTACAAGTTCTTGAAGAATATACCGAATATACCGAAAATTACTCTTATTTTGAATTTGACACTTCTGTTGAGGAGATTGGTTTAAGTTTAGCTGATAATATTATAGAAAAGGCAACAGATAACCTTGGAGTTAGGTATAGATACGGTGGAACTACTAAATCCGGATTTGATTGTTCAGGGTTAGTTTTTACTTCGTTTAAGGCCTATGATATAACTTTGCCTCGCTCTTCATCTGCTATGGCAGAATATGCGCAAAACATTAAAGATTCAGAAGCTCAAAAGGGCGATTTGATTTTTTTTATCACAAATGGAGGAAGACGAATAAATCATGTCGGAATCATTACAGAGGTTCTCGAGGATGAAATAAAATTTATTCATTCATCCACAAGCTTAGGAGTAATAATCTCTTCGACTAAGGAACCTTACTACAAAAAGAACTTTGTAAAAGTGGCAAGGGTCTTATAATAGCTAGTTTTTAGATATAAAAAAACGCCTACCTTTTATAGGTAAGCGTTTTTTTTCTAATCGGTAATTTCATCTCCTTTTTCATCAAAGAAGTGGTATTCTAAATACGTGTAAGCATCACGAGGTATTATTTTTATCCATTTTTTATATTCAAAAAACCATTTTGAACGCAAGGATGGAAAACCTTTGGTTAGGTATGCAGCCACAAAAGGATGTACATTGAGAATTATCTTTTTGTGATTCTGCACAATGCTTTCTAAATCTGTTCTGATTTTGTCGATAATCAGAATCGGGGCTTCAATTTCTCCGTTAGAGTTATTCGGGTCAGCTTCTTCGGTTTTAATATTTACCTCAGGACGTACCCTTTGTCTTGTGATTTGAATGAGCCCAAATTTGCTCGGAGGAAGAATTTTGTGTTTTGCTTTGTCGTCACTCATTTCTTCTCTCAAAAAATCGTATAATTTTTTACGATTCTCTATATTTTGCATGTCAATGAAATCGACAACAATAATTCCTCCCATATCTCTTAATCGAAGTTGACGAGCGATTTCGGAAGCAGCAATCATATTTACTTCTAAAGCTGTTTCTTCCTGATTTTGAGACTTGTTTGAACGATTTCCACTATTTACATCGATTACGTGAAGTGCTTCGGTGTGTTCAATTACCAAATAAGCGCCTTTGCTCATCGAAACTGTACGTCCGAAAGAAGTTTTTATTTGTCTCTCGATATGATATTTTTCAAACAGCGGAACTTCTTTTGATTGATAATGCTTAACAATCGAAGCTTTCTCTGGAGCTATTTCTTGCAGATATTCTTTGGTTTGATAGTATAATTCTTCGTCATCTACATAAATTCCGGTAAATGAGTCGTTAAATACGTCTCTCAAAATCGAAGAGGCTCTGTTTACTTCTCCTAAAACCTTTGATGGTTGATGGGCTACTGGAATTAGTTTGCTCATTGCAATCCATTTGTTTAACAGATTTTGAAGGTCTTTGTCGAGTTCCGCAACTTTTTTACCTTCTGCTACGGTTCTGATAATTACTCCAAATCCTTTTGGTTTTATAGACTGAACCAGCCTTTTGAGTCTGTCCTTTTCTTCTTTAGATTCTATTTTTTGTGAAATAGAAATTCGATCAGAAAACGGGATTAGTACTACATATCTTCCTGCAAGAGAAATTTCAGAGCTAATTCGAGGTCCTTTGGTTGAAATAGGTTCTTTGACCACTTGAACCAAAATAGACTGATTAGCGCTTAATACTTCTGTTATCGTTCCGTCTTTGTTTATTTCTTTTTCAAAAGAAAAATTTTTGAGTGAGAAATCTTTTGTTTTACCTGTGCTTACAAGTTTTATGAATTTCATCAAAGAAGGTAGGTTAGGTCCTAAGTCGTGATAATGTAAAAAAGCGTCTTTTTCATATCCGATATTTACAAAAGCAGCATTAAGCCCTGCTACTGGTTTTCGGATTTTAGCTAAAAAAATATCTCCAACATTAAAGGAATTTCCTGATTGTTGATTGTCTTCTTCTCTGTGTAATTCTATTAGTTTTCCATCTTTTAATAAGGCAAAATCTACCGCATCAGAATCTGTTCTTACAATCAATTCTTTATTCATTGCTGCAAATTTTTATCCGAACAATACATAGTTGTAGGTTTTAGGGTACAAAGTCTAAAGCTAGATTGTTTATAACAATAATGACTTACGAAATTTATAACTTTAAACCTGACACCAAAAGTTCAGATGGATTAATAATTTTTACAGGTATTTTACCCGAAGGTACAAGCCAATTTTCGCCTTGAACCTTTTTCAAAGAACTTAAAATAAAATTGAAAAAGTAGTACAAGACTACTTTTTCTTCTTATGACGATTTGCTCTTGATCTTTTTTTACGCTTGTGAGTCGAAATCTTATGTCTTTTTCTTTTTTTACCGTTTGGCATAATTTGTAAATGTTTCGGTTAATAATCTAATTAGTTTACAGGTATTTCTGTATTGTTTTTTACGCTCTCTACAAAAACTTTTGCAGGTTTGAAAGCAGGGATGTTGTGAGCTGGAATTTTGATGGTGGTGTTTTTAGAAATGTTTCTTCCTGTTTTTTCAGCTCTAGTTTTAATGATAAAACTTCCGAATCCTCTCAAATAAACATTGTCCCCTGATTCTAAAGAAGCCTTAACTTCTTCCATAAAAGATTCTACTGTAGCCTGCACTTCGTTTTTTTCTAAACCTAGCTTTTCTGAGATTTTAGCTACGATATCTGCTTTTGTCATTTTGATATATATTAAAAGTGTTATTGTTTTTTTTGGGCTTGCAAATATACGAATTAAAAAAACATATTTTCAAACTTAATCATCGAAAATTTAACCCGTTAGCACAAAATACTTTTTTTAAAATCATTTATTTCAGAAATCAAAAATAATTTAGAGATAAAAGTTAAAAAAAAATTGTGTGTTACACTCTAAAATTGTAGTTTTGTAAATCGCAATGAAAGATGTTTTTATGAGTGATATCGTGAAGATTGTCGATGAGATAGAAGGGAAAATCAAAAGAATGATTTCCAAAATAGATGATTTAGAGAAAACAAACGATTCGTTACGCTCAGAATTGTCGTTTTATCAGGAGCGTTTTCGCCAGACAGAAAACCAAATAGAACAATTAAACAATCAAATCGAAACTTTAAAAACAGTTAATGCATTGCTAGGCAGTGAAGACTTTAAAAGAGAAACTAAAATTAAAATAAATTCGATTATTCGAGAAATAGATTATTGTGTGGCACAACTTTCTGATTAGTAATGAACGAAAAACTGAAAATTAAAATATCAATTGCAGATCGAGTATATCCTCTTACAGTGGATTATTCTCAAGAAGAAGCCTTAAGAGTTGCTTCTAAAAAAATTGATGCTATGATTAAGCAGTTTGAACAAAACTATGCAGTAAGAGATAAACAAGATGTTTTGGCAATGTGTGCACTACAATTTGCTTCTCAAATCGAACAAAAAACAATAGATACCGTATCAGTAAGCGAAGACACACAAAATAAACTTTTGGACATCAATGAGTTACTGACGCAATATCTGGAACGTTCTTAAATACTAAAAAGACACTGCCTGCATTAGGATTTTATTATTGATAAACTCAACACTTACAAATTAAAATAGGTGAATCGTTGTAGCAAAAATAGGCTGTTCTCGAAACAGAAATTTGACCTACAAGTTAGCCTAAAACTTGTCTTTACGAGTTTATTCAATCAATCCTTGTGCAGGCTTTTTTATATAAACACTTTACAGAAAATTAACAAAAATGGACAGTACACTATTAATAATCGGTTGCTCAGTAGTCGGTTTAATTTTAGGTTTTGCAGCAGCAAAATATTTAGAAAAAAGCAACGCTTCGAGTTATATTAAAAATGCTAAAAAAGAAGCGGAATCAATTCTGAAAGACGCTAAAATAGAATCGGAGGCAATTAAAAAAGACAAAATTCTTCAAGCAAAAGAAAAGTTTATTGAATTAAAGTCAGAACACGAACAAGTGATACTTAATCGTGAGAAGAAAATGGCAGAAGCCGAAAAACGTACAAGAGATAAAGAATCTCAAGTGTCGAATGAGTTGGCAAAAAGTAAAAAACTAAATGAAGAAATAGAGAGAAAAATACTAGATTACGACAATAGATTATCAACTTTAGAGAAAAAACAAGAGGAAGTTGATAAAATGCATAAGAGCCAAGTAGAACAATTAGAAGTAATTGCAGGACTTTCGGCTGAAGACGCAAAAGAACAGCTTATTGAGAGTTTGAAAAACGAGGCCAGAACCGAAGCCATGTCTTTTATACAAGGCACTATGGAAGAGGCAAAGCTAACCGCTCAACAAGAAGCCAAAAAAGTAATCATAAACACCATTCAACGCGTAGGTACAGAAGAAGCCATAGAAAACTGTGTTTCGGTATTCAATATAGAATCTGATGATGTAAAAGGTAGAATTATCGGGCGTGAAGGAAGAAATATTAGAGCTTTAGAATCTGCTACAGGAGTAGAAATCATTGTAGATGACACTCCAGAAGCAATTATTCTTTCGTGTTTTGACCCGGTGCGAAGAGAAGTTGCCAGATTGGCTCTTCATAAATTAGTTACAGACGGACGTATTCACCCTGCAAGAATAGAAGAAGTGGTAGCTAAAACAGCTAAACAAATTGATGACGAAATTATAGAAGTTGGTAAACGTACCGTAATTGACTTAGGAATTCACGGATTACACCCTGAACTGATCAAGATTGTAGGAAGAATGAAGTACCGCTCGTCGTACGGACAGAACCTATTGCATCACTCTCGTGAAGTAGCAAAGCTGTGTGGAATAATGGCTGCAGAATTAGGCTTGAATGCCAAAATGGCGAAAAGAGCAGGATTGTTACACGATATAGGTAAAGTTCCTGATACAGAAAGTGAACTTCCTCACGCTATTTTGGGTATGCAATGGGCTGAAAAATATGGTGAAAAACCAGAGGTTTGCAACGCTATTGGTGCTCACCACGATGAGATAGAAATGACAAGTATGCTTTCTCCGATTGTTCAGGTATGTGATGCAATTTCGGGAGCAAGACCAGGAGCAAGACGTCAGGTGTTAGACTCGTATATTCAACGTCTAAAAGACTTAGAGGATATCGCTTATGGATTCCCAGGAGTGAAGAGTGCTTATGCTATTCAGGCGGGTCGTGAACTACGCGTATTGGTAGAGAGCGAAAAAGTTTCGGATGAAAAAGCAGCCAACTTGTCGTTTGAGATTTCTCAAAAAATTCAAACCGAAATGACTTATCCAGGACAAGTAAAAGTAACGGTAATCAGAGAAACTAGAGCAGTAAACGTTGCAAAATAATTTATAAATAAACTCTGTTAGAGTTAATTAAAAAAGCCCAGAATTTCTGGGCTTTTTTTGTGGATTATCGTTTTTGTAAAAGCTATTTGTTGGTTGGAAGAAATAAATTCGTTTTCAACTGAAAAATGTTTTTTGGAGAACAACAAATTTAAAGTCTATCGAATTGCTGTACCTTTTGAAGTTGTTTTCTTCTAAATATAAGTTCAATTCTTGTTTAGTGATGCACTCGTTTATAACTTCTGCTAAATGTTTTACGGATATTTGTGTTCTAGCCTTTTTTAGATAATATTTTTATTAATGATTAAAATAATATATAAAATTGTAATAATTTAGAGGTTTTGTTATATTTGAAACTGCTACCTAACCAAAATACTTGAAAATTATATGAACACTTTACACTTCAGAACAGACTTTTTATCTTTAAAGTTTCTATTTATCATTATTCTTTTCACTCCATTAAGTTTATTATCTCAACAAAAATACTCCGAGATTTATGATAGTGCAGCATTTATAGAAACAGGAAAACAGTTTCATCAGGCAGGAGATTATCAAAAAGCAATTGAACAATACGAAAAGATTTACAAAACAGATTCTGATTATCTCGTGGCTCAATATGAAAAAGCACTTTCGTTAACAGCTTTAGAAAAAACAGATGAGGCCTTGGCTTTATTAGAAAAATTATATTCAGAAAACCTAATGCCTGAAAATCCAGAGTTGTTTATTCTGTATGGAACTCTATTGAGTGATAAAGAAGATTATGAGATGTCTGAAAAAGTGTATAAAGAAGCTGAAACTATCATTCCGGATGCTACAGGATTGCTATACAACATGGCTATTATGTATATTAGAAAACAGGAGGTTCAAAAAGCGGTGGATTATCTCAAAAAAGTGGTTACTAATAATCCTAATCACGCATCTTCACATTATATTTTAGGAATTTTAGCTTATGAAAACGGAAAAGTAGTAGAAGGCTCTTTGGCTATGCTCGGATATTTATCAAATTTCCCTACCGGAAGATTTGCTTACGAAGCTCTGAAGAGACTTAATACAAATATGGGGCAGCATTATTTAACTACAACAGATGTGGTTTTTTCGGAAAAAGGAGACGACTTTTCGGAACTAGAGTTGATTTTAAGAAATCAATTGCCTTTAAATTCGAAATATAAATTAAAAGTTGATATTGATGATGTAGTTACGCGTCAGATTCAAGCGATAGTAGAATACGCCTCAACACATGAAGTTAAAGATGGTTTTTTTGAGAATATTTATATACCGTTTTTAGCAGATATTCAAAATAAGAAATATACCGAACAGTTTATTTACTATACTCTTATCGCAGCCGAAGAAAATTTAGGCAAAAAGCTCACCAATCATAAAAAGAAAATTTTAGAATTTAATGACAATTATATTAGAAATCATTTCAGAGCGGTTTATACCAAGAGAAAAATAGAACATTTCGGGAGCGTTCAGGAAGTTTCGATTTATTTTGAAGAAGAATACCCCTATCTTGTTGGGGCTGATGTAAATGGAGTTTTACAAGGAAAGTTCAAAATGTTAAACAAATTAGGACAAATAACGGGAGAACTAAATTATAAAGACGGAAAATTAGATGGATTACAAACATATTATTATTCTGACGGAGCAAAATTCGAAGAGGTTACTTATTCCAACGGCATTAAGAACGGAATTTATAAAGAATATTATAAAAACGGGAATTTAAAATCTGAAGCTACTTTTAAAAACGATGTGTTAGATGGGGAGGGATTTTCGTATTTTATGAATGGAGGAAAACGATGTGTAAGACCAATAAAAGAAGGAAAATTGACAGGACTTTCGGTATGCTATTACCCCAATGGTACCAAACAAAGTGAATATGAATATTTAAATGATAAATTAAACGGGAAAGCCATTGATTATAACGAGCAAGGAGACATAATTAGTTCGTATTACTATCTTGATGGATTGTTAAATGGTGAAGCAATTACTTATTACGATGGGAAAATAATAAGCTCTCAGACCAACTATGATAAGGGTTATGCTGTGCAGAGTTATAAAGAATTTTACGAGAACGGACAACCTA
Organism: uncultured Flavobacterium sp.; assembly: GCA_964581855.1. Taxonomy (GTDB): domain Bacteria; phylum Bacteroidota; class Bacteroidia; order Flavobacteriales; family Flavobacteriaceae; genus Flavobacterium. The sequence continues at coordinate 26,639 of CAZOQH010000001.1, forward strand.
AAAAAGAATTTTTACTCAACGGAACAAAAGTAGATAAAGTTATAGAATATCATCCTAATGGAAAAATGCAATCAGAAACTTTTTACGATAATAAAGAACAAACAGACAAATATGTTTATTATAACGAAAGCGGTGAAAAGTATTTTGAAGAGAGATATAGAAACGGAAAAGTAAGAGCAGGTTATCAATATACTAAAAATAATACGGAGCCTACCGAAGTAAGTATTTCTAAAAAAGAATTCGAAATCAAAGATTTAGATGGTAACACACGCATGATAGGAGCTTTCGCAAAAGGAATGATGAACGGAGAATGGACATATTTCGATAGTAACGGACTTATAAAAACAAAACAACATTTTGAAGATGATCTTACAAAAGGATTGAGGTATGATTATGAAAGAGGGAAAATTAACGGAATTTATTATCAAGAAAAAGGTAACCTTATAGGACTTTATGAAGGATTCTCAGACGAAAACCTTTTTGTGAAAATGTACTTTAACCAAGGGCAGCGCAACGGACCATACCAATATTTTTATAGAAATGGAAATGTTGATTACGAAGGATATTTAATCGATGGAAAAGCATATTTAAAACACTTTTCATACTTTCAGGACGGAACTATATGTAAAGAAGCCGAATATTTTGAAGACTACCTAATTAACCTGAAAAACTTTAATAAAGACGGAACTCTAGAATCAGAAATTAGTTATGCCAACAAAAACGGTTTGACTACTTATACAGAAAATGGAGGATTAGTAAAAGTAACGGTTGAACACAAAAATGGAATTAGAAACGGAAATCTGATTATAAAAGATAAATCAGACGATTTGATCCTAACTTCTACTTACGTAAACGATGTGATACACGGAAAATACATAAAATATTATCCTAACCAAAAATTAGCTCTAGAAGGAGAATATTATAACGGAAAAAATAACGGGTTGTTCAAATACCATGATTTAAACGGAAAGTTGCGTTTAACTGTAGAATATATTTTGGGCAAAGAATTCGGAAAAGGCACAAGGTTTTATCAAAACGGCAAAACACTATATCAATACAATATGGTTAATGACCAAAAAAACGGAGAGCAAACTTTTTATAACCTTGACGGAAAAGTTATTGCACTGATCGGATACGAAATGGATACTCCGAAATATTATAAAGTATTAACCAAAGACGGAAGTTTAGGAGAGGCTCAAAAAATAGACCTTAAATCAGAGGTAGAGATTTTGTCAAAATACGCAGACGGAAAAACTGCCTTTAAGTTGAGGTTGAAAAAAGGATATTTTGATAAAACTATGGAAATATACGGAACTAGCGGACAACCCCATTTTATTTCAGAATACGCGTACGGAAAAATCAATGGTAAAAGAACAGAATATTATACAAATGGTAAAATATATAAAATAGAAAACTTTAATGCAGGAAGCTTTGAAGGTCTGCAAGAATACTTCTCTGAAGATGGGAAAACTATAATTTCAGCCGAATATAGTTGGGACGAACTTCACGGAAACTTTAAAACTTTTAAAAACGGAAATCTAGTAATGCATAAAATATATGACTCGGATGAATTGGTTGAAATTAAAAAATAAACATTTAGTTTTTATTATATTTTCCTTGGGAGTTTACTTCGGTTTTGCACAAGACCTCGAAAAATGGCAGAAAAAATACGAAGGACATCATGAGCTTATATTAAAAGAATCTCAAACGTATAATTTTACTATAAATAAAAATAAATTACACGTTGTGCAGGATAACTATTTCGAATCGATTATTTTTTCGGAAATGGGAATTCACAACAATAGCGAACTATTGCACTATTCGGATCTTGTTCCACTCAAAAGTCATGAAGCGTTTACTATAATTAACGATAGAGGAAAGGAAAAGAAAATCGCCATAAAACAATATACAGACAAAAAAGCCCAACAAAGAAATGTTTTTTATAGTGATTTAATAGAAAGAAAAATTGTTTTTCCGAACCTTGAAGTAGGAGCTAAAAAAACATATTCGTATCAATCCGAGTTTTTAGACCCTTTTTTGTTGCACCGTTTTAGTTTTGTTAGTGATTTACCTATTAAAAAAAGTTCTTTCGAAATTATAGCTGACAAAGGAATTGAAATAGGATACAAGATATTTAATGATTTCGAAAATAGAATTGTGTTTTCGAAAAAAGAACACAAAGGAAAAAACATTTACACTTGGGAAATGAATGAAGTCCTTCCGCTAAAATACGAATCAAACAATCCGGGATATTTGTACATAGCTCCTCATATTGTTTTTTATATTCAAAGCTATATGGCAGGAAAAGAAAAGGTTGAGCTTTTAGGAAATATTGATCAACTGTACAAATATTACTTAAACTTTGTCAAGGACCTTAATAAAAACGAAGATGCTGAACTGAAAGCAATTACCGAACAGCTTGTCAAAGGAATGACTTCTGATAAAGAAAAAATTAAAGCTATTTTTTACTGGGTAAAAGACAATATCAAATATGTAGCATTTGAAAACGGTTACGAAGGTTTTATTCCACGTGAGGCCTCGGTGGTCAATCAAAGACGATTCGGAGACTGTAAAGATATGTCGAGTATTATTACTGATATGGCTAGATATGCCAATGTTCCAAACGTAAATTTATGTTGGGTTGGAACTCGGAGAATTCCATATTCGTATGCAGAAGTTTCGACTCCAGCAGTAGATGACCACATGATTGCAAGTGTTGAAATAGATGGCGAAATTATTTTTTTGGATGCAACAGATAGCGAAACTCCATTCGGATTACCAAGTAGCTTCATTCAAGGAAAAGAAGTTTTGGTAAGAGATGGAGAATCCTATAAAATTGTTAAGGCTCCTATTGTGGAAGCAGCCAAAAATAGCGTTTCTGAAAAAATTAAAGCAAAACTTACAGGTGCTAAAATTGAAGGGAAAGGTCAGTTTTTTATGGAAGGCCTGGCAAGAACAAATTTCTTGTTGAATATTGGAGATGCTTCAAACAAAGCAAGATTTGACATTATAAAAGGCTTGGTTCAAAAAGGGAATAATAAATTCAACCTGAAAGATTATCAAGAATACAATATTTCAGACAGAGATCTTCCTTATCAGGTCGATTTTAACTTTGAATTAGACAATTATGTGGTAGAAGTTTCGGATGAAATGTACGTCAATCTTTTTTTAGATAAACCTCTAGAAAAACTGACCATAGAAGCAGACAGAAAATCAATGTATGAATTTGATTTTTTATTTGTACAATCTTTAGAAATAGAACTCGAAATTCCGGAAAACATGAAGGTTAAAACCCTTCCTGAAAATGCATCACTAAACAATGATTTGGTCAAATATAAGGTGGAGTACGAACTAAAAGACAGAAAAATAATACTAAAGTTTGAAATAGAAACGAAGAAAATTCTTTTAGAAAAATCCGATTTTGAACTTTGGAACCAGACCATAAAAGATTTAAAATCATTGTATAACGAAATGATTATGCTAAAAACTAAATAAACCATTTATGAAAAAAAAACTATTTTATTCAACACTCGTTTTATTTTTGGTTGTATCAACCAAGGGTAACGCTCAAGATTTTGAATTTCAAAATTACGACTTCACCAATCATAACTTTACCATCCCTAAACAATATGAAAACGAAAATGAAGTCATCTTAGAACAAAACATCAAAGTAGAACTTGTTCCAACTGCCAATTCATCTGTTCAATATTATTTGTTTCACGAAAAAGTTTATATCAATTCTCATAATGCCATCGAAAGAAATAATAGAGTTTATATTCCTTCACGAGTAGACGAATCGTTAGTAAAAAATAAGGTTCGAATTATCAAGAAAAATGGAGAAATACTCAGTTTTGATGCTAAGGATATTAAAGAAGAAATTGATGAAGAAAGAGGTGTCAAATACAATTATTATGCGATAAACGGACTTGAGAAAGGCGCAATCCTCGAGAAGATTTTTATATTAAAAGAAAATCCCGAATTGAGAGGCGTTTCGATAAAAATGCAAAGCGAATATCCGATAGCAAATATTTCGTTTGAACTAATTTATCCTCAATATTTAGGATTTAAATATAAATCTTATAACGGACTTCCGGAAGCTGAATTTAATAATGATGCTTATGAAGGAAAACATTCGATATCCGTAGTAGATGCAAATATTGACGGACTTTCGGATGAAGAAAGGTATTCAAACTGGAATAAACACATTAAAAAGTTCCGATATAAATTGTTTTCAAATTCTTATACAGGAGCTAACAATCTATTTAGCTATAGTGATTTTGCTAGAAATGTGTACGAGAATTTACATCCCGAAATCGACAAGAAAAACCAAAAGTCAATAGATGATTTCGTAAAAACTATTACAAAATCAAAAAATCAGGAGGAACAAATATGGAATATCGAAAGCAAAATAAAAACATCTATTGTTCATAACAGATACTTTAATTCGAACAAAGACTTCACAGATGTATTAAAAAACAAACAGGCAAATGATTTAGAATTGTTGAGGCTGTATTTAGCTGTATTCGAAAGATTTGACATCCCAGCCGAAGTGGTAATGACATCCAAAAGATATCTCAAAGACTTTGATATCGACTTCGAAACTACTGATAATCTTGAAGAGGTTCTGTTCTATTTTCCTAAAGTGAATAAATATTTAGAACCAACTTCTATAGAGTACCGATTTCCTTTTTTCAATTTTAATTACGGAGAAAATTACGGACTGTTTATCCAGGAAAAAGAGTTTGGAGGAGCAAAAATGGGAATAGGAACTGTTAAAAAAATAGAAATTCCTACAGGAGACGTAACCCATGATTATATGAATATTACAATCGATTTTTCTAAAGATGTAGAAAATCCTTTGGTTCATACTAATATTAGTTTTGGAGGATATTCGGCTTTAAACCTACAAACGATTAAAGATTTTGTAACAGAGGAAGACTACCGAGAAATATTAAAAGAAATCGCCAAAAATTATACCTTGGAGGCAGAATACAAAACTATAGAGACTAAAAATGATGGATTAGAATCAATAGGGAAAAAGCCATTCATTTTAGATTTAACCTTCGAAGGAAAAGATTATATCCAAAAAGCAGGAAACAACATCCTATTTAAAGTAGGTGAAACCATCGGAAAACAAATCGAATTGTATCAAGAAGATCAAAGACAGTTGCCTGTAGAGATTTACTATCCTCATAATTACACCCGAACCATCAAAATTATTTTACCTAAAGATTATGTGGCTAAAAATTTGGATAGCTTTAATATGGATCATAAAACTGTAATAGACGGAAAAACTGAAGCCGCATTTATAAGTTCGTATGAACAAAAATCAAACGAAATATTTGTTACTAATTCAGAGTATTACAGTGTAATTCACTATCCTTTAGAAGTTTTTGAGTCGTACAGACAAGTTATAAATGCAGCAGCTGATTTTAATAAAATTACTTTAGTAATAAGTAAAGAATAACCAATAAAATGACAAGTTCAGAATACGCAGGTACTCTGAACTTGTTAAATCAGTTATTCCTTTTTTCGCACAGCACAATAAACTCCACCCGCAATAAGTAAAATCATAATTAACGAGCTAATCAGAGCAATTGAGCTTCCGGTTTTTACCACTTGAGGTTCAAAACGAAATTCAATCGTATGATTTCCTTTTGGGATTTGTAAAGCTCGGAGGGTGTAGTTTACTTCAAAAATTTCAGCCTCGTTTCCATCAATAGTTGCTATCCAACCATGAGGATAATAAACTTCGGAGAAAACCGCCAATCCGTCATTTTGATTTTGAGATTGGTATTTTAAATAATTGGGTTTGTATTCTACTAATTCGATAGAAGATAAACTATCGGTTTGAAAGTGGATATTTGTGACTTCTTTTGCTTTTATAGGAAAGTCTTTTAAGTTTAAAATAGCCGTATTTTTATTCAAATTCTCTAAAGACTTCATCACTTCATCAGCCGAATTTACCACTTGAACTTGATTTACAAACCATGCATTTCCGTAAGCTTCATCGTTTAATATCGGAATTGTATTACCCTCTTCATCCGTATCTAAAATATACTTTACGTTGAGCATATTTAGTATTTCTTGATTTCCTTGCGTAATCTGGTAATCGTATAACTCCTGAATTTTCTTGGGTTTTACAGCACTATATCCTCCAACAGAGTGATGAAAATACGAAGTTCTCGCACTGCTCATTGCACCTTGGAATTCAAAAACTCGGAAATGAGATGAATCCTCTAATATGGCTTTGTCAGCCTGAGTAGGAGCGAAGGGTTCTTGCATTTTGTAACTTTCTACAAAACTATCTTCATTTACATAATTCTTTCCAACCAAAAACAAATCACCAACCATCAGGATTCCTATTAGGATAATGGCAATATTTGCTTTAAGTTTTTCTTTATGAAATAACACTAAAACTAATCCGGAAAAAACTACAAGCAAAATACTGCGTATCAAATCAGCTGAATACATTTGAGCTCTATCGGCCTGAAGGGCCTCCATAAATCCGTATCCGAAAGAATTATCCTGAACAATTTGGTTTAAATAATTTATCAAAAATTCGTCATTCGGAGAAGTAAAACTGAACATTCCTTTTCCGAAGAGCAATACGACAAGTAAGCCGAGTGTTATGGCTCCGGCTTTTTTCAGAGAATCCCATTGTTCTTCTTTGCTTGCTTTTAAGAAAGAAGTCAATCCTAAAACAGCTATAACCGGAATACATAATTCCAAAATAACCTGAATAGACGAAACGGCTCTAAACTTGTTATACATCGGTACATTATTGATGAAAAAATCAGTCAATAACGGGAAGTTTTTCCCCCACGAAAGTAAAAGCGATAAAACTGCACCAGCTACAAAAACATATTTTATTTTTCGTTTTTCAACAAATAAAGCCAAGATAAATAAAAAGAAAACTACAGCTCCGATATAAGCAGGAGCGGCTACAATAGGCTGATCGCCCCAATAGGTTCTTCCGAAATTATCCCTTAATTGGCCAACGTATTCATACGGAATTCCCTGACGAACCAAATACTGATGTACCTCAGAGGTTTCGTCTAGCTTCTCCGAATTTCCTCCTCCGAAAAGTCGTGGTGCAATAAGATTTAGACTTTCTGCTTTTCCGTAACTGTACTCGGTAATATATTCGTAACTCATTGCATTACTCGAAACTTTCGGGCTTCCGTCCGGATTAGTAGTCAGTTCGCTATTGCTCCGGGTACTAACTTTGGCATATTCAGAAGTAGCCATTAAATTCGTAGCATTTGCACCAACAGCTAAAATTGCTGCCACAACAAATACTCCGATGATTTTTGCGTAATCTTTGTAGGCTTTTGATTTTATGAATTTGTAGGTATAATATATCCCGATAATCAGTAGTAAAAACAGCAAATAATAAGTCATCTGAAAGTGATTGGCCTGAATTTCCAGAGCTGCTGCTACCATAGTGAGTAGTCCGCCTAAAATGTATTTTCGTTGGAAAACCAGTAAAACTCCCGCTACCACCATAGGCATATAAGCAATTGCATGAGCTTTTGCATTGTGTCCGACTCCGAGAATAATGATTAAATAGGTCGAGAAGCCGAAAGCCAATGCTCCAATAAAAGCTTTGAGAGGTTTGATTCGTAAAGCTAAAAGCAGTACATAAAACCCTATGAAATACAAAAACAAGTAGTCAGCCGGACGAGGTAAAAAACGCAATACCGAATCTAAACTTTTTACGTAATTATGCGGATATTTTGCTCCAAGCTGATAAGTTGGCATTCCTCCAAAAGCAGAATTTGTCCAATACGGTTCGGTATCCTCTGCTTTGCGGAAATCGTTTTGTTCTTTAGCCATTCCGATATATTGCACAATATCAGATTGATAAATTTCCTTGCCTTGCAAAACAGGATAAAAGTAGATAAGGGCAACTATTACAAAGCCTAAAAAAGCCAGAATATGAGGAACGAATTTTTTTTGTTTTTCCATAAGACGTATTTATAGCTTACAAATGTAACGAAATTTATAACTTTGATACTAATCTTATAAAAAACGAAAAACATGATTTTAACTACAACCCACACTATCGAAGGCAGCCCAATCAGAGAATACAAAGGAATCGTAACAGGCGAAACCATTATTGGAGCCAATGCCATCAAAGACTTTATGGCAGGACTGACCGACTTTTTTGGAGGACGTTCTTCTACTTACGAAAAAGTACTGATTGAAGCCAAAAACACAGCACTGGCAGAAATGAAACAAAGAGCTCAAGCTATGGGAGCCAATGCAATTGTCGGAATCGATTTGGACTACGAAACACTTGGCAATAACGGAGGAATGCTCATGGTAACAGCAAGCGGTACGGCTGTAGTGATTTAATCTTTTCGCATTGATTATTGTTTTTATTTGTAAAGTTATAGAGAAACTTTTTATTATTTCTGTAGTAAGGATTATCTTTGCTTTTTAATAGAAATCAACAATGCAACAACTAACACAACTCAATGCAATTTCTCCTATTGACGGGAGATATCGAAACAAAACACAAGATTTAGCACTTTATTTTTCAGAAGAAGCACTTATTCGATATAGAGTGCTGGTCGAAATAGAATATTTTATTGCTCTTTGCGAGCTTCCTTTACCACAACTTAAAGGAGTAGATAAAAGTCTGTTTGACTCGCTTCGTGATATTTACAAAAACTTTAGTTCTGAAGATGCGCTTGCTATCAAAGAAATCGAAAAAACCACCAATCACGATGTAAAGGCAGTTGAATACTTTATTAAAGATGCTTTTGATAGATTAGGACTTTCTCAGTACAAAGAGTTTATTCATTTCGGACTGACTTCTCAAGACATAAACAATACGGCTATTCCGCTTTCGACTCAGGAGGCCTTTCAGGAGGTATATCTAAAACTATTAATAAAACTCGTATCCAAGCTAAAAGAATTAAGTATAGAATGGGCAGATATTCCGATGTTGGCTAGAACACATGGACAGCCCGCATCTCCGACTCGCTTAGGTAAAGAAATTGGGGTTTTTGTAGAAAGATTGGAGGAGCAAATGCGATTATTGTTCAATATTCCGTTTGCTGCTAAATTCGGAGGAGCTACCGGAAACTATAATGCACACAAAGTTGCTTATCCAGAAGTGGATTGGAGAGCTTTTGGCCAAAAATTTGTAGAAGACACATTAGGGCTTCATCATTCATTCCCGACAACACAAATAGAACATTACGATCATTTTGCTGCTTTTTTTGATGCCTTAAAGCGAATCAATACCATAATAATTGATTTAGACAGAGATATTTGGACGTATATCTCTATGGAATATTTTAAACAAAAAATTAAAGCAGGAGAAGTAGGAAGTTCTGCTATGCCACATAAAGTAAACCCAATTGATTTTGAGAATTCAGAAGGAAACCTAGGAATTGCAAATGCAATTTTTGAACATTTATCGGCTAAACTTCCGCTTTCTAGACTTCAAAGAGACTTGACAGATAGTACAGTTTTGCGAAATGTAGGTGTTCCGTTCGGACATACAGTTATCGGTTTTGAAGCTACTTTAAAAGGATTGGATAAATTACTTTTGAATGCTGATAAATTTAATGAAGATCTAGATAAAAATTGGGCTGTTGTTGCAGAAGCTATACAAACGGTTTTGCGTAGAGAAAACTATCCAAACCCTTACGAAGCCTTAAAAGAACTCACCCGAACCAATTCAGTAATTGATAAAAAAGCTATTCATAACTTTATAGGAACTCTAAATGTTTCTGATTCAGTAAAAGAAGAGTTGATAAAGATTACTCCACAGAATTACCTAGGAATATAATCTGTTATTCAATAACATAAACACAGTTAAAAATGAAAATAGCTATCGGAAATGACCATGCAGGCACATTGTACAAAAAAGCAATTGTAAAGCATCTTGAAGAAAAAGGATACGAAGTCATCAATCACGGAACAGATGCCTTGGAGAGTGTAGATTATCCTGATTTTGTACATCCTGTAGCTTTGGATGTAGAATCAAAAAAGGCAGATTTCGGAATTGTGATTTGTGGAAGTGGAAATGGCGTAGCTATTACTGCTAATAAACATCAAGGCATTCGATGTGCACTTTGTTGGACCAAAGAAATTGCCGAATTAGCCAGACAACACAACAACGCAAATATGATAAGCATTCCTGCAAGATATACAGCTTTAGAACAAGCTGTCGCTATAGTTGATACTTTTTTAGGCACAAGTTTTGAAGGAGGAAGACATCAAAATAGAGTTAACAAAATTGCTTGTAAATAATAAAATTTTGTTTTTTTAGTTAAGAAAACAATCAAGGTTTTATAATATGAGTTTTAAAAGAGTATTGTTATTTTTATCAGTTGTATTTATTAATTTTTCTTTAGCACAAGAAGAAAAAATTAATCAGTTTGATGCCAACGGAAAACGTCACGGACTTTGGAAAGGGGTTCATGAAAAATCTCAAAGACCGCGTTATGAAGGTGTTTTTGTAAACGGAAGAGAAACGGGTGTCTTTAAATACTTTGATGACACAAAAGCAGGAACCGTTATTGCAACCCGAGATTTCTCTAAAGGAGATGGAAGTTGTTATGTAATAATGTATAACCAAAAAGGAAACAAAGTAAGCGAAGGATTGCTCAATAAAAACAGACAAAACGAAGGGGTTTGGAAGTATTATCATCAAGATTCACCTCAACCTATGTCGGTGGAAACCTTCAGAAACGGAAAACTTCACGGAAGAGTTGTAGTTTATTATAAAAACGGAAAAATAGCTTCTGAAACTCATTATAACAATGGTGTGAAAGAAGGCGTTTTTAAAAAATATTCACAAGACGGAATTGTATTAGAAGAAATTCCGTATAAAAATAACCAATTTAATGGTTGGGTGATTTATCGCGATATTAAAGGGCAAATCATTGCTCAAGGAATGTACGAAAAAGGACTAAAAAAAGGAATTTGGAAGTTTTACGAAAACGGAGAACTAATCCGAGAGGTGGATTCTGAATCAAAAGAGTTTATATACAGAGGATAAATGAAAATACTGGTCATACAACAAAAAATGATTGGAGACGTATTGGCAAGTACGGTTGTGTGTCAGGCCATAAAAATCAAATATCCAGAGGCAGAGGTGCATTATATGGTGCATTCTGGAACTACTCCTGTATTAGAAAACAATCCGTTTATTGATAAAATAATCGCTTTCAATCCTAAAGAAACAAAAGGATTTTTAAAACTCAAAGCTTTCGGAAAAAGTTTGAGATCCGAGAAGTACGATGCTGTGATTGATGTGTACGGGAAGTGGGAAAGTATTATTCCAACTTATTTTTCGGGTGCGAAAATCAGAATAGGACAGCATAAATATTACACTTCATTTTTATATACTCAAACGGTTAAATTTTCAGACGTAGAAGGAGCATCAATTTTTAATAGATTAGAATTAGCTCAAGCCCTAATAGGAGAAATGGTTAGTATTGAATTTCCAAAGTTATATCTTACACCAGATGAAATCCAAAAAGCCAAACAGCAACTTCATGGCCAAATAGACACTTCTAAAAAAACGATTATGATCGGAGTATTAGGGAGTTCTTTGGACAAGAGTTTACCTTTCGAAGAAATGGCCAAAATGCTTGATTTTATTGCTTTAAAAGATGATGTGCAATTGCTTTTTAACTTTATGCCCCATCAGGAGTCTCAAGCAAAAGAAATCTATGAATTATGCCAACCTGCTACTCAAGACAAAATAATTTTTGAGTTTTACACTAGAGGATTAAGAGAATTTTTAGCTGTATTATCTCAATGTGATGCCCTTATCGGAAATGAAGGAGGAGCGGTTAATATGGCAAAAGCTCTTGATGTTTCCACTTTTGCTGTTTTTTCTCCTTGGATAAAAAAGGAAATATGGAGTAAACCATCTGATCAAAAAAAACATATGATGGTACATTTAATAGATTTTTATCCGAGTATTTATAAAGACAAACATCCAAAAAAATTTAAGAATGAATCTTTGGAACTATATAAAAAACTTAAATTTGAGTTGTTTAAAGGTGATGTTCTTCATTTTTTAAGCAACCTTTAACTTCTTAAATCATCCTCTTTATTATAAACCTTACGCTGTGTTGAAGAATATTTACCTCACTTTACTTATTAAACGATTATTGGTGGTGTTTTTGATTTACCAATTATGTCGATGTCTGTTTATATGGTTTAATTACAAGGCGATCGAAAAAATCGATGTGAACTCTTTTTTAGGAGGATTGATTTTTGATATATCTGCTATTAGTTATGTGAATTTGATTTTTGTATTAGCTCACCTTTTACCTGGAAACCTAAAATATAAGAGGGTATATCAAAAAGTTTTAAAGCTTTTGTTTTTTGTAGTTAATATGGTCTTTATAACTACAAATCTAGTTGATTTAGAATATTATAAATTTACGGGTAAACGCAGTACTTACGGACTTATAACAGCCACAGGAATGGAAAACGAAATAGGAAGGTTGTTGCTTTCTTTTATTGTTGAGTTTTGGTATATTCCATTTATAACAGTTTTTTTAGGAGCTTTAGTATGGAGAGCTTTAGGACATGTAAAGGTTGAATTAGTAGAGAGATATACTCCAAAAAAATATTTGAAAGATTTTTTTGTCTTAGTCTTTTTTTTAGGGCTGGCTATTCTAGCTGGCAGAGGCGGATTTGGAAAAAAACCTTTGCGGATAGTTGATGCCATTTTATATAACAATCAATCTCCTGAAGTAGTCTTGAATACTCCTTTCAGTATTTTGAAGACCATTGCAAAGAATGAGAATTTATCCGTTCCACAATTTTATTCAGAAGAGGAACTCGATTCAATTTATAATCCTGTGATTATTACTAATCCTGAATCTGAAAAAACAGATAAAAATGTAGTTCTTATCATTTTAGAAAGTTTTGGAGATGAGAATGTCCAATCGGGTTACACGCCTTTTTTAGATTCTCTTATTACCGAATCTTTATATTTTAAAAATGGTTTTGCAAATGGGAGATTATCAATTGATGCCGTTCCGTCCATACTTTCTAGTATTCCGAGTTTAATGGAAAATTCACTGATTACTTCTAGCTATTCTTTAAATAATGTGTATGGACTACCTAAAATACTAAAAGAAAATGGTTACTATACTTCGTTTTTTCATGGAGCATTTAATGGAAGTCAGAATTTTGATCAATATTGTAAAGTAGCGGGATTTGATGATTATTTTGGTAAAAATGAATATATAGGTCCTGAAGCATTTGATGGGAGATGGGGAATTTTTGATGAAGAATTCTTACAGTTTTTTGCTCAAAAAATGGAGACTTTTAAACAGCCTTTTTTCAGCACTATTTTTACGATATCTTCTCATAATCCTTATATAATCCCCGAAAAATATAAAGGAAAATTTCCGAAAGGAACTACTAAAGTTATGGAAACCATAGCTTATACAGATTATGCTTTAAAACAATTTTTTGATTCTATTAAGACAGAAGAATGGTATGAGAATACTCTGTTTGTGATTACAGCAGATCACGGTTATCCAGATACTAACTCAGAAATATATAGAACAAGTGTTGGAAGGTTTGAAATACCTATTTTATTTTTTGATCCTTCTGACCCGACCCTTAAAGGGGTTTCGGAAAAGAATCTTCAGCAAACGGATATTATGCCTAGTATTGTTGATTATTTGAACATAAAAGCAAAGATGATTTCGTATGGAAAATCATTTACATCAGATGACGATTTTGTAGTTTATTTCCTAAATAATATCTATCATTATATAAACGGGGACTACTATTTAAGGTTTGACGGAACTAACCCAATTGGGTTGTATGAGTTTAAAAAAGATAGATTGTTGAAAAAAAATCTGTTAGATATTAAGACAGAACAAAGAGAAGAAATGACTAAATTTATAAAAGCATATATTCAGTCATTTAATTATAGAGTATCAAATAATAAGCTTATTGAAAAATAAGAGTTAGAGTTAAAGTCAGAATTAACAAGTATTTTTAGATAAAAATAGGATAAAATAATTTCTTTATTCTATTTTTGCCAGAATTCAAAAATAGCCCAAACACATACAGATTAAATGCATATTTCGGAAGAAAATAAAATTAGTGGTTTAATAATTACTTATAACGAAGAGCAAAATATAGAAGACCTTATCCAGAACCTTGATTTTGTTGACGAGCTTATAGTTGTAGATTCGTACAGTACAGACAAAACACTTGAAATTCTTTCGAAATACCCTCATGTTAAAGTAGTTCAGAATCAGTTTGAAAATTATACCAAGCAACGTAATTTTACTTTAACTTTTGCCACAAATCCGTGGATTTTGTTCTTAGATGCAGACGAACGAATCACTCCCGAATTAAGAGAAGAAATCTTGCAAACCATTCAGAATCCTAAAGCAAAGGATGCTTATTACGTATATCGTAAGTTTATGTTTAATAACGGACCACTTCGATTTAGCGGATGGCAAACCGATAAAAACTTCCGTCTTTTCAGAAAAGAAAAGGCTCACTACAAAGAAGATTTATTAGTTCACGAAACTTTAGTAGTCGAAGGAACTATTGGTATTTTAAAAAACAAACTCATTCATTATTCCTATATAAGCTATAACGATTATAAAGGAAAAATGATTTCATACGGAAAGCTTAAAGCGAAAGAATTATACAATAAAGGCAGAAAACCAAACTTCTTTCATTATTATTTAAAACCGGTTTACAAATTTTTGTATGCTTATTTAATTCGCCTCGGAATTTTAGATGGTCAAAAAGGAGTGATTATCTGTTATCTGAATGCCTTGAGTGTTTATGTACGCTATCAGGAACTTAAAAGGCTTAATATAGAAAATAAAGAATAGCATTTTATTACCTAATTATTAAATCAATTCGTCAAGCGTTTCTAAAATAATCTTACAGCCTTCTCTGATTTCTGATTCAGAAATAGTAAGCGGAGGTGTGATTCTCACTGCTTTTTTCTCAAACAACAACCAGAATAGAATCAGTCCTTTGTCTTTGCATCGCAAAATTACTTCGTTGGTTATTTCTTCACTTTCGGTCATTAGCGCCAGCATTAGACCTTTTCCTCTGATTTCTTTGATAAGCGGGTGAACTAATAATTCTCTAAAAAGTTTCTCTTTTTCGAGGGTTTGAGGCATCAAATCCGATTCTAAAACTTCTTTTAGCGTAGCTAAACTTGCAGCAGCAATCACAGGGTTTCCTCCAAAAGTAGTAATGTGCCCTAATTTAGGGTTATCTGATAAGCAATCCATCATTTCTTCGGAAGCTACAAAAGCTCCGCATGGCATTCCGCTAGCCATTCCTTTTCCGATGGTAATGATATCAGGTACGGCACCATAATTTTCAAATCCGAATAACTTTCCGGTTCTTCCAAATCCAGGTTGAA
>CAZOQH010000002.1:0-41156 GCA_964581855.1 uncultured Flavobacterium sp.
TTTTACTCCGTCAATTTCTTTGATGATAACTTGTGGTTGTCCGATTTGAAGTTCGTATCCTTCTCTTCTCATGGTTTCGATAAGAACCGATAAATGCAGTACTCCACGACCAAATACCATAAACTTATCGGCACTTCCGGTTTCTTGTACTCTTAGTGCCAAGTTTTTTTCTAGTTCTTTGGTTAAGCGCTCTTTGATATGTCTTGAGGTTACAAACTTTCCTTCTTTCCCGAAGAAAGGAGAGTCATTGATTGTAAACAACATACTCATAGTCGGCTCGTCAATAGCAATAGTCGGCAAGGCTTCCGGGTTTTCGAAATCTGCAATAGAATCTCCGATATCAAATCCTTCTAAACCTACTAAAGCACAAATGTCTCCTGCTTGTACTTCTTGTACTTTACGTCTTCCTACGCCTTCAAAAGTGTGTAGTTCTTTAATCTTCGATTTAATAATTTTTCCGTCGCGTTTTACTAAAGAGATATTCATGCCTTCTTTTAAGGTTCCTCTTTGCAGACGGCCGATAGCTATACGTCCTGTAAAAGAAGAAAAATCAAGAGATGTAATTAGCATCTGAACGGTTCCTTCAGTTACTTTTGGAGCAGGAATATGTTCTAATACCATATCTAAAAGAGGCTCAAGTGTTTCGGTTTTAACCTTCCAGTCGGTTGACATCCAGTTGTTTTTGGCCGACCCATATACGGTCGGAAAGTCTAGCTGCCATTCTTCAGCTCCGAGTTCAAACATCAGGTCAAATACTTTTTCGTGAACTTCCTCTGGGGTACAGTTTTCTTTATCAACTTTATTTATTACCACACATGGTTTTAAACCTAGTTCTATTGCCTTTTGAAGTACAAAGCGGGTTTGTGGCATGGGTCCTTCAAAAGCATCCACAAGCAGAAGTACTCCGTCAGCCATATTCAAAACGCGCTCTACTTCTCCTCCGAAATCCGCGTGGCCTGGAGTATCAATAATATTGATTTTAGTTCCTTTGTAATTTACAGATACATTTTTGGAAACAATAGTAATTCCTCTTTCTCTCTCCAAATCATTATTATCCAAAATTAAATCTCCTGGTGAGTCAGAAGGTTTCACAGATTGGCAATAGTGCATAATTTTGTCAACCGTAGTTGTTTTTCCGTGGTCAACGTGTGCTATAATAGCAATGTTTCTAATTGATGTCATTTAATCTTTTTTAGGTTTGCAAAGATAGTATTTTATTTTTTTTCCTTTTTTTAAGATTACTAATTATTTTTTTACTATATTTGTATATACAATTGTTGTTTTTTAATATGAAAAGAAAGACCTTTATTAAATTAGGATTAGGAGGATTAGCTATGACAACATTACAACCATTTTATAATTGGACACAAACTCTCAAAGAGCAAAGTGTTAAAATGCCTGTGCTTTTTATAGGGCATGGTTCACCTATGAACGGAATCGAAGACAATGAGTTTTCTCGCACTTGGGCAAAGTTCGGAAAGGAGATTCCTAGGCCTGAGGCTGTTTTAGTGATTTCGGCTCATTGGTTGACAAACGGAACTCATATAACGGCAATGGAAAACCCAAAGACAATTCATGATTTTGGAGGTTTTCCGCAAGCGCTTTTTGAAGTACAATATCCCGCAAAAGGAAATCCGATTTTAGCCAAAGAAACCGCAGAATTGATAACTTCCACCCATGTAGGTTTAGATCATGATTGGGGTTTAGACCACGGAACTTGGACTGTGGTACGACATATGTATCCTGATGCAGGTATTCCTGTGCTACAACTCAGCATCGATTATTTTAAACCTGCAGCCTATCATTATAACTTAGCAAAACAATTGGCTGCCTTACGAAAAAAAGGCGTGCTTATTATTGGAAGCGGAAACATGGTTCACAACCTGCGAATGATAGATTGGAAGAATATGAATACTCCGAATTTTGGGTTTGATTGGGCTATCGAGATGAATGAGACCTTTAAGAATAAAATTACTGCCAGCGATCATAAAACACTTATTAATTATCAAGAATTGGGAGAAAAAGCCAAGTTAGCCATTCCGACTCCAGATCATTATTACCCGCTTATTTACTCTCTTGCTTTACAAGAAAGTAAAGATGATGTTTTGTTTTTTAATGATAAACTTGTAGGGGGTTCTCTAAATATGACTTCAGTAAAAATAGGGTAAGTATAGCTTTATGTTGAGCTATAAATTATGGACCAAAAAACGCAATTTATTTCCTACTTATAAGCTTATATTCTTCATAACACTCACTTATTGCATCCATAATTTGGAGGTCGTTGGCTGTTTTAATAAAAGTTTCAGAATAGCTGCAATTGGTAAGGATATCTTCGATTTCTTTTTTAGATACTCCTAATAAAGCAGCTAGAGTTTCACGATCAAATTTAGAGGCTAACACATCTTTTACGGTTTGATCTTTTTTCATCTCACGTAATTTAGCCATTTCGCGAGGTTTTTTTCCAAAAACATTATATAGGGCGTCCGCAGGATTAAAGATAGAACTCATAACCTTAGAAAAGGCGCCTGAACCTCGTTTTCCGGCTTCGTATCCGTGAGGTAATCCAGAAATACTATATCTGTAATCATTACGCATCGGAATTAGCCTGGCATCAATTTCTAAAAATCCGGTAAGCGTAATACCTGAAATTTCTACTTCTTCAATCACGATTGCTTTTTCAATAAGTTCTATCGTGGTAACTTTTGATCGAAACCATTCGTTAGTAACTCTAACTTTAAGAGGGTCAAATCCGACAAAAGACAAATGTAAAGTATCATTTACTGTGGCTTCTATCTGGAAAGAACCCATTGCGTTGGTGGACGTTCCTTTAATCTGATTAAGGTTGATAACCGTAACACCTTGCATAGGAACTTTTGTTTTTTGGTTAAGAACAGTTCCGCTAATAGTTGTAGCTTCATTTTGTTGTGAGAAAGCCCCTATAAAGGCAAAAATCATTAGAAATGTAAAAAGGTGTTTCATCTTTCGGTATTCAGACGATAAAAATAACAAATCTTACCTTTATTAGGGTTTAATTATCAGAAAATTAACTATTATTCTTCATCAATATAGAAACTTCTTAAAAAAGTAACACTTTTTTCGATGTCATAATGTAATACTCTATCGTTTTTGACAAATGGAACCTCTTCTTTGAATGACTTTACGAACATTTCGATAAACTCACTCGACTGTAAAGGTCTTCTGAATTCTAAAGCTTGAGAAGCATTAAATAATTCGATAGCTAAAATACGCTCTAAGTTTTCTAAAACTTTTAAGCATTTTGTTGCTGCATTTGCCCCCATACTCACGTGATCTTCCTGTCCGTTGGAGGATACAATACTATCAACGCTAGCAGGAGTTGCCAACTGTTTATTTTGGCTTACAATACTAGCAGCGGTATATTGTGGAATCATAAATCCTGAATTAAGACCTGGATTATCTACTAAAAAAGCAGGTAATCCACGTAATCCAGAAATCAGTTGATAGGTTCTTCGTTCAGAAATATTCCCTAATTCTGCTAGAGCAATCGCTAAAAAGTCTAAAGCCAAAGCTAAAGGTTGTCCGTGAAAATTTCCTCCGGATATAATTAGATCTTCACCTACAAAAATATTCGGATTATCGGTAACCGAATTAATTTCTGTCTTAAACACATTGCTCACATAGTTGATCGTATCTTTAGAGGCTCCGTGAACTTGTGGAATACAACGAAAAGAATACGGGTCTTGAACGTGTTTTTTGGGTTGAGAAATAATTTGACTTCCTTCTAAAAATTCAGAAATTCTTTTGGCAGTATCAATTTGCCCTTTGTGAGGGCGAGCATAATGAATAAGTTCGTTAAATGGCTCGATTCTTCCGTCAAAAGCCTCTAACGAAGTTGCCCCTATCAAATCGGCTAAATACGAGTATTTATGAGACTGAATAAGTATATAACTTCCGTAAGCACTCATAAATTGAGTTCCATTGAGCAGGGCTAAACCTTCTTTTGACTGTAAGGTGATTTTTTTCCAATTAAATTTATTCAGAATCTCTTCGGAATGGTATCTTTTTCCATCAAAATTAACTTCTCCTTCTCCAATCAAAGGCAGAGAAAGATGAGCCAAAGGAGCTAGGTCTCCCGATGCTCCTAACGAACCTTGTGTATAAATTACCGGAAGTACATCGTGGTTATAAAAATCAATTAAACGCTCTACGGTTTGTAACTGGACTCCAGAATTTCCGTAGCTCAACGATTGAACTTTGAGCAAAAGCATTAGTTTTACAATGTTTTGCGGAACTTCTTCTCCGGTTCCGCAAGCATGTGATTTTACTAAGTTTTCTTGTAATTGAGAAAGATTCTCATTTGATATTTTAATGTTGTATAATGAACCAAAACCCGTGTTAATTCCGTAAATAGGGTCTTGATGATTTTCCATTTTTTTATCGAGATATGTTCTACACTTCTCAATATTAGCCTTAGCTTCTTCAGATAAAGCTAATTTTCTGTTTTCTAGTAAAATAGATGCGATTTTTCGAAGTGATAAAACTTCTGAGGATATATAATGATAGCTCTCCATTTTGAATGTTTATTTAGAACTCCCAAAATTCCGTAAACCTTTTATAAAAACCAAACTTAAAACAATGATTTATGAATTATTTGGGGAGGTTTATAACCTAGCTTACAGCAATAAATAAGGCTGCAGATTTCGCTTTCTAAAGGTTTTATAAATTAAAAAAATACAAAGAAATTATACGAAAATCAACTTATGAAATAACTAAATAACGCCTTAACGCATAAGGCTAAAATGCCCTCTTTTATCAATTATATTTCCTGAATTATCTTTTAAAACAGCTTTGAACCAATAATCTGTAGCGGGCAATTTCTCACCGTTATACGTCCCATCCCAACCAAAAGCATCATTATGAACAGCTATATATTCTACAATTCTTCCATACCTATCAAAAATATAGATTTCTATTTCAGAAAAAAGTCTTGTAGATAGTGAGCTAATTCCCCAATAGTCATTTAATCCATCTCCATTGGGAGTAAAAAATCGAGGAAAATTAAGCAAAAAGACTTCTTTGCTTATTGAGGCTTCGCAATTATTAATATCTCTTACATAAACAACATGAAAACCTGTGGTGATTCCCGAAAAAGTAAAAGAATTCCCATTTCCGAAAAAATTAATACCATCTATAGAAAATTCATACACACTATTTCCTAACACAGAAACATATATTTGATTATCTTCTGTATCAATCTCATTAAAATTAACTTCACCTCCTTGTGTGACAACAAATTGTTTTTGGAGAGAACATTGTAGTCCATTTTGAGTTTTATAAACTGTTACAGAAAATGTCCCTGGTTGAGTTAAAACAAAAGTTCGTGCTGTAGAAATTATAGTCCCCAAACTATCCCTCCATTCCCAAACATCATTATTTGACCCTCCATCTAAAACTGTTTGAGGCTGTAAATCTTTATGACAAAGCACATAATTATCCTGAATATTCAATTCTAATTTTGGATTAACTATCAGCTGAAAAGACCCAATCCCATTACAACTAAGATTTTCATCTTCTACTCTTACCCAAACTGTTGTTGTTGAGGTTGTATAATATCGTCCTAATGGATTCATTTTAGTTTGTGCATCTTGTGCCGAAGCATAGACTTTTATGCTGAAATTATCTGGAAAATTAAACTGCTGTCTAATTTCCGCTATTTTATTATCTATATTAAATTTCCCTTCTCCATCTTCATTTTCGGAACAAGCATATATAGGATTTATTTGTGCTAATTCTGTATAAGTCGTTTCAATAAAGAAATTACTAATTAAAACACAACCTTGTGGACTGGTGATTTTTACAAAAATCTCTTCTGGATTAGTTTGATTCTGATAAGTTTGTGGATTTTGTATGGGGTTTATGCTTAATTCAGCATCATTAAGGTTATGGTAAAAAGCATATTCATAATCCGGATTCGGATTATTCATTTTGTCTCCAATATTTTCTAAATTAAAAAATGAAGTTGTATTGTTATTAGGGTCACATTGTTGCATTGTTTGATTTGGATCCAAGGACGGTAATGGATATGCTTCCACTTCGCGATAAAGAGTAACGGGATAATTATTTACCATAATAGTAGCACCAACCTTATAAATACCTGCTTGAGCAAATTGGTGGTTTGGGTTTAGAGAAGTAGAGGTCGTCCCATCTCCAAAATCCCATAATACAGAAGTAATAGGCACATAAGCATCCAATTCAAAACTAAATGTCGCATCCACACAATCATCTTTAATCGCTAAAATTCTATTTCTTAATGAGGAAGCCATAAAAACAGGCAATCCTTGAGAGGAACTTCCCGGAGCCAAAGCAACTGATAAAGAACTATACTCACATTCTACTCCTAGTCTTTCGGGCCGGTTTATAACACTTACAGCACCCACAGAATTATTGGATTCTCCATGAGCCACATAAATTTTACCGTTTCGAGCAAGTTGTATAGAACGGGGGGATGGACCATTCATAACATGGTAAGTAAATAAATCCACATTGCCAAAATCAGAAAAAGCAAACTGAACAATATAATTCCCTCCAGTGTAATAAAACATTTTAGAATCTTGAGAAAACTCTATACCATAGGGATTTAAAAATATTCCAAATGAAGGAATTGTGTCGATGGAAAAATCGAATTCAAAGGTTATGTCATTATTATTGTATTTATAAAAATATATTCTTCCATATTCTCCTCCCATAAATGTATTTACTTGTGCATCAGCTACAGCAAGATATTCCCCATTGGGTGAAATCTTCATCGCTCCAATCCTACCATATCCTTCATTTATTTCTCTTATTATAGGAGTTTCATTAACACCGTTAGGGGTAACATTGAAGACTCTAAAAACAAAAACATCATCCGGGATAGGTGGAGAACCAAAAGAAGGAGGGTTGGGTTTAGTCATACAAATCACTCTAACCGAATTACTTTCAGGATGGTGAATTGCAGAAAGGCGTGCTGTAGCCTCCATTACTTCAGCAATACGAATATTTTTATTATTAGTTATATATCCTAAAGGATTTTGTGCATCAAACTTTACTTCTGAATAATAAATCCCCGTCATGAGATATACAGGCGTAGTTTGGGTAAATCTTCTTATATAAAAAATATAATAGGTACTGATATCATCTGGTTTTGGAATAATTATAGCTGTTTGAACTCCGTCAATTTCTCCTGCCAAATCCAATCCGTTTTGCATGGTCTGATGATTGCTATTCCATACCGTTTGACCATTGGTATAAAAAAGAAGGTTTCCGTCTCTGTCCGAAATAGAAGCACAACCTGCAGGAGTTTGCATACTTCCATTATTTAGAACAGAGAAATCTCCATTACTAAAATCCATTCCTGCATTGTTTCCGAAATACCAATGATTCGTTTCATTCTGTCCATAAGCAAAAGAAGCAATGATTAACATGCATAATGTAATCCTATAACTATATTTATATAATAATATCATTTACTTTAATTAAAATCATGGCAAGGTATAAAAAAACACTCATATAAAATGTTAAACACCAAAAGTCAAGCCCATTAAAATTAACACAAAGCTTTCGAAATCAAGGAAATCACAAAGGTGAGCTCCTTAAAAAAAGAAAATAGTTTAAAAAATAATAGTATTGTTTATTTTTTAAACTATTTATATAGAAAACTTTAAACTTAAACGAATGAAGCCTATATTGAAGTTTGAATTTTCGGTTTTAAGAAAAAGTTGATGGTTTTAAAATTCTATATTAAAATTGAAAAATATATTAGTCTCATCTATTTTTACAATTTCTTTATTGCCGAAAAAATGATAATTTAAACAAAATACATTTAAATTTAGTTATAAGAATTTTTTAATGAGCTTCTAACCAATTTTCTCCGATTCCCATATCTACGACCAACGGAACATCTAATTTAAAGGCGTTTTCCATTTCGAATTTAACGAGTTCTTGAAGTTTTTCGATTTCAGGTTTATAAGCGTCAAAAACAAGTTCGTCATGTACTTGTAGGAGCATTTTACTCTGTAAATTCTCTTCTTTGATTCTTTTATGGATATTAATCATCGCAATTTTAATAATATCCGCTGCACTTCCCTGAATCGGGGCATTTACGGCATTTCTTTCAGCTGCTCCACGCACTACTGCATTTTGAGAATTGATGTCTTTTAAATATCTTCTTCTTCCGGATATGGTTTGTACAAAACCGTTTTCTCGAGCAAATTCTATTTGTTCTGAGATATATTCTTTTAATCGAGGATAGGTTTTGTAATATGTATCAATAAGTTCTGCGCTTTCGGAGCGAGTCAGGTTGGTCTGGTTCGAAAGACCGAAGGCAGAAACTCCGTAGATAATTCCGAAGTTTACGGTTTTTGCGTGCGAACGTTGTTCTTTAGTTACTTCGTCTAAAGCGACATTAAACACTTTGGCTGCTGTTGAACGGTGGATATCTTCTCCTTTTGAAAAAGATTCTATCATATTAGGTTCTCCACTGATGGCTGCAATTACACGAAGTTCGATTTGTGAATAATCCGCTGATAGTAAGATGTAATCTTCATTTCTTGGCACAAATGCCTTCCTGATTTGTCTTCCTCTTTCGGTGCGAATAGGTATGTTTTGTAAGTTAGGATTATTCGAGCTTAAACGTCCTGTAGCGGCAACCGTCTGCATATAATCGGTATGAACTCGTTGACTCTCTGGATTTACTTCATTCGGAAGAGAGTCTACATAGGTGTTTTGTAATTTGATAAGTTGTCTCCAATCCAAAATATCTCTTACGATTTGATGCTCTTTCACAAAATAGCTCAGTACCTCTTCTCCGGTTGCATATTGTCCTGTTTTGGTCTTTTTTTGCTTAGCTCCACCAATTTTTAATTTATCAAACAGCACTTCTCCTAACTGTTTAGGTGAAGCGAGATTAAACGAATGTCCTGCTGCTTCATAAATACGCATTTCGAGTTCTTTAATATCTTTGTTGAGCTCCGTAGACAGTAATTTTAAAAAGTTTACATCTAATCGGATTCCTTCAGACTCCATTGAAGCAAGAACCGGAATAAGCGGAATTTCGATTTCGTCAAATAGTTTTCGGGTTTGTGTAAGCTCTAAAACAGGCTCAAAAGCTTCTTTGAGTTGATAGGTTATATCTGCATCTTCAACAGCATATTCTTTGGCCAATTCTACATCGATATCACGCATGGATTTTTGGTTTTTTCCTTTTTTACCAATCAATGTTTCGATGGGTTGTGGACTATATTTGAGGTAAGTTTCTGAAAGTATGTCCATATTATGTCGCATATCCGGATTTATCAGATAATGAGCAATCATAGTGTCAAATAATTTACCTCTAATCTCTATTCCGTAGCGAGCTAAAACTTTAATATCGTATTTTAGATTTTGTCCTACTTTTTCAATATCTTCATTTTCAAAAAAAGGACGTAGTTTTTCGATTAGTAATTGTGCTTCTTGTTGGTTTTCAGGAAACGGAACATAATATCCTTTTCCTTTTTCGTACGAAAATGCAATTCCGACCAATTCTGAATGCAACGCATCAAGCCCTGTAGTTTCGGTATCAAAACAAACTGACTTTTGTTGCAAAAGATTTTGTAACAATAGTTTTAAGCCCAAATCTCCTTGTACGATTTGATAAAAATGCTCGGTGTTTTCTAGATTATTATAGAGCGATTGAGTTGCAGAGAATAAATCTCCTGTTTCTGAGTCAAATAACGAAATTTGATTTTCGTCCTGAATTTTCTTCTTAGCAGATGTTTTTGGCTCATTTTCAGTATTTTGAGATGCTTCAGAATTATTTGATTTTGCAAAAACTCGTTGAAATTGTTCAGCCATTCTACGAAACTCTAGCTCGTTGAATATTTCTGCTACCTTTTCGTAATCAGGTGTTTCTAATTCAAACTTTTCTTCCTCGAAAGTAACAGGACAATCCAGCAATATGGTTGCAAGTTTTTTGGATAGTATTCCTTGCTCTTTATGCGATTCAACTTTTGTTTTTAGAGCTCCTTTTAACTTATCAGTATTGGCCAACAGATTTTCCATTGAACCAAATTCTGCCAAGAGCTTTTTAGCTGTTTTTTCTCCTACTCCGGGAAGTCCCGGGATGTTGTCAATGGCATCACCCATCATCCCTAGAAAATCAATAACTTGTTCAGGACGTTCGACTTCAAATTTTTGTTTTACTTGTTCAACGCCCCAAATTTCAATTCCATTACCCATTCGGGCAGGACGATACATAAAAATATTGTCAGAAACTAATTGGGCAAAATCTTTATCTGGAGTTACCATAAAGACTTTAAAACCTTCTTTTTCGGCTTGTTTAGAAAGTGTCCCTATTAAATCGTCTGCTTCAATTCCTTTTACTTCTACAACAGGAATGTGCATGGCTTTGAGGATTTCTTTAATATACGGAACAGCAATGCGTATAGCTTCTGGAGTTTCGTCTCGGTTGGCCTTATATTGCGGAAAAATTTCATTCCTAAATTCACTACCTCCGTTATCAAAAGCTACAGCCAAGTATTCGGGTTTTTCTCGATTAATTACATCTAAAAGCGAATTCATAAATCCCATAACCGCAGAGGTATCCATTCCTTTGGAATTGATTCGAGGATTTTTGATAAAAGCATAATAACCTCTGAATATTAAGGCATAAGCATCAAGTAAGAATAGTCGTTTTTCTAAAGCCATTTTTTAATCTCTGTTTCTACAAAAGTAAGTTTTATATATTAAAAAACCTTATCAACCTTAAATGAGATTTATAAGTTCAAGGGATTTATATTTTTTGTTTATCTAAACAGCACTAAAAACTTCTTTAAAGACTTCGAGAGATTTAGGTTTTTTAAAATATTCGATATGGTGCGAATAATAGTTTAGAATTATCTCTAAGAGTTTTCTGCGTTCGGAGGTTGAAAAAGGATTTTCGAGAGAATCTATTTTGTGATTTAACAGTGTTTTTAAAAGTTGAGATTCTGATAGATTCAGGCAAGTTTTGGACTGAAATCGAGTAAAAATCCCTTCGGTAAGTTCAAAAAAATCCTCTTCAGAAACGTTGGGATAAAAGCCCAAAAACTTTGTAAGCTCTAATAGTACAATTAAATGAAAATTAGTGGTTATTTTATTTTCGTCTAACCACAATAGAGCAGCCTCTAAGAATAAGAATAAGTCTTCGTTTTTACCTTCTTCTTTTATAGAAAAATGAAAGACTTCTGATAAGAACAAAACGAGTGAACTTTTTAAGAAATCATTCGGAATGGTTTGATAAACGATTGGTTTTATACTTAAAAAATATTCGAGTGTGTTTTTGTTT
The DNA here is from genome assembly GCA_964581855.1 of uncultured Flavobacterium sp. Taxonomy (GTDB): domain Bacteria; phylum Bacteroidota; class Bacteroidia; order Flavobacteriales; family Flavobacteriaceae; genus Flavobacterium. The sequence continues at coordinate 11,321 of CAZOQH010000002.1, forward strand.
TTATGATTTGCCTCGATTTCTAAAAGTGTCAAAGGCTGAAAATATGCAGATTTTTTAGTTGCCTTTTTAGAGGTCGAAAAAGCGTCTCTTACAAAGTAAGACTTTAATCCATCAGAAAGAGTCAAACACTTTACTATTAGTGATTTTTCTTGATACTTAACTGAGCTTATTACAATTGCTTTGGTTTTAACAAGCATTTTTTTAGCGGATAATCATTACTTTTTTAACCGTAGTTTCCGTAGCGTCTTTGGTGGTTATAAATATCATATACACCCCTGAAGCTACTTTATATTTTCCGAAAGCAGAAGTGTCCCATTCTACGGTTCCTCCTTGGCTTTTGAATTCGTAAACAAGATTTCCTTCAATATCCGTAATCTTTACGTTTGCAGCATCAGTCAATCCAGCTATTTTAACCGTTCCTGCAAATTCTGGACGAACAGGATTCGGATACACATAAACATCTTTTAAGTTATCAGACGGAGCAGTTGAAGCTCCTTTGTAAGAAACCATTCCTTTGTCTGTAGCAAAAAAGACTTCCCCTGTGGTGGGATTAATGTCTATATCCAAAATATTATTACTTGGTAAAGGTGAATTTTCTTTTGTAAAATGATGTATAGTTTCTTGCCCGTTCGGAGAAACCAAGAATACTCCTGAGCCTAAGACCGAAAGCCACTTTTGATCGGCTCCGTCAACTTTAATTTTTTTAACCGTCTGTCTATAAACCAATTCTTGCGGAAGCCCATCATCCATTATAATTACCGGATTCACTCTCGGTTGGTCTTCGGTTTGAAATCGGTCTACATTCGGAAGTATTCTTAATCCCCAAGTAGTGCCTATCCATAGGCGATTATTGTAGTCAACAGCTAACGAAAAGACATGATTGTAAGGCAATCCGTCATCATACGAATTATCAATTTGAATTATTCGGTTTTGGTAATTTTCGTTAAAACCAATCACTCCTTGAGATGATGTAGCGGCCCATTTTGTTCCATTTTTATCAATTACCAAATCTCCAAAGTGCCTTTCTCCTTCTAAAATTTGATAAGATGACCAAGAATTATCTGTTTTTAATACTTTCAGTCCTTTTCCGAAGCCTGCATTAGTCATCCAAAGATTGTTATTTCGGTCGAATGCTAAATTATGAACTCTAACATCTGCAGAAGACGCACCGCCTGTAAAAGCTTCTAATCCGTTTTGTCCTGTATTGGTTTCATTGTATAGAAAGGACGGAATATCATTTTCTACCTTAAGGAGTCCTCTAAGGTTAGAAGCTATATAAACTAAATTTTCATTATTCGGAAAAATAGCTATATCCGATAGCGAAGGTGTGTCCAGTACGTTTTCGTAAGGAATATGAGCCCATCCTTCGGGAGTGAGTTTTGATATTCCGTATCTTCCGATTGCTGGAACGTACGGATTATAGTTAAAATTACTTTCTCCAAAAACACACCATAAATTATCGGTCGTTGCTTTAATTGAATAAACTTTATTTCTTAAAGGACCTGCAGGAATATAATTCAAATAATTGTTCAAATCATCGAGGCTTATCGCAAAAAGTCCTTTGGTTTTTGTTCCGATATAAAGCGTATTATAAATTACAGATGAAGAAGTGTATTGCAATGGTTCTCCAAGAGTTTGCCCGATTTGGGCTATAATTGCCAATTGTTCATTCAATACAAAAACTCTCGAGCTTGTTGTTACGGTTAAATATTGATTTACCGATTTTATTTCAAGAATCCCTTGGTTTGCATTCAACACTTGAATCAATCCACCTGTTGGAGTATGTCTGTATAATATTCCGTTATTTCCAGAAGTCACCAAATGCTCTCCTATAGTTGCAACTCCTCTCCAATAGGTAGTATTGAAGGTATCCCAAGAGTTATAATTTATCAAAAACGGATTTGACAAACTAGCTCTTCGTATGCCATAGAGCGATGTGGCTGCGTAAATTTCGTTATTATAAATAGTAGTTTGTAAAACTTTAGCTTCGGTTCCTGATGGGCTTATGAAGTAGGTGTCTCCAAATTCGAGCGTAGCTAAATCAAAAACAGTAATTCCGTAATCGGTAGATATATAGACTTTGCCATTGTGTTCCGTAAAATGATTGATTTTTTTAAGGTTAGGTGTAATGGGAATATCATTTATAATATCAACCTTGTTTATGATATTTCGGTTGTTTTGGTTGATTATAATCAGTAATCCGTTTATATTTCCGATAAGGGTGAGATTATATTCGTTACTGTGATAAATGCTTGATATTTCTTCGCTCTTTAGTCCATCAATAGAGTTGAAAGTGCTTATTTCGTTTGTGGCTAAATGCTTAGAAAACAAAGCGTTTTCGGTAGCGGCTATAATCTGACTTTCTGATTCGGCTAATCCGATAATGTTATTGTATGAAAAATAGCCTCCCCAAGACTGGTTCGTTTGAGAAAAAGTGCTAGATACAAACAAAAAAGTAGTTACAAAAAAAACAAATAACCTCATATTAGCATAAAAATAATAAGCTGTCAAAGATACAAAACTACATAACTTTGGAGATATTGTATTGAGGAAACAAAAAAACCACAAACTATTTATGTTTGTGGTTTTTTTGAAACAAATTTACAATCAACTTGTTGTGTTTTTGGCTTTTTTGATAGAAACGGTTAGTTCTTCAGCTCCGTCTTCTAAATCCATAAAGATTTCATCGCCTGAAGCAATTTTAGAGGTGATGATTTCTTCAGCCAAAGCATCTTCTACATATTTTTGTATAGCACGTTTTAAAGGACGAGCACCAAATTGTTTATCAAAGCCTTTATCTGCAATAAAGTTAATTGCTTTTTCGGATAACTTTAAGGTATAGCCTAAATCTAAAATCCTTTTGTATAGTTTTTCGAGTTCAATATTAATGATTTGGTCAATGTGCTCTTTTTCGAGTGCATTAAATACTACTACATCATCAATTCGGTTTAAAAACTCAGGTGCAAAAGCTTTTTTCAAAGCATTTTCGATTACTCCTTTAGCGTGGTCTTCTGCTTGTGACAATTTGGCAGAAGTTCCGAAACCAACACCTTGACCAAAATCTTTGAGCTGTCTTGCTCCAATATTTGAGGTCATAATGATAATAGTGTTTCGAAAGTCAATTTTTCGACCTAAACTATCGGTCAAGAATCCATCATCCAATACTTGCAACATCATATTGAATACGTCAGGATGTGCTTTTTCAATTTCGTCTAACAACACAACCGAATAAGGTTTTCTTCTTACTTTTTCGGTAAGTTGTCCTCCTTCTTCATATCCCACATATCCCGGAGGTGCTCCCACAAGCCTAGAAATGGCGAATTTTTCCATGTATTCGCTCATGTCAATTCGGATAAGCGCATCTTCAGAATCAAACAATTCTCGAGCAATCACTTTGGCTAATTGTGTTTTTCCAACTCCGGTTTGACCTAAAAATATAAACGAGCCAATAGGTCTGTTAGGATCCTTGAGACCTGCTCTGTTACGTTGGATGGATTTGGCTATTTTGTTTACAGCCTCATCTTGTCCGATTACTTTTCCTTTGATAAGTTCAGGAAGCTTAGCGAGCTTGTTGCTTTCGGTTTGTGCAATGCGATTTACCGGAATTCCGGTCATCATCGAAACCACGTCTGCTACATTGTCTTCTGTAACTTGAATACGATTAGTTTTAGACTCTTCTTCCCATTGCTCTTGAGCTATGGCCAATTCTTTTTCGATGCGTTTTTCATCATCTCGTAGTTTGGCTGCCTCTTCGTATTTCTGACGCTTTACAACCGAATTTTTAAGTTCACGAACTTCTTCTAACTGACGTTCTAAATCTAGGATTTGTTTAGGAACATCAATATTTGTGATATGTACTCTTGAGCCTACTTCGTCTAAAGCATCAATTGCTTTGTCTGGCAAGAAACGCTCAGACATATAACGATTGGTAAGCGTTACGCAAGCCTCAATAGCTTCTGGAGTATAAATTACATTGTGATGATCCTCGTATTTTCCTTTGATGTTATTCAGAATAGTAATGGTTTCTTCAACCGAAGTTGGTTCTACAATTACTTTCTGGAAACGTCTTTCTAATGCTCCGTCTTTTTCGATGTATTGTCTATATTCGTCTAGCGTTGTAGCTCCAATACATTGGATTTCTCCTCTTGCTAAGGCGGGCTTAAACATATTTGAAGCATCAAGCGAACCTGTTGCGCCTCCTGCTCCCACGATGGTATGAATTTCGTCAATAAAAAGAATGATATCATCGTTTTTTTCAAGTTCATTCATTACGGCTTTCATTCGCTCTTCAAACTGTCCTCTGTATTTTGTACCTGCAACTAAGCTTGCCAAATCAAGAGTAACTACGCGTTTTCCGTAAAGAATTCGCGACACTTTTTTCTGAATAATTCTTAGTGCCAAACCTTCTGCAATAGCTGATTTACCTACTCCGGGTTCTCCGATAAGCAAAGGATTGTTTTTCTTTCTACGACTTAAAATTTGCGAAACTCGTTCTATCTCTTTTTCTCTTCCAACAACCGGATCAAGCTTTCCTTCTTCGGCCATTTCGGTTAAATCCCTACCAAAATTATCCAAAACAGGAGTTTTAGATTTCTTAGCTGGTTTGTTAGTAGAGGTAAAGCCACCTTCTCTCGAGGCTGCATCTCCTGATGCATCTCCTCCATAAGTCTCGCTTTTAGGTAGGTTTTCTATAAAATGGTCTGTTCTTTGGTCAGACATCATATTAAGGAAAAGATCTTTTGCTGTTTCGTAGTCAATCTTTAGTTTGTTTAAAAGCTTCGTGGTAGGATCGTTTTCGTTTTTCAAAATACACAACAGTAGATGTCCTGTACTTATTGATGAGTTACGTAAACTTTTAGCTTCAAGTAATGACATTTTCAAGGCTCTGTCAGCTTGACGAGTCAGGTGTAAGTTCTTTTTTTCGTTATTGATTAAGGCATTTTCGTTATACGGACTTAAAGCCTCTATTTTTTTTCGAAGATAATCCATGTCAACAACTAGGTCTTGCAAAATAGCAAAAGCCTTTCCATTACCGTCTCTTAGTATTCCGAGTATAAAGTGTTCTGTACCGATAAAGTCATGCCCCAAACGAAGAGCTTCTTCTTTACTAAATGATATGACATCTTTGACTCTCGGAGAAAAATTATCGTCCATAATCATAATCTTTATTTTGTAAATATAATAATATTTAAATGATAACGCAAAAACTATTCCGAAGGTAAATTTGGCAGACTTCAGTGCTTTTAACTCACAGTTCTTGCTTTTTTAACGTAGTTTTTTAAGTCGATTTATAGATAATTTTGTACCTTTGAAAAGACTATTGTTTAACTATAAAAATATAAATTATGGCTTTTGAATTACCAAAATTACCGTATGCATACGATGCTTTAGAACCAAACATTGATGCAAAAACTATGGAAATCCATCATACAAAGCATCATAATGCTTATACTACAAATCTTAATGCAGCGATTGAGAATACTGATTTAGAAGGGAAGACCATTGAGAATATCCTTATTAATTTGGATATGGAAAACAAAGCTGTTAGAAATAACGGAGGAGGGTATTATAATCACAATCTTTTTTGGGAGGTAATGTCTCCTAACGGAGGGGGAGAACCAACAGGAGAGCTAAAAGTTGCTATTGAAAGTGCTTTTGGATCTTTTGCTGAATTTAAAGCTCAATTTGCCAAAGCAGCCGCTACACAATTTGGTTCGGGATGGGCATGGCTTTGCGTTCATAAAGGGGGTAAAGTAGAGATTTGTGCAACTCCAAATCAAGACAATCCACTTATGCCTAATGTTGGATGTGGAGGTACTCCAATTTTAGGACTTGATGTTTGGGAGCATGCTTATTACTTAAACTATCAAAACAGAAGACCTGACTATATAGAGGCATTTTTCAACGTAATCAATTGGGAAGAAGTTCTTAGAAGATACGTAACCGAAAAGTAAAAATCAAAAAAATCCCTTGCTACAGCAAGGGATTTTTTTTTGACTATATCAATTCTCCTGTCCAAAGAGAAGTTCCGCCTAATAGATTATAAGTTTTGGAAAAACCCATTTGATCCATAACCTCACAAGCATTAGCGCTTCTGCCACCTGCTTTGCAATACACATAATAGTTTTTAGATTTATCTAATTTTTCTAGTTCTGAGAGGAATTCTTCGGTTTTGTAAATGTCAATACATATAGCGTCTTTGATAATTCCTTGAGCTTGTTCTTCAGGGGTTCTGACGTCTAGAATTACAGCATTAGAATCTTGACTTAGAAGCTCTTCCCATTCTTTTTGAGTAATGTGTTTCATGTTTTTGTTTTGTGAATTTTAAAGGTATGAATTAAACATACACTAGTTTCCGAATTCTAGTTTTTTGATTTTTTCTTTTTCTGTATTAAACTCTTCGATAATTTCTTTAATAATAACATCAACGGGTTGTACAGACTGTATAAGTCCTGCAACTTGTCCGATTTCGAGTTCTCCTTCATCTAAATCTCCCTCAAACATTCCTTTTTTTGCTCTTGCCCTGCCCAAAAGTTCTTTTAATTCTTCGTTCGTAGGACATTTTGAGTATAAATCCATTACGTCATTAAAGAATTTATTTTTAATAAGTCGTACAGGAGCTAATTCTTTTAAGGTTACATAGGTATCACCATCTTTTACTTGAAGAATAGCATTTTTAAAGTTTGGATGTGCAGAACTCTCTACCGATGCCGCAAAACGACTTCCCATTTGCACAGCTTCTGCTCCTAAAATCATAGCAGCTAACATTCCTTTTCCGGTTGCAATTCCACCTGCAGCAATTAAAGGAATAGATAATTCTTGTTTAACCATGGGAATTAAAGTGAAAGTAGTAGATTCTTCTCGTCCGTTATGTCCTCCTGCTTCAAATCCTTCAGCTACTACTGCATCTACTCCTGCTTCTTGAGCTTTTAGGGCAAACTTTACGCTACTTACTACGTGGACAACCGTAATGCCTTTTTCTTTGAGAAAAGGAGTCCATGTTTTAGGATTCCCAGCAGAAGTAAATACTATTTTGACATCTTCTTCGGCAATAATATTCATTATTTCTTCTATATTCGGATATAACATCGGAACATTTACTCCAAAGGGTTTGTCTGTGGTTTTTTTGCACTTTTGGATGTGTTCTCTAAAAACCTCCGGGTACATCGAACCTGCCCCAATAAGTCCTAACCCACCCGCATTGCTAACAGCACTAGCTAATTTATATCCCGAGTTCCAAATCATTCCTCCTTGAATAATTGGGTATTTGATTCCAAAAAGTTGTGTGATTTTATTCATTTTGATGAGTAATATAATATTCTAGCAAAGGTAAATTAAAAAACATAAATATATAAATCGACTCCTCGGAGTTTGGAGAAGTGTGAAAAATTTATTCTTATGATTTGAATCATAAATCATTGTTTTTTTAGCCCGTAATTTAGCTTTATAATTTTAAATCAACTAGTTATGAGCTTTTATTATAAACTTTTGACTCAAGTCAAAGAGTCGTATTATTTGTTTATTGTTTTAGGTATTTTAGCTTCAAGTTGTATAGGTTCAATTGCTGCTGCACTATCCTTGTTAAAGTTACCTGCTACTATCGAATTTATACAACTTGGCATAGCAGTAGGGACTGCAATGTGGTTTAACGCATCTATTTTAGCACAACTTAGTCATAAAACAATACTCAATGCATTGCTGATAAGTGTTATTGCTAATTCCTTGATTATTATTGTTCATTTGTTTTAAAATATTTACTCAGATTATCATATGGCTGAGTAGAGTGTGCAATATTCTACACAGTAGTTGAGGGTTTTGATGAATTTTACTTTTATAATTCTATTTTTTATAAGGATTTTGGGTTAAAACAACTGTACTTTTTGTATGGAACGATAATTGCAAATATTGTTGCTATAATCGTAAAACAAAATTGTATGAAAAGAGTAGTTTTAATTGCATTTGTGTTATGTAGTATGATAGCAGGTGCACAGGAAAAAATCCTTAAAATAGGTGTAAAAGGAGGAGTGAACTTTTCGAACATTGATGGTAATGTTGAAGAAATAGATTTTAAGAGTCGAAGTAGTTATCATTTAGGAGCTTTAGTTGAGTTGCGTTTATTTCAAAATCTGTCTATACAACCAGAATTACTTTATTCGGTTCAAGGAGCAAAAGTAGAGTCAGGAGAGGCAGACGTGGATGATGTAGATTTTAAGTACTTGACCGTACCTGTTATGCTGAAATTTTATTTAATTTCAGACCGATTAAGCCTAGAGGCTGGTCCTCAGTTTTCCTTTTTAGCAGATGATAACGTAGGAGATACTTTTAGAACACGTTCGTTTGACTTGTCTTTAGGAGGAGGTCTAGCTTACGACATTACTAATAACTTTTTTGTACAAGCAAGATATTTAGCAGGATTGACCGAGGTTTCTAAAGATGCGGATCTTAAAAACACAAACTTTCAGTTGTCAGTAGGATTTAAGTTTTAATAACAATTTCACAAATTAAGAAACGGACCTTATGCAGTCCGTTTTTTTATTTTATAGAAAGAATTCGCCTAAATCTGTCTCAGGTGCGAGCTCTATAGGAGGGTTGTTTTGAGTAAACCAGCGTGCATTGAGATTCCCTTTAAGGATGATATTATTTTCTTTTACTTCTAACCAACTTCCTTCACGAAGTCCGAGTACCGGAACAGTATTAAAGGCATGGAATTCTTGGATGCGAGTTTCACGGGTCTCTCCCATATGAGTAGAATTCAAATCTGGGTCGAGATAGTGCGGATTTAGATTAAACGGAATCGCTCCTAAGGTCTTAAAACTCGGAGGATAAATAATAGGCATATCGTTAGTAGTTTGCATAGAAAGTCCTGTAATATTACTTCCGGCACTTGTTCCGAGATAAGGAGTTCCTCTTTTTAGAACCTCCGTAAGGGCAGACATTACCTCGTTTTTGTATAATTGATATACAAGTAAAAATGTATTTCCTCCTCCCGTAAAAATGGCTTCTGCCTTTTGTATTGCTTCTTGAGGATTGTCAAATTCGTGTAAACCTTTAACATTGATATCGATTGTAGCGAAAACCGCTTTTACTTTTGCAGTATATGCATCATGCGAAATTCCTCCCGGTCTGGCATAAGGAATAAATAAAAGCGTTTTCACTCCTTTAAAGTGTTCTTTTAAAGTAGGCAAAAGATAATCTAAATACGTTCCGTTATGAACCGTAGAAGTTGAAGCTATGATTAGGTTTTTCATTTTTATTGTCGTTGAATCGCTATAATGCGATTTAGTATTAATTACATCCACAATTACTACCTCCGCAGTTTTTATTTTTAGGTTTAAAAATAAACTTTCTCAAAATAAAATAAACGGCTAATGCAAGGGCAATGTAAATTATTATTTCTTGTATCATTATTTAAAAATTGTGTATCCTATAAGTGCAAATACATAGGCCAATAGAGCCATTCCTACCAACTGAATTATTGTCCACTTCCAAGAATTAGTTTCTCTTTTTACTATGGCTACTGTAGCGGCACATTGCAAAGCAATGGCATAAAACAGTAATAATGAAACTCCGGTTGCTAAGGTAAATACTTTTTCACCGCTATCCGCAAAAGTAGCTGCTTCCATTCTAGACTTAATGGTACCTTCGTCTTCTGGATCTTCAACGCTATAAATAGTTGCTAATGTTCCTACAAAAACTTCACGAGCAGCAAACGATGTAATGATGGCAACTCCTATTTTCCAATCATATCCCAAAGGTTTTATAACTGGCTCGATGGTTTTACCCATCATCCCAATATAAGAGTTTTCGATTTGGAAAGATGCGATTTCGGCTTCTAGTTCTTGTTGTGTAATTTCGGTATTTTCGAATTTTGCATTTATGATTTCTTCTGCATTATCAAATGTTTTTCCTCCGTGCGAGGCCAAAAACCAAAGAATTATCGAAACGGCTAGAATAATTTTTCCGGCATTAAATACAAATGCTTTCGTTTTTTCTACTACTGTATATGCGATATTTTTGAACAAAGGCATTTTGTATGAAGGCATCTCTACCACAAAATACGATTTACTTTTCATTTTGATTATTTTGCTCAGAATTACAGATGAAACTAAAGCTAAAACAATTCCTAGCAGGTACATTCCCAACAAGGCTAAGGTCTGAGCGTTGATAAAACCCAATATGGTTTTTTCAGGAATAATCAGAGCAATAAGTATAATATAAACTGGTAAGCGAGCCGAACAAACTGTAAATGGAGTTACCAAAATAGTAATGAGTCTTTCTTTCCAATTTTCGATATTTCGCGTTGCCATAATAGCAGGAATAGCACAGGCGTTTCCTGAAATTAAAGGGACTACACTTTTTCCGCTCAGTCCGAATTTTCGCATTATCTTATCCATCAAGAACACTACCCTTGACATATATCCGGTTTCTTCTAAAACGGCTATAAACAAGAATAAAATCGCAATTTGAGGTACAAAAATAACTACTCCTCCAATTCCTGGAATAATTCCTTGGCTTATCAAATCGTTGATTTTGCCTTCGGGCATAATTCCCGCAACATACTCTGATAAACTTGAAAAACTCTCATCTATAAAATCCATAAAGGGAGCTGACCAAGTGAAAATTGCCTGAAACATCAGCAATAGTAACCCGAAGAAAATTAAATAACCTAATACTCTATGAGTTAGAATTTTGTCTAGTTTTGAGTCAAAATCTGTAGCTTTTGATTTATCAATTGCATAATTTCCTTTCAGAATATTGGCAATAAATTGATATCTCTTAACTGTTTCTTGATGTTGTTCTTTTCTGACTTTAGATTGTTTTTCTTTATTTTCTATTTCCTGAAATCCTATTTCGTAAGTTTCTAAAAGCCATTTTTTATAAGCTAAAGGGTCTTCAGAATAAAGTGTTTTTTTAGAGAGATTTTCGTATTCCGAAATAGTTTTTTTAAGCTCTGAAATTCCTTTGTTTTTTCGAGTGCTAGTCAGGATTATTTTGGTGTCTAATAGTTGTTCTAGCTGTTCGGTATCAATGGTAATCCCTCTTTTTTGCATTTGATCTTCCATGTTGATTACCAGCACGGTAGGTAGTCCTAAATCTTTAATTTGAGAAAACAAAAGTAAATTCCGCTTGAGATTTTCGGCCTCAGCCACTACTACCACAAGGTCTGCGTGGTTTTCTAAAAGATGTTTTGTAGCTACACTTTCGTCAACAGAAGTTGGGTTGAGGCTGTAGGTTCCTGGTAAATCAATGACATCTACTTTTTGTCCGTTTTCTAGATGAAAAGTCCCTTGTTTTTTGTCAACAGTAATTCCAGGATAGTTTCCGGTTTTTTGATGTAATCCGGTAAGTGTATTAAATAAAGAGGTTTTTCCGGTATTTGGGTTACCTGCTAAGGCAATATGAATTGATTTACTCATAGAATTTTATAATTTTTCGATTTCGATTTTTTCTGCGGTTTTTTTTCTAATAATTACTCGCGTATCATTAATGATAAAGTAATATGGGCATCCGAGTGGAGCAACCTGCAAGAGTTCTACTTCGTTTTCGGGTAAGCAACCCAATTCTACAAGTTTTAAAGGAATTGCTTGTTCATCAAATTTTTTGATTACTGCTTTTTCTCCTTTTTTTAGCTGACTTAAAAGCATTGTTTTTTTATTTAGAACGAATCTAACAAAGGTATTCAACATTTATTAATAAAACAAAATCTCTCAAGTCTTTTTAAAAAGACCCGAGAGATTTTACTTACTAATACCGACGGAATATTTATTATTCCTGATTTTCGTCTTTTTTGCTGTTTTTTGGAGCAGTATCTTCTCCTTTAGAAGCGTCTTTAAACTCTTTTATACCACTTCCTAAACCTCTCATTAATTCAGGAATTTTTTTACCTCCGAACAAAAGTAGAATTACCAAAACAATAACAATAATTTGCCAAGGGCTTGGAGGGGCTAAAAATATTGACAATGTATTCATAATAATAATGAAATATTAAATAGAGTAACAAAGGTACAAATAAATATTTCTATCTCACTAATTTATTATAAATTTTAAGTCTTAAGACATACACTTGTGGAAGTTTAATTTTTTATGCCACTCTTAACAAACCTCTATAAAGTCTTTTCCTTATATTTGTTCTATTAAAAATAACATTGAATGGCTCAACCCAAAAAGAAGAAATCCTTTAGAAAACACCTTTTTAATAAGAATAGGTTGGTTTTACTCAATGAAGATACTTTTGAAGAAAGATTTTCGTTGCGTCTAAACTTAATGAATGTTTTTGTCTTGATAACGGTTGTGTCTATTATAATGCTTACTCTTACCACTTATGTAATTGCCTTTACATCTCTTCGTGAATATATTCCTGGCTATTCTTCTCCTAAGCTCAATTCTCAAGTAATGGAATTAACCATAAAGTCTGATTCTTTAGAAAATGCACTACAATACAATCAAGCTTATATTGAAACCATTAGAAAGGTACTATTAGGAGAAGTAATTCCCGAACAAGTGAGCAAAGACTCTCTTATTGCTGTTGAAATAGACAAGTTGTCTATCGGAACTTTTGCTCCTTCTGCAGCTGATTCTTTACTGAGAAACCAAGTGGCAAATGAAGATAAATATCATTTGTTCGAGAAAGCAGAACCTAAAGTAAACCTGGTCTTATTTGCTCCAGTAAAAGGACATATTACAAATAGTTTTAATGCTAAAGAAAAGCATTTTGCCGTTGATATTGCATTAGCATCAGGAACACCGATAAAATCAGCTGCTAACGGAACGGTTTTATTCACCGGATGGACCCCAAATAATGGAAATGTAATCATTGTGAACCATCCCGAAGGAATTATGTCTGTTTACAAGCATTGCGAATCAATTACTAAATCTCAAGGTGATGTGGTTAGAGCAGCAGAAGTAATTGCAACAGCAGGAAATACAGGAACACAATCTACCGGAGTGCATTTGCATTTTGAATTATGGAAAAACGGACATCCTGTGGATCCAACTAATTTTATTGATTTCGAATAATGTCTATAAAAGGTTTTTTCTCTAAAATAATTGCTAAAATAATTGTCAAGCAAACAAAATCTTGGGCTAATAATCCTGAGAAAACACAACAAAAGGTTTTTCAATACCTGATTAAATCAGCAAAAGAAACTGCATTCGGAAAAGACCACAATTTTGCTAAAATATCTTCATTTGAGGATTTTGCAAATCAGGTTCCTATTCGAGAGTATGAACAAATCAAAAATTATATCGAGCGAGCAATAGAAGGAGAAGAAAACGTGCTTTGGAAAGGGAAACCTTTGTATTTTGCAAAAACTTCTGGAACAACCTCAGGGGCTAAATACATCCCTCTCACCAAAGAATCTATGCCTTCGCATATTAATGCTACGCGAAATGCCATATTACATTACATTCATGAAACCGGTAAAACCGACTTTATTGATGGAAAAATGATTTTCTTGCAAGGAAGTCCTAAACTTGAAGAAAAAAACGGCATCAAATTCGGGCGTCTTTCCGGAATTGCAGCACATTATGTGCCTCCCTATTTACAAAACAACAGACTTCCTTCTTATAAAACGAATTGTATCGAGGATTGGGAAAAAAAGGTTGATGCTATTATCGAAGAAACCTTAACCGAAAAAATGACTCTTATTTCGGGCATTCCTCCGTGGGTTCAGATGTACTTTGAAAAGATTCACGAAAAAACAGGTAAAGAAATAAGCAAAGTTTTTAAAGATTTTAGCCTATTTATTTATGGAGGAGTAAACTACGGACCTTATCGAGCTAAGTTTGAAAGCCTTATCGGGGAAAAGATAGATAGTATTGAGCTTTTCCCTGCTTCAGAAGGTTTTTTTGCTTACCAAGATTCGCAAACTCAGCAAGGAATGCTTTTGCTTTTAGATAACGGAGTTTTTTATGAGTTTGTAAAAGCAGACGAGTTTTTTTCGGAAAAACCAAAACGCTATACAATAGGTGAGGTTGAGATTGGAATAAATTATGTGATGATTGTTTCTACTAATGCAGGACTTTGGGGTTATAATCTAGGCGATACCATCCAATTTGTATCCAAAAAACCTTATCGTATAATTGTTTCAGGAAGAATTAAACATTTCATATCCGCTTTCGGAGAACATGTAATAGGAAAAGAAGTAGAGCAAGCTCTACAAAAAGCTATTGAAGGAACAAACATTTCGATAAATGAATTTACGGTCGCACCTCAAGTTAATCCACAAAGCGGACTTCCGTATCATGAATGGTTTATTGAATTTGAAAATCAACCAAAACACTTAGGCGATTTTGCTCGTAAATTAGATTTAGAAATGAGAAACCAAAACTCATATTACAACGATTTGATTTCAGGGAGTATTTTACGAGAGCTAGTTGTTACTAAAGTTCCACTCCAAGGGTTTCAAAATTATATGAAATCAGTCGGAAAACTTGGAGGTCAAAACAAAATACCGAGGTTGTCAAATGATAGAAAAATAGCCGAAGAATTAGAGAAGTTTTTATAAACAAAAAACTCTGCCTTCAGGCAGAGTTTTTTGTTTATAAAAGTAACTTTTATTTCAGATTACTTGTCATATCTTCGGGCTTTACCCAAGCATCAAAATCTTCTGCTGTTACATAACCCAAACGAACAGCCTCTTCTTTTAGCGTAGTTCCGTTTCTGTGTGCAGTTTGAGCGATTTCTGCGGCTTTATAATATCCTATTTTAGTATTAAGAGCTGTAACAAGCATTAGTGAATTGTCAACCAATTCTTTAATACGTTGATGGTTAGGCTCAATTCCTTGCGCACAGTGTTCGTCAAACGAAACACAAGCATCTCCGAGTAATCTTGCAGATTCAAGGAAGTTGGCTGCCATAAGCGGTTTGAAAACATTAAGTTCGTAATGTCCTTGTGTTCCTCCTATAGTAATAGCTACATCATTACCCATAACTTGAGCGCAAACCATTGTCAAGGCTTCACACTGAGTAGGATTTACTTTTCCTGGCATAATTGATGAACCGGGTTCGTTTTCCGGAATTAATATTTCCCCAATTCCTGAACGAGGTCCTGAAGCTAGCATTCTGATGTCATTTGCAATTTTATTAAGCGCTACAGCCAATTGTTTCAAGGCTCCATGCGTTTCTACAATTGCATCATGAGCAGCTAAAGCTTCAAATTTATTCGGAGCTGTTACAAATGGATGTCCTGTGAATTTAGCGATATATTCTGCTACTTTAATATCATAACCTTGAGGCGTGTTAAGACCTGTTCCAACAGCAGTTCCTCCTAATGCTACTTCTGAAAGATGAGCCAATGTGTTTTTAAGAGCTTTTAGTCCGTAGTCTAACTGAGCTGCATACCCTGATATTTCTTGACCTAAGGTAAGGGGAGTAGCATCCATAAGGTGAGTTCTTCCTATCTTAACGATATCTTTGAATTGTTCCGCTTTCGCTTTAAGCGTATTTCTTAATTGCTCTACTCCAGGTATAGTGGTTTCGACCACCATTTTATAACAAGCGATATGCATTCCTGTTGGATAGGTGTCGTTTGACGATTGAGACTTGTTTACATCATCGTTAGCTTTTAATACAGGTTCTCCTTCTCCTATCTTTCCTCCTGCTAAAACTTGGGCTCTATTAGCTATAACCTCGTTTACGTTCATGTTTGATTGAGTTCCTGAACCAGTTTGCCAAATTACTAACGGAAATTGATCATCTAATTTTCCCTCAAGAATTTCGTCACAAACTTGTGCAATAGCATCTCTTTTTTCGATTGATAAAACTCCTAAATCACAGTTTGCATAAGCTGCAGCCTTTTTTAAATAAGCAAAACCTCTCACAACTTCGATAGGCATTGAAGCAGGCGAGCCAATTTTAAAGTTATTTCTTGATCGCTCTGTTTGTGCTCCCCAGTATTTATCTCCAGGAACTTTTACTTCACCCATGGTGTCTTTTTCTATTCTGTATTCCATAATGTAGTTAGTTGAATTGTGTTAACAAAAATGAGTTCAAAATTACGAATAATTTACCTGATAAAGTTGATTTTGAACTTTAAAAAATATAAATAACAAAACCTTTAGAGCTAATTTTCGGAGTTGTTATCTTTCTGTAAATCTGTATAAATAATCTCTCGGCACTTTTCTTTTATAACCCTTTTGTCTTGTTGAGTCTTCCCGATAGTTTCTACGAAAGAATGTATTTTTGCTCTCATTTTCCCTGGGCTTCCGCTGATAAACTTATACGAAAAACGCTTTTTATTGTCATAAAAACTCATGGGAACAATCGGAATTTGATGCTCGATTGCTAAACGAAAAGCTCCATCTTTGAATTGGTCTAGCAAGATTGTTCTATCATCCGGTACTCCTCCTTCCGGAAATATACAAATACTCAAACCTTGACTGAGTCTTTTTTGTGCTTGGTCAAATACTTCTTTGCGGCTTTTAGCACTTCCTCTATCTACTAATATACAAGTGCGTTTGTAGAAAAACCCGAAAATAGGGATTTTTGCTAATTCTTTTTTTCCTACAAAAACAAAAGGATTGTCTTTTACAATATACAACATAAGCATAATGTCGGTCATTGAAGTATGATTGGAGATGAGCATATAGCTTTTCCCTTTCTCTAAGTGTTGCTCTTTTCGCACAGACACGACAAATCCCATTCCCAACAGAATTACTTTAGCCCAGATACGAGCTAACCTGAAAAAAAACGGATACCATTTTTCTTTAGATATAGAAACTAGTAAAAACGGAAACAATATCAATATCGGAATGGTTACTAGGATGTAAAACCAAACCCTGTATAATATCTGAAAAAATGCTTTTAAAAATTTCATAGCTCCAAAAGTAGTGAATATCTCTACAAAATAAATTAAATTTGCACGAATTTGAATTATTTGAAATGGCAAAAGTATTAACAGGAGTTCAAAGTACAGGAACACCACATTTAGGAAATTTGTTAGGAGCTATTCTCCCTGCTATTAAAATGGCAAATAGCCCCGATAATGAATCATTTTTGTTTATTGCAAATCTACATTCGGCTACGCAAATAAAAGATGCAGAGTTGCTTAAAAAAAACACATTAAGTGTGGCAGCAACTTGGTTAGCATGTGGGTTAGATGTAAATCGAGTTACATTTTATCGTCAGAGCGATGTGCCTCAAACTTGTGAGCTTTCGTGGTATTTGAGCTGTTTTTTTCCGTTTCAACGCCTGACTTTAGCTCATTCTTTTAAAGATAAACAAGATTATCTAGAGGACGTAAATGCAGGGTTGTTTACTTATCCGATGCTTATGGCTGCAGATATTTTGCTGTATGATGCAGAAATTGTACCCGTAGGAAAAGATCAATTACAGCATTTAGAAATTACTCGGGATGTGGCTTCGCGATTCAACCATCAAATGGGAGAGACTTTTGTTCTTCCGCAGGCTAAAATCGAAGAAAATGTAATGATTGTTCCCGGCACAGACGGACAAAAAATGAGTAAATCTAGAAATAACTATATTGATATTTTTCTGGATGATAAAAAGTTGCGAAAACAAGTAATGAGCATCGAAACAGACAGCACTCCACTCGAAGAGCCTAAAAATCCGGATACTTGTAAAGTATTTGCCTTATACTCTTTGTTGGGTTCTGAAAATCAAATTGCTGAAATGAGAAAAAATTATTTGGCCGGAAATTATGGTTACGGACATGCAAAACAAGCACTTTTTGAACTTATTACGGACACATTTAAAACAGAAAGAGAAAGGTATAACTACTATATTACTAATCCGGATGAGGTAGAGAGAATCCTTATGGATGGTGCTAAAAAAGCAAGTGTAGTTGCTAATGCTGTGTTAAATAGAGTTCGTGAAAAATTAGGATATTAAAAAAATCATTACTTTTGTTGTTCTTAACTCCTTAAAGATGAGTTTATCTAAAAAATGTACGGCTTTGTTGTTAGCTTTTTTCTTAATGTTTTCAAACATTGGGCTGGCTCTAAATGTGCATTTTTGTGGAGAAGAAAAAATTGCTTCTAAAGTAGTCTATTCTAAAACAACAGCAGAACTTTGTAATCACGAAAAATCCCAACATACACATACTGAAGAGAATTGCTCTTTGGAAAAATCTTGTTGCGGCATTTCGGATGATCATTCGGATTGTTGCAAAGATGAGTATATCTCACAAGATAACTCGGAGGTTATTACAACCACTGTTTCTTCGCTTAATATTGATGCATTTGTAGTTTTTGACAATGAGTTTGTATTTGAATTTGCGCAATATTCTGAAGATGCTAAACAAGATTACATCGAGTATAGCTATAATTCTAATGCTCCCCCTCTTTACAAACTTTACTGCAGTTTGATATATTATGCTTAATTATTTATGGTCATTCTAAAAAGAATAAAGCAAATTGTTTTGTTCTTGTTTTTGATTATTAAATAAATTAAGTAAAAAAATGAAAAAGCACATATTATTTCTCTTTATATTTATAGGTTTTTACGGTTTTTCCCAGCAAAAAATCAAAGGAGTTGTTTACGAAAACACCTTAGATGATAAAAACTTACCTCTTATTGGTGCAACTGTATTATGGGAAGGAACTACCGAAGGCACACAGACTGATGTAAACGGAAAGTTCGAACTTAGCTACAGAGCCAATACAAATTTGATTGTTTCTTTTATAGGGATGAGAACTGAAAATGTTTCGGTAAATCCGAATGAAGAAATTTCGGTTACCCTTTATCCAGACTCGATGATTGAAGAGATTGTCATCCAGCGTAAAAGACAAAGTCTATCGAGAATTAGAAACTCAGCCACAAATGTTCAGCTTATCTCCAGTTCAGAACTCCTTAAAGCCGCTTGTTGTAATCTTTCGGAAGCTTTTGAAACCAACCCTTCGATTGATGTTAACTTCTCGGATGCGGTTACCGGAAACAAACAAATCAGGATGCTAGGGCTTAATAGTCCGTATATTTTGATGGCAGAAGAAAATATTCCGGCTGTCAGAGGAGCTTCTCAAGCTTATGGACTTTCATTTATTCCAGGAACCTGGGTCGAAAGCATTCAGATTACCAAAGGAGCAGGAAGTGTAGTAAACGGCTATGAAAGCATTTCGGGGCAAATCAATTATGAATTGATAAAACCTCTTAACGATATCCCACTTTTTGTAAATGCGTATGCTTCTACTGATTCACGTTTTGAGCTGAACACACATCTGAACCAGAAGATTTCTGATAAATGGAGCACTTCTTTGTTTTTGCACGGAAACGCCAGAACTTCTAAAAATGATATGAATGACGATGGATTTTTGGATAATCCGCTCGGAAATCAAATCAACGTAATGAATCGTTGGCAATATACCAATGCCGAAAAAGGCTGGGTAGGATTCTTTAACTTCCGCTACATGAATGACGACAAGCAGTCAGGAAGTGTTGATTTTGATAAAAAAAGAGATAAACTAACAACCAACCATTGGGGATCGGAGCTATTGACCGAAAAGTTTGATGCTTCGGCAAAAATCGGATATGTTTTTCCGGATACACCTTGGAAAAGTATCGGTTTTCAGAACTCGTTTAATTCGCATAATCAAGATTCTTACTTTGGTTTAAGAACATTCGATATCCATCAGAACAGTTTTTATTCGAATTTGATTTACAACTCTATATTGTCTAATACCATGCATAAATTTGCCACAGGAATTAGTTTTACTCATGATGGATATGACGAATTTGTAAGTTCTGTAGACGGAACTTCTACTACAGATTTTTCTAGAAAAGATAATTCGGTGGGAGCATTTTTTGAATACACATACGACAATACGGATGACTTTAGTGTAGTAGCCGGAGTTCGAGTGGATAATCACAATAGATTAGGAACTTTTGTAACTCCAAGAATTCATTCCAGATATAATCCTTGGGAAGGAGGTACTATAAAAGCATCTGTGGGTAGAGGAATCAGAAGTGCAAGCATTTTTGCAGAAAACCAACATTTATTTGCCTCCTCCAGAGAGTTTAGCATTCTTAATACCAACGGGAAAATCTATGGATTAGATCCTGAAATTGCTTGGAATTATGGAATAAGCCTGATGCAAGACTTCCATCTTTTCGGAAAAAAAGCAGAAGTAATCGCAGATTTTTATAGAACTGATTTTCAAAATCAGGTAGTAGTTGATTTATACGCTAATCCGCAAGAAGTTTTGTTTTATAATTTGGATGGCTCTTCTTTTGCCAATAGCTTTCAATTAGAGTTTAATGTCGATATTACGCATCATTTTAATATCCGAACGGCTTATAAATATTATGACGTTCAGACGGATTATCTCGGAGGTCGTGACCTTCGACCATTGCAAGCAAAGCATCGATTTTTTACGAACGTAGGTTATGAAACTCATGTTTCGGACAAAGGAAAGCAATGGAAGTTTGACTGGACCATGAATCTTATAGGGAAACAAAAAATGCCGTTTACAGGTAGTAACCCTACTCCATACCAAGCAAGAGAATGGTCTCCGAATCTAACGCTTATGAACGCTCAAATAACACATAGTTTTTCGCCTGTTTTTGAGATATATGTCGGAGGAGAAAATATTACCAATTACAAACAGAAAGACGCAATTATCGGGGCGGATGATGCTTTCGGAACGTATTTTGATAGTTCAATGATATACGGACCTGTTTTTGGAGCAATGTATTATGCAGGATTGCGTTTTAAGATAGAATAATATAAATTTGATAAACTAAATATAACAGACCAAAAAATGAAAAAGTTAATAGTATTTTTAATGGTAGCTTTTGTGGGAATTACGGCAGAAGCTCAAGAAAAGACAAAGAAAAACAAAAATGCAAAATATGACATCGAAGTAAACGGAAATTGCGAAATGTGTAAAAAGCGTATCGAAAAAGCCGCTTATTCGGTGAAAGGAGTAAAGTCAGCACAATGGCATCAAGATCATCAAGATGTACACATAATTCTAGATGAGAATAGAACTACTATTGAAGAAGTTCACCAAGCCATTGCCAAAGCAGGGCATGACACAGAAAAAGTAAAAGCAGATGATGAAACTTATGAAAAACTTCATCATTGTTGTTTGTACGAAAGAAAGAAATAACAATAAAAAAAGCTGCCCTTTGGGCAGCTTTTTTTATTCAACGATTATATTATTTTATGATAAGTTTTCGGGTAACCGAATTTTCTCCTTCTTTGATTTTGATGAGATAAACTCCCGGAGAAAGAGAACTGATATTGAGTTCTCTAACCACACTTACTTTGAGGACTGATTTTCCGAGAACATCAAAAATCTCTACTTCTTTGTTTGATGTAGTAATATTGGAAGTAATAAAAATCTTGCCATCACTCACCGGGTTCGGATAAAAATTAAGCTCCGTTTTCTGAACTGCAGGCTGTTTTTCTTGTGCGAAAGACACAGAAAAGACTGACAAAGTCAAAATAAAAATTAAATATATAGTGTGTTTTTTTACCATTTTTATCCTTTAAAGCACAAAATTAAACATATTGTGTTGTAATTCAAATACTATACCAATAAATTTTTCGTTTGCTGTGTAGTTTGTTTTTTTAGTACTTTTACCCAAAATATAAAATAAATGCGAATTCTGTCTTATTCTTTTGTTGCTTTTCTGTTGGTTTTAGTTTCGTCTTGTCGAAATGATTTTGATTTTGAGCCAAGCTCAGGGAAATTAGAATTTTCACGTGATACGGTTTATCTGGATACTGTTTTTACTAACATTGGTTCAAGTACTTATACCCTAAAAGTTTATAATCGAAGCGATAAGGATATAAAAATTCCGAGTATTCGATTGGCAGAAGGAGAAAATTCAAAATACCGCCTGATGGTTGACGGAATGCCAGGGAAAGTTTTTAATAATGTAGAGCTTTTGGCCAAAGACAGTATGTTTGTGTTTATAGAAACTACTATTGATTATAACGAATATGCCAACTCTGAAACTACGTTTTTATATACTGACAAAATTGAGTTTGATGCAGGTGATAGGTATCAAAAGGTAGAATTGGTAACCTTGGTTCAGGATGCTGTTTTTTTGTATCCTTTTCGGGATGAAAATGGGGTTTATGAAGGATTGCCTATTGAGGGATCTGATGATATGATTTATGGTTTTGAACTGGATGAAAACGACCCCATAAACGGAAACGAGCTTGTGTGGACCAATCAAAAACCATATGTAATATACGGATATGCAGCTGTTCCGAACGGAAAAACATTACAAATTCAAGAAGGAACAAAAGTACATTTTCATGACAGTTCTGGCATTATTGTAGCTTCTAATGCTTCGATTCAGGTCGATGGAACTCTTGAAGACCCTGTTGTTTTCGAAGGCGACCGATTAGAACCGTTCTTTTCGGATGTTCCAGGACAATGGGGAGCCATTTGGTTAACAAATGGAAGTGTAAATAATAACATCCATAATGCGATTATTAAAAATTCTACTATCGGATTGTATGTTCAGGTTTGTGACTTGGAGCTAGAAAATGTGCAAATCTATAATTCTTCTAATTTCGGAATTATGGCTACCAATGCCAATATAAATGGATTTAACGTGGTTGTAAATAATGCTGGTCAGAGTTCAGTAGCTTGTACGATTGGAGGAAATTATAATTTTGCCCATTCTACTATTGCCAATTATTGGAACCGTGGACATCGTTCGCTTCCAGCACTGATTCTTGACAATACTTTTGAAATGCCTGAAGGATTTATACCATTAAATGCTCATTTCGAAAATTGTATCGTTTTTGGTTCGAATAGTATTGAATTAAATATAAATAAAGCAGAAAACTCTGTTTTTAATTATTCTTTTACAAATACGCTACTTAAGTTTATCGATATCAATAATCGATATATCAATAACCCACTATATGATTTTGATAATCCTTCGCTTTTTATCAATTCGATTATTGCAGTAAGCTCACTCAACAATAAGGTTGAGTTTGTAAATCCGGTTCAAAACGACGTGCGTATTTTAGCCACTTCAGCTGCGAAAGGAACAGCGAATTCAAATTTTAGTTTTACTAATGATATTCTCGGAAATCCTCGAAATGGAAGTTCTCAGGATATGGGAGCCTATAATTATATAGAGGTTGATGAATAAAAGTTAATGTTAAATTTATTATTCTATATTTGTAACAATTTTTAAACTGAACAACAATTACGACTATGAGTTCTAATTACAATACCACTAACTCTCAAGAGATAACTCTAAATTTTGTTTGGCAAAAACTCATAAAGCTCATGGATAAAATGGGTTTTTTAATGTTTAAACTCTTGCGTTTTTTCTTAAAAAACATTCTCTTTTTTATAGTATTGATTATTCTCGGAGTGGTTATAGGATACTTCTTAGATAGTAAAAGGCAAGAAACTCATAAGTATCAGGTAGTTGTAATTCCTAACTTTGATAGTTCTACTTATTTGTACAAAAAAATAAATACTTTAAAATCAAATGAGTTTGATAACATTGTTGCTGCGGAAATAGAACCTGTTATTGATATTTCGGCTTTTATTTCGGATAGATGGGATAATCTGAAAATAGCAGAGTTTATGAACTCTAATAATTTGAATATTCACGAGCATAAACCAGGAGGTCAGGCCGAAAAGATATATAAGTACCATTTACTTACTATTTACACCGATCAAACAGATACAGACGGCTCGATTATTAATAATTTTTTGAATAAACTAAACCAAGAACCTTATTTCTTAGAAAGACAAAAAATTGAAAATCATAATTTAGAGCAAAAGATTAAAGAGTATGAAGCCTCGATTAGAGATATTAATGCCATCTTCGAAAAATTAGGGAAAACCGAATTAGCTTCGGCAAAGGATGTAAACATTGAAAATCATGCACAAACTAATGATTTACTCAATAACAAAAGTAGTATTATTGATAGGATAAATAAATCTAAAATCAACAGAATAGAACAAGAGAAGGTAATTTATGAGGTTAGTCGTTTTTCTGACATTCAATCCAAATCAATATCTAATATGATTTTTATTCCTGTAATATTGGTATTTCTGTTTTTGATATTTTCTTTTTTCAGAAGGATGTATCAAAGATACAGCACCCTAAAAACAGAATAATATTCCTCTGTTGATAGCAACTATTAGCATTCCGTCTTACTATTTTAAAACAATTCGTAGCCTATAACTATGATAACATTACGACATATTTATACTGTTTTATTCATAGTCGGATTGTTTTTCATCCCGTTTAATAATTTTGAAGGGCTTTCTTTTTTGGGGGAATATAAGAACGAAGCTGCCTCTTATTTCTTTTTAATAGGGTTTGTAGTGCTTTGTGTAGAATCTATGTTTAAAGGCTCTATAAACCTGCCTTATCAGAACATAGTTTTTCAGACAGTATGCCTTTTTGTTTTATGGACAATATTAGCCACTTTGTTCAACTTGCCTACGGTTCTGGATAGTTATTATAAACAGACCTCAGGAATAAGTCGGTTTATCAGACAGTTTATTTCTTTAACTCTTTCTGCTTTTATTTTCTTTTCACTTTTTTGGAATGTTGTCCGTAATATGACTCTTGAGCAAATCCTGTTGACTATCCGAAAAACCTTATTGATAGCACTTGTTTTTGTCTTTGTATATGGTGTGATTGAAACGGCTATAGTAGTATTCGGAATAGGCCAATTATTTCCGGTATTAAAGCTATTTGAAGTATTTCCGTTTGTGAATGTAGATTTATATTTAGAAGGAAACCTTAAACGAATTAAAGGAGTATCTCATCGGGTGCCTGATTTAGGAACTTACCTTGTTTATATTTCGGCCTGGATGTTTAGTTATATATTAACTCATAAAGGAGTTTATCGATTTATACCTACTGTTATGGTGCTTTTTCTGATGTTTTTTTCAGGCTCCAGAACAGCACTTGTCAATGTGGTTTTTCAACTATTAGTGTTTTTTACGGTTCTTTATTTCAGTCGTGAATACAAACAACAGGTTGTTCGTTTGGTTGGTGCATCGTTTATTATCATTGCAGTTGCGTTGGTATTTAATTCCAAAACAATCATTACCAATGTAGCAGCAAAAATAGAATCGCTAGATATCACAAAAAAAACAGATCATGACATCTCTAACCGAACACGTTTCGGAATGCAGTATGCTTCGTTACAGGTGTTCAAACAAAGTCCTATAACCGGAGTTGGATTGGGTCAGGAAACCTATCACAAGATATATGAATATCCGTATTGGTCCACCTATAAAAACTGGGAATACGAGCATGTATATAAAAATCAGCAGATAAAGTCTTTTCCTCCGGCTTATAACATATATACGAGACTTTTGTCTGAAACGGGTATTATAGGCTTTTCTTTGTTTGTCTTAATACTGATATTAACTATAGTGTACAGTTACAGATTGTGGAAAAGCACTCCAAAAGGTAATATACGCGTTGCCAGCCTAGTTCTGTTTACTTCTTTTATGGGATTTGTAGTAAATTGGTTACAAGTAGATCACTTCAAACAGCACGCTTTTTGGCTATGTCTGGCTGTACTTATAAAATTTATGTTTGAAACGAAAAATAAAGAAACCACTTTTATTATAGAAAAATAATTATATGTTATTTAGAATATCCTAAATTAATGTTTTTTGGACTGGATTATTCTGATTTACAGTTATTTGTGATGTTCTCTAATAATATACTTTGTGCGTGTTTCTTCAGTATATCTAATTTACTGGTAATTAAGTTGTAGTCTATTTTTTGGTCTGTTATTTTCTCTTGAAGATCATCTTTATTGGTAATTATTCGATTCTCTAAACCCAGTAGTTTTAATAGGGAAGTAAAACGTGTAAGACCTCTTTCTTTATTTCCGATTACTAAAAATTGTTTGTTAAATATAATAGAAAACACCATTCCGTGAAACGAATCGGTAATTACAAAATCCGCATAATAAAAATGAGCCAACCAGTTTTCGACTAATGAAGTTTTCGACTCTGAGGAAGAGTTATTTAAATAAATTTTATGGACAGCCAACTTTTTTTGATTCGAAATACTTTCGACCAATTCATCACTGAACGGGTTTGCATCAAGCACATAATTAAAAAGCTCTGTTTTTTTATTGAAATCGATAGAATGGATTAAATTTTCATAAAAAGATACTTCTGGCAAAAAAGTAGGATCTAATACATGAACAGCTTTATCGTAATCAAAGGTTTCTCTACAAACTGATACTGCCGTATCTTCTCTAACCGATACAAAATCAAATTTTTTAAGGAGGTTTGAAACCGTTTGGACAGAGTTTTCGTCTCCTTCCCAATAATCTTTTCCGAAAGAAGCTGCATAAGCTATTTTTGTTTTTTCTTGTGAAACAAAATCTAAAAAATAGGTGGGATAGTTGTCTTTGACATACTCCAATCGCCATATTTGGTCACTACCTACTACAAAAGTATCTATATGTTGAGTAGCTTTTTTTAGCTGTGTTAAATTATAGATTTCCTGAGTTTGGTTCGGTAAATATTCCTCTAAAAAAGGTCGAATTTGCTGGTGAAGCAAATCAATTTTTGCAAAGTCTTTTGGATCGTATATTTGATAAAGCGGATTTTTCTCTAATAGTTTTATAAGATTTCTTTTCAGAGGTCTATGCCAGTGTTTTTTGTCAATCCAAATAGGATTATGACCTTTAGACTGTAAAAAATGATATAGAGCAACCAACTGAATGATTCCTCCATAATTGTTTTTAATAGGCAAGGTTAAAATTCCAACTTTTTTTCCGCTCATTATTATTCAATCTTAGTTAGAATTTCGCTTACATCTCTGCGTTTCGATAAGGTGGTTCTAAAGGCTTCTGTAGGATTTCCGATGGCTACGATACAAAGCACTTTTTCTGATTTTTTGATAGGAATCAACATTTTAATCTTTTTTTCGTCAGATCTCTCTTTAGCCCAATTGGCAGGACATGCAGCAATTTTATAATAGTGCAAAGCATAGAGTAGATTCATCAAAAACAATCCCCCATCTATATAGTGCTGATAGCGTTCGCCTACTAAATAAAAATAATTTACATCAGCCGTTACGACCAAAAGTTGATTAATGTCTTTAGAATAACCTTCCAAGCCTGCCTGCAGTTCTAATATTTGGTCTATTTTCTTTTTGTCTTTGACATAATATACTCTTGAAGGTTGCCTGTTGCATACCGAAGGAGCATTGCCTGCCAGCTGAATGGCTTTTTCTATCAATTCATCACTTACAGGAACAGATGAAAAGTTACGAACGCTTTTTCTGGAATAGGAAAACTGTTCGAACGAAGCTGTCGTAGGGGTAAAATAACCTGTAGCAGTAAAATCAAAATACCCTTTAAAGTCTTTGTTATACTTCTCTCCCAAGTAATTCTTATAATTCAAATAAGTCTGTTCAGGAAAATAATCAGAAATATCAAAATTGTACTCTTGATGGAGTTCGTAATATTCACACATTACCTTATAGCCCACTTCAATTTGAGACAAATTAATACACTGTTGTAGTTTTTTATCGTTAAGGTATTTCTGAAGGCGAATCACTTTTTCTTTACCAAAGCCCAAACGCAAGTTTTTGTGAAGTAATCCCTTTTCGATAGAGTGGTAATCGAGGATAATTTTTGCTTCTGCTTTTTGAATCGTATTTACCGAAAACACATTAGAATGCCTGCAGAAAAAATACAAGTCATAAAACATATTGGTGAAAACAGTGAGATAAGGAGCATATTTTTTATAGAGCATAGAGCTAAATCTATAAACAGAAGTCTCTTTATTCCTACCGATTAGCTTTTTTATTGTGTCTTTCATTTAAGATTCTTCCTCAAGTTTTAGTAGCTTTCAAAGTTACGTATTATTAACGAAAATTTAAATTAATTATCCCTTTTATCCTCTAATATAATTATTATACTTAGCTTTGAAGGCACGTTTTATGACATACATCTTGTTGTTTTGAGGTGAATATTTTATGCGTTATTTTCAAAGATTTTTTTCAGACAAATATTATATCCTTTCAGATCAGGCACTTGTGTCTGTAATGAATTTTGGAGCTGTTTTCTTCCTGTCGAGCTTTTTATCTGAGGGTTTGTTCAGTCAATTTGTTGTATTGTTTGGTTATATCACCTTGGCAAACACTATTTTAACTGCCGTTTTCTCTTCACCTATGTTGGTTTTTGCAACAAAAAGATGGAGCAATACGCAGTTTAATTACCTGTTTTCAAACAGTGTTTTGCTGGTTTTTTTCGCCTTTTTACTTGCCCTGTCCGAATTCTTTTTTTTAGAAAAGCAAATACCTAATTCTCCTTTTTGGTTGTTCTTTTTGGTAATTGTCGGGATGTCTGCTACCGATATGCTCAAACGATTTGTTTTTTCAACCAAATCGACCTCACTGATTTATGCTCCGATTTCGTCTGTACTGGTAAACCTTCTTTTTTTTGGAGGAATATTTTTATATAAAAAACAACTGACACTCGAGCTGATTTTGATTATATATACCTTGTCTTATCTGCTTTGTATGGTGGTTATAACACTTGCCTTTTTTGTTTTTTCGAAATCTACTCAGGTGAATTTCAAAGGCAAAACAGCTACTAATTTTTCATACAACAAAGATATTTTCACTACCCATTTTCACTATTCTAAATGGATTTTATTAGGAAGTGTGTCTTTTTGGGTTTATACACAAGGAATTTATATTTACGGGAGCGTTTTAGGAGTATCTGATTTTGTCATTGCCAAGACCAGAACCATTCAAAATTTGTTTGGTATTTTTACCATTCTAATGGTCGCAATGGAAAATTATTTGACACCTTTATTTACCGAAAAAGCAGTGGTTGCCGAAAATTCTATTCCGGTAGCTACTGAAAATATTTACAAAAGTCATTTTAAGAAAACCCTTCTGATTTATCTGCTTGTAATTCCGTTTATGTATGGTATATATACGCTTTATTACCAAGATAGTTATGGTGATGGATTGGTGTATATTATCATTATGTGGCTCACACAACTTATCGCTATTTCTACAAAACCGATAGCAATTGCCCTAAAAGTCAAAGAAGTAACCTATCCGCTATTTTTATCACATTTGTATGCTGCTTTGATGATGGTTATTTTGGGCTATGTTGCCATAGTTATTATTGGAGATCACGGTTTAATTTTGGCTATGTTAGGAGCGTTTGTTATTGCTAACCTGAGTAATTACCTATATTACCGAAAAGTATTTTATAAATCTAATTACTAAATATGAATGCTGCTTTTATAGCTCTCATTTGCCATTACAACAATCCTTCGGGTTTGGAGGCTTCATTACTTTCAATTAAAGAAGATATCGATATTGATGTTTTGATTGTCGATGATGGAAGTTCTCAAAAACCTGATTTAGAACACTTAAGGTCTATTTATAACGGTGGAAAGGTTTTTTTGGAATTGCTGCCTGAGAATGTCGGAGTAGGAAAAGCAACCAACATCGGGCTCGAAAAAATAATAGAATTAGGTTACACGCTCACAGGAAGACTCGATTGTGGAGACCTGAACCATCCAAACCGTTATAAAAAACAACTGGATTATTTAGCCCAAAATCCTGAGGTTAAAATATTGGGAACATGGGGAAATATGGTTGACATGAACGGCAATCTACTGTTTGTGCTAAAACACCCTACGAGCTTTGACCAAATCAAAAGAAAAATGTACCTGAACAGTACTTTTATCAACTCAACTACTATTTTTTATGTTGACATTATAAAAGAAATAGGTTTTTTCCCTGAAAAATATAAGCGCAACGGAGAAGACTATGCTTTTTACTTTAATGCGATTCAAAAATTTAAGGCTGAAAACCTGCCTGAAGTACTTTTAGATTATGAAGTAAACCCGAATTCGCTTTCTGCCAAAGGCAGAA
>CAZOQH010000003.1:0-37849 GCA_964581855.1 uncultured Flavobacterium sp.
AAGGTAAAAATAAATGTTATTCGAAATTATTCTCATCATCTTCAAAATCAAAATCCTCATCCTCAAAATCACTAAAATCCTCATAATCATCGTCATCAACACCATACAAAGCTTCTAATTCTCGAACCGCTCTTGAGAGTTCTTCCTCTTGTTCTTCGAGCGTCATTTTGCTTATTCTTTCTTTTTCTGCTTCATCGGCTGCTTTCCAATCAAACATCAAAATACCTTGTTGCAGAAGATATTGTTCTAACCATTCGTTCCACTCGATTTGTTGTTTGAGATTCATAGTATTTTGTGTTAATGGCAACAAATATTATAAAAAAATATCGACTTTTGCAAGAGCTTTTTAATACAATATAGCGCTATTTTTGATTTGTTTAAGCTATAAAAACTCATCTATTTTATATTGTGTTATTTTCTTTTCCACTTGTCGTTCTTTTGTTACTCTGAATTCCTTATTTTTGTGAAATGCAACTATCAGTACTAATTCTCAATTATAATGTACGTTATTTTTTGGAGCAATGTCTTTTAAGTGTTCAAAAAGCTCTTGAAGGTATTGATTCCGAGATTATTGTTGTAGATAATGCTTCGAAAGATGATAGTTGCGAAATGGTCAAAAAACTTTTTCCTGATGTTATTCTTATCGAAAACACAGAAAACACAGGTTTTCCGAAAGGAAATAACATCGGAGTAGCCCGAGCCAAAGGAAAATATTTATGCATCCTGAATCCTGATACGGTTGTTTCGGAAGATACGTTTACCAAACTTTTGGAATTTTCCACATCCAAAGAAAACCTCGGAATTGTAGGCTGTAAACTCATTGACGGAACAGGAGCGTTTTTGCCCGAAAGCAAGCGAAACATACCTACTCCTAAGATTTCGTTATTAAAAATGCTTGGGCAATCCAAACACTATTACGCTAATCATTTATCAGAAGACGAAATAGGAAAAGCAAATGTGTTTGTAGGAGCTTTTATGTTTGTCGAAAGACAAAAATACATCGATTTAAAAGGTTTTGACGAAGATTTCTTTATGTACGGAGAAGATATTGATTTGTCGTACCGATTTTTGAAGCAAGGATTTGATAACTATTATTTCGGACAAACTACGGTACTTCATTATAAGGGAGAAAGTACCAACAAAGACAAGGTGTATCTCAACCGCTTTTACGGAGCGATGAAAATCTTTTATAAAAAGCATTTTAAAACCAACTTTTTATTTGATTTAATAACCGATATAGGGATTAAGATATTTTCTGTTCTAAATAGTTTAAACAAAAAAAAATCCCTCAGTATCAATTATACAAACTGTTTTTTGGTTTCAGATTCTGTTGAACTAAAGAAATCCATCCAAAACCTTTTGTCTAAAGAAATCATTTTAATAAAGGAAGTAAGTGATTTAAACCATATAAAACTCACTAATAGAGACACTAACCTGATTGTGTTTGACGAAAATTTTCTTCCTTACAAGGATATTCTTTCAAAAATGCAAAAATATAATCATCCGACTACTTATTTCAAAATCAAGCCTAAAGGTTCAGATTTCTTAATCGGAAGCAATAGTAAAAATGACAAAGGAGAGGTTTTGATTATTGAGTAATTCTTACTTTTTTTTAATCTAACAAAATATATTTTAAAAATTATGCCTTAAAGCTTTATTTGAATGAAAATTATTCAAAAAACAAAAAATATTTTTTCGGATATTAAATTTTCAGTTTTTCAAATAATAGTGTAAATTCGCAACTTATAAATAGCACAATTTATTATATGGCACGATTTGAATTAAAACTCCCTAAAATGGGAGAAAGCGTAGCAGAAGCGACTATCACAAACTGGCTTAAGGAGGTTGGAGACAAGATAGAGGCAGATGAAATGGTTCTCGAAATTGCGACCGATAAGGTAGATAGTGAAGTTCCTTCTGAGGTTTCAGGTATATTGGTTGAAAAATTATTTCAAAAAGACGATTTAGTGCAAGTAGGTCAGACTATTGCAATTATCGAAACAGAAGGAGAAGCCACAGGAGTTTCTGAACCTGCACAACAAGAAACCGTTGCTGTTGCCGAAGTGGCTAAAACAGTTGAAACTGCTAAACAAACCGTTGAAACCAATTTCGAAGATTCTGATAAATTCTTTTCTCCGCTTGTCAAAAATATAGCAAAAGAAGAAGGCGTTTCGCTTGCTGAATTAGAAGGAATCAAAGGAACCGGAAAAGAAGGAAGAGTTACTAAAAACGATATTTTAGAATACATCAAAACCAGAGGAACAGCACCAGTACAAGCTGTAACTGAAGCTTCTAAGCCTATAGCATCTCAACCAAAATCTGAACCTGCAAAACAAGCTGCTCCGGTTTCTGTAAATGGTCAGGACGAGATTATTGAAATGGACAGAATGCGTAAACTTATTTCGCATCACATGGTTCAATCGGTTCAGACTTCGGCTCACGTTCAGTCGTTTATTGAAGTTGATGTGACTAATATTGTAAAATGGAGAGACAAGGTTAAAGGAGCTTTCGAAAAGCGAGAAGGAGAAAAATTGACCTTTACTCCGATTTTTATGGAAGCTGTTGCTAAGGCTCTTAAAGACTTCCCGATGATGAATATTTCGGTTGACGGAGATTATATTATCAAAAAGAAAAATATTAACCTTGGAATGGCAGCTGCACTTCCGAACGGAAACTTAATTGTTCCGGTAATCAGAAATGCAGATCAATTGAATTTGGTCGGAATGGCTAAAGCAGTTAACGATTTGGCTAACCGTGCTCGAATCGGAAAACTAAAACCAGATGATACGCAAGGAGGAACTTACACAGTTACCAACGTAGGAACTTTTGGTAGCGTATTCGGAACACCCATCATCAATCAACCTCAAGTAGGTATTTTAGCTCTTGGAGCAATTCGTAAGGTTCCTGCAGTTATCGAAACTCCAGAAGGAGATTTCATCGGAATTCGTCAGAAAATGTTTTTATCACACAGCTACGACCACCGAGTAGTGGATGGAGCTTTAGGAGGACAATTTGTTAAACGAGTAGCTGAATATTTAGAATCTTGGGATATCAACAGAGATTTTTAATTTTGAATTAGTAATTAAATACCTAAAAGAGAGGACTCAGAGTTCTCTCTTTTTTTATTTATCAAACAAGCTTTTTATCAATACGTCTTTTAATTCACTTAAAATCATAGCAGTAGCCCCCCAAACTATTTTGCCATTAACCATATATGCCGGGACTCCTACAAAATTACTGTAACTCGCCTTAATATTGTGAGTGACAATTTTGGCGTTTAAAAAATCGTTTAAAGACACTTCAATTATATCCGAAACTTCATCCTGTTGAAGAGTGAATTTAGGCTCAAAATCTAAATGCCCGATATGTGGATAAACCAAAAAATTACTTGGAGGAACATAGATTTCGGACAAATGAGTTATTAAGTTTATTTCTTTCTGCGAAATTCCGATTTCTTCTTCGGTTTCGCGAACCGCTGTGTGTGCTAAGTCTCTGTCCTCCTCTTCAAATTTTCCACCCGGAAATGCTACCTGAGAAGAATGAATACCACGTGGAGTACGAATTATCAATACTAAATAGGTTTCTGTTTTTTTAGGGTAGAATAACGCTAAAACACCTGCTTTTTTAGGAGTGAGAGTCGAATAATCCCACTGTTTAAGCATAGTGATGCGTTCCATAGGAGCCATTTTCAGATGAGATTCCGTGGCTAATAGAGGAGCATTTTGTATTTTTGGCAGATTATTCAGAAACAGGTTGAAATTCATGACTTGATTTGTTTTGGTTTTATAAAAGTAAAAAAAAATGTATAGTAAAGAAGAAGCAAAGGAGTTAAAAAGAGAGTTTTGGACAACTTTTTCGCAAGAATATCCACGAAAATGGCTTTTACACAACACTAAAATTAAAGATTTCTCCTTTAAGTTTTACCTTGATAACAGGCGTATAGAGGTTCTTTTAGCAATTGAAAATAAAGATTTAGAATTGCGTAAAATCTATTTTCAGAAAATAGAGTCTTTAAAAACAATTTTAAAAGATGAATTTCTTCCGGATATATTATTTGACGAACATTTTGTGTTAGACAACGGAAAAGAAATTTCGAAAATATGGGTTGAAAAAGATGATATAAGCTTTCACAATAAAAATAATTGGGAAGAAATCTACAGCTTTTATTACGAAAAAATGGATGCTTTTGAGCGTTTTTTTTATGAATACGAAGACTATATTAAGGATTTAGAAACCAATGTCTGAGTTTAACGAATCCATCATCTTGTTAGTTCTGTAAAACTTCCTTCATAGCTTTGGCTTTGAGCATACATTCTTCATATTCTTGTTCAGGATTACATTGAGCCGTAATGGCGCTTCCAACAGAGAATGACAAATATTGGTTTTCCGAATTATACAAAATACTTCGGATAACTACATTAAAATCAAAATCTCCGTCGGGAGTAAAATATCCGATAGAACCACTGTAGATTCCGCGCTTGGTAGCTTCTTGTTGTTCGATAATTTGCATGGCCGAAATCTTGGGTGCTCCGGTCATACTCCCCATCGGAAAACATTTTTCAACAACCTCAATAACAGAGCTTTCAGTTTTCTTATATGAAGTGATAGTAGAGGTTAAATGATGCACTTGTTTAAAGGAATATACTCCGCAAAGTTCTTCGACTTTTACAGATGATTTCTCGGCTGTTCGGGATAAATCATTGCGAACCAAATCCACTATCATAATGTTTTCTGAACGTTCCTTTGGGTTTTGTTGAAGCTCTATTTTTGAACGGTTATCCAATTCCGAATCTTCAAATCTTTTGGAAGTTCCTTTGATAGGTTGAGAGATAATTTTTCCGTTTTCATTTTTCAAATAACGCTCGGGAGAAGAACACAAAACATACTGATTTTGGTTTTTGAAATACAGCGAAAAAGGCGATTGCGAAATTTGATTCAACTTTTTATAGGTTTCTAACGGATTGATTATAGCATTTTCGGTATAGAATTCCATACAAAAATTAGCTTCATAAATATCACCCCTTTGAATGTGCTCTAGTACTTTACCTACTTTTTTAAGATAATCATCTTTAGAAACACGTTGGTTTATGGAGAATTCAGTTTTATTAGTGCTTCCGACTTTTGACTTTTGACTTTCGACTATTTCCTGAAAATCCTCTTCAACCTCATCATCAACCATCTTTAAATACTGGATTTCCAGCTCGTTTCCTTTGAGAAGGAATAATTTTTTAGGTTGAAAAAAGAACAAATCCGGAAATTCTAATCCATCAAAATTATCTGATTTTAAATGTTCTGTATCATTCTTTAAATCATACGACAAATAACCAAAAAGCCAATCTTTGGTGGTCTGATAATATTCGTTCAGCTTGCTAAAAGCATCAAAATAATCAGTTTTTATGGAAGTAAAAGCCTCAACAGCCAAAACCATATCATAAGACGAATACTTTTGAGGATAATCGTTGCTATCCAAATACACGACTTCTCTGAACTGATTTGACCAATTCAGCATTTGTTCTTTAAATTCCTTTGGATTTTCGATAAATAGAGAAGTGGTTGTTCTCATTTAATTCATTAAATTAATGGATAAAATAATTTAAAAAAAAACATTTATTTTTTTACTATTTTTCTAAATTCTGTTGAATTTTCATTTTCTATTTTAAGAAAATAGATCCCATTACTTAAATCAGATATATTAATTTCGGTATAGTTTTGTCCTATATTTCCATTTTTAACTATAGACCCATTTAAATTTAAGATAAAATAATTTATAATCATAGATTGTGAATCTGAATCAATGATTAAAATTCCATCTGTTGGGTTAGGATAAACTTGTACTTTACTCATAGAACTAATTTCTGGATTTACAGATAAATTTACTCTGTTTGGTACTGGAAATGAGTCACAATCAATTTCTTTAAATTGAATGTTTATTCCTTGTTTAGTATAACAGACTAATCCTCCATTTACTTCAATCCCAGTTGAGCAGGCATAACCAATTTTTCCGACTCCTTCTAAACTTCCTCTATCAGAACCATATATACTTCCATTTACTTTTTTTAAAGGAACTGAACCTAAATAAATTGTCTCAATAGACTCAACATTACAATAAGCTTCTAAAACAGGGAAAACATCTCCTATTTGAGCATCAATAATTTCTTGATTATCAAAATATATATATTCTGTGTTATCTTCTATACCTAGTATATAAAATTTACCTGAACTATCTTCTCTAATATATTTTGGTCCTGATATACTTGTTTCTGTTATGGCTTCTCCAGTAAAAGATGTATCATTATTGATAATAGAAGAATATTCCTTATAATACACAATTCCATTAATAGTTTCAACCCCGTCAAAATATTTGGTTATATACATTGAAAAACCTCCACTAATACCATTCCAGCCACCATAATAATACCTCCATTCCGAAGTATCATCTAAATAATTTGAATACTGTACTTGTCCAAATCCAAAATCGAAACACGAAAACAAAATAATGCTTAAAGTAATTTTTTTCATAAATCATCTCTTTTATAGTTAATTAAAATGTTGTTTTTTTGTAAAAATAGTCAAATTATTACATAAATCAATAAGATAATCAAATCTCCATTCTAGCCTTACTCACAATCGAAACGTCATCAAACATTCCTTTTTTGTATTTCAGATAACCTGTAATTCCTATCATTGCTGCATTATCGGTTGTATATTCAAATTTCGGAACAAAGGTTTTCCAGCCGTATTTTTGTTCTGCTTCTTTGAGTGTTTTTCTGATTCCCGAATTAGCTGAAACACCACCTCCAATGGCAATTTGGTTAATTCCTGTTTCTTTTACAGCTTGTTTTAGCTTATCCATTATGATTTCGATGATAATATGTTGGATAGAAGCACAGATATCGTGTAAGTTCTCTTCAATAAAATTCGGATTGGCTTTGGTTTGTTTTTGAACGAAATACAAAATCTGTGTTTTGAGTCCGCTAAAGCTAAAGTCTAAACCGTCCACTTTGGGTTTGGTAAACTCAAAAACAGGATTTCCTAATTGTGCATATTTGTCAATCAAAGGTCCTCCAGGATAGGGAAGTCCGAGAATTTTCGCACTTTTATCAAAAGCTTCTCCTACAGCATCATCGGTTGTTTCTCCGATGACTTCCATTTCGAAATAATCAGTCACTTTGATGATTTGTGTGTGTCCTCCACTAATGGTCATTGCCAAAAACGGAAATTCAGGCTTGTCAAAACCTTCTTCGTCAATAAAATGAGCTAAAATATGTCCTTGCATGTGATTGACTCCAATAAGTGGAATATTTAAAGCCAGACTTAACGATTTGGCAAAACTTCCACCTACCAAAAGTGACCCCATAAGCCCCGGACCTTGGGTAAAAGCAATGGCAGAAAGCTGCTCTTTGGTGATTCCGGCTTTTTGCAAAGCCTGATGAACAACAGGAACAATGTTTTTTTCGTGAGCTCTGGAAGCCAATTCCGGAACAACGCCTCCGTATTGTTCGTGCACACTTTGATTGGCTACAATATTTGATAAGATTTTATCGTTACAAAGGACAGCTGCAGCGGTATCGTCACATGAACTTTCGATTGCCAATAAAAAAACAGGATGATTGTCCATAAAACGGAACGGAATTTGAGTTGTTTATGTTTTTTAGTCATTTTCACTGATTTGTATGGAAGTTGATGTAAATAATTCCAACTCAATCTGTGACATCCATGGCTAAATTGAATTATATTTGCAGTACAAAAGTAAACATTTTAGCAGTATCAAAAAATTTAGAAAAATAGTAATTCGTATTTTTGTAGGACTTCTCCTATTGATATTGCTTTTAGGAATATTACTTACTCTTCCTCCGGTACAAACTTTTGTGGGTGGAATTGTGACTAAAGAACTCCGAAAATCCACACAAGCCGATATTAGTGTAGAAAAGGTTGCTATTTCGGTATTTGGAGGCGTAAAGCTCAGAGGAGTTCTCATCAAAGACCACCATCAAGATACGCTTATTTATTCGAAGAATATTCAAACTAAAGTCTTAAGCGTTGGTAGAGCGATTAAAGGAGATTTAATCTTCGGAGATCTTACAGCCGATAATCTGACGTTTTATCTGACCACGTATAAGGGAGAAAAAAACTCGAACATCAATATTTTTGTCGAAAAATTAGAAAGCGACCAACCCAAATCCGGAAAGCCTTTTATACTAACCTCAGATAATCTAAAGGTTATCAACGGTCGTTTTAAAATTGAAGATAAGAATAAAGAAACTCCCGTAAGTGTTGATTTTACAAGATTAAATGCAGAATTAAACGACTTCTCTATTAACGGAGATGTTATCACAGCTGATTCGGAACTGTTCTCTTTTCAATATCATACAGGTGTTTTTGTAGAAAACTTAACCGGAAAAATAAAGTATTCGGACAATCAAATACACATTCTGGATTTAGATGCAAAAACCAAAGAGAAAACACATCTAGTAGGAGCTATTGTTTTAAATTACAACAGAGGGGATTTATCAGAATTTACAGACAAAGTCGTTATGGACGTAAACTTCGAAAAAGGAAGCAAGCTTGCAAGTAATGACATTTATTTCTTTTATCCTGAATTGGTGCAAAACAAAATCTATGATTTTAGTGTTAAAGCAGACGGAACCCTTAACGATTTTTTAGCCCAAGATTTGTTTCTTTCGGACTCTAAAATGATTTTGAGTGGAGATTTAAACTTCAAAAACATTACAGCTGTACAAGAAAGAGGTTTTACAATTTCAGGAGATATAGCCGAATTAAATACTTCAAATAAATCTCTTAAAGAATTGCTTCCTAATGTTTTAGGTGATAAATTACCTGAACAGTTAGATAACTTAGGAAATGTAATTCTTACTGGACAGATGCGACTGACCAAAAGTGATTTAGACTTAAAGTCAAATATCGTTACACAAATAGGAAATTTAACTACGGATTTAAAAATGCAAAATATTTCTGATTCGGATAATACTTCGTATCAGGGAGATTTAACTACGCAGAATTTTGATTTAGGCAAAATGTTAAATACAAAATCCGTAGGAAAAATTACAGCTCATCTTATCGCAAATGGGAAAGGTTTTACCCAAGAAACTGTAAATACTCATATAGACGGAGATATTTCTTCTTTTTACTTTAACGGATACACCTACCGCAAAATTTTAGTAAACGGAGAATTGAAACAACCTTATTTTCAGGGTGAAGTACACTTGGATGATGACAATGTCAAACTTTCGTTTGATGGATTGTTAGATTTAACTTCCAAAATCAAACACTATGACTTTGAAGCTCAAGTGGATTATGCGGATTTGAATAAGCTTAAATTGGTTGAAAGAGATTCTATTTCGATTCTAAAGGGAAATATCAAGTTTAAAGGACAAGGAAACTCTTTAGACGATATTAGTGGAGAATTAAATTTTGCGAACGCTTCGTATCAAAACCAAAACGATATTTATTTTTTCGAAGACTTTAATGTAACTTCTGTTTTTGATCAAGATAGAGTCAGAATGATTGCTATCAACTCACCAGATATTATAGAAGGAACAGTTATCGGAAGATTTAGCTATTCAGAATTACCTAAGATTTTTGAAAACGCATTAGGAAGCTTATATACCAATTATTCGCCTCATTCCATCAAAGAAAGACAGTTTTTAAGGTTTAACTTTTCGATATACAATAAAATTGTAGAAGTATTTTTTCCGCAAATTTCTTTCGGAAACAATACGTCTATTCGAGGGAATATCAACCCCGACCAAGAGATATTTAGGGTGAATTTTGTTACTCCAACCTTAGAAATAGGAGAGAGTACAGTGCATAAAATTGATTTTCAGATAGACAACAAAAATCCACTCTTTAATGCGTATGTTCAGATGGATAGCATTAGTAACAAGCATTACAAAATTTCGGATTTTGGAATGATCAACGTAAAACACAACGATACGTTATACTTCAGAACGGAATTCAAAGGAGGAAGTAAAGAACAAGATTTTTATAATTTGAACTTATACTACACCATTGATAAAGAACAAAATTCGATTGTAGGTTTTCAAAAATCGGAGCTTTATTTTAAAGATTATTTATGGTATCTAAACGAAGAGGATAGCCAAGACAGTAGAATTGTCTTAAATAGATCAATAAATGATTTTACGGTAGATAATTTTAGACTCTCACACAATAATCAATTTGTGCAATTTGGTGGAATTGTTAGAGGAACAGATTACAAAGATTTGGATTTGAATTTTAGGGATGTCGATTTGTCAAAAATCACTCCTTATATTGACAAATTAAGTTTAGAAGGGATTTTAAATGGTCACGTTAACCTTAAGCAAGATAAGAATATTTATAAGCCTGTATCATCATTAGAAGTAGAAGGTTTTGCCATAAACGATATCAAACTTGGTGATTTGTCTATGGACGTTCAAGGAGATGATACTTTCCGAAAATTTGGAGTCAATATGTATTTGTTTGACCAAGATGAAGATATTTTTTCGGTCGAAGGAGATATTGAAATAGTAGGTAAAAATACAATGACCGAATTGGACATACGGATGAACTCTCTAGATATTAGTCCGTTTAGTGAGTTTGGAGGAGAGGTTATGACTAATATACGAGGATTAGCGACCGGACGAACTACCGTTAGCGGAAATCTTAAAAATCCTGAGATCAACGGAAGAATATTCTTGGATAAAGCCGGAATGAAAATAGCTTATCTGAATACAGATTTTGATTTTGATGACAATTCTATAGTTGATTTGACCGAAAAACAAATTTTATTAGGGCATATCAACCTAACAGATACAAAATATAGAACAGAAGGCAGTCTGAATGGAGTAATTAATCATAAGTTATTTTCGGATTGGGTATTGGATTTAGACTTAAGCTCTAACAGATTATTGGTATTAGACACTGAAGATTCGGACGATACGATGTATTATGGCACTGCATTTATTAAAGGAAGTGCTTCTATTCAAGGACCCACTTCAGGGTTAGTCATAAGTGCAGATGTAACTTCTGAAAAAGGGACTCATATTTATATTCCGGTTGGAGGCTCTAAATCAGCAGGAGAGGCCTCGTATATTAAATTTTTAACTCCAGAAGAAAAATATAGTAATGAAGTAGGTATCGAGAATCGATTTGTAACTACCGGATTAGAGTTAAAACTAAATCTGAACGTAACTCCTGATGCAGCTATTGATATTATTATTGATAGAGATACAGGACACGCAATTCGCGGAGGACGTGGTAACGGAGTTTTAGAACTCGATATTAATACGTTAGGACGTTTTACGATGAACGGAATTTTTACAGTAGAAGAAGGACAATATGATTTTAGGTATGGTGGACTAATTAAAAAGGAATTTAATGTAAAAAGAGGAGGAACAATCACTTGGAGCGGAAACCCACTTTTAGCCAATTTAAATATTCAGGGAGTTTATACTACAGAAGCAAACCCGGCAGTTTTACTTGATAATCCGTCTTTTAATCAAAAAATACCTGTAAACCTAATCATTGACATCAAAGGAACGCTCGAGGCTTTTCAGGAGCCCGATTTTGATATTACTTTCCCTAGTGTTAGTTCGGTTTTACAATCAGAAATTCAATATAAACTCTCTGATGCAGATACGCGAAGAACACAAGCATTCGCACTATTAGCCACTCGTAACTTTTTAGGAAGTCAAGGAATGGGTTCAGGAGCCTTAGCGGGTAGCCTAACCGAAACTGCAAGCAATATATTTAATAATTTGATATTAGATGACAATAGTGTGTTTCAAATAGGGGTAGATTATACGGTAGCCAACCGAGATCCGAATAGAACTCGAGATTTTGATGACTCAGACCGTTTTAATATGTCGCTGACTACCGAAATAAACGAAGATATTACCATTAACGGAAGATTAGGAGTTCCGGTTGGAGGTACTCAACAATCTGTTGTGGTCGGAAATGTGGAAATCCTAATTCGATTAAACGAAGATAGAACCCTGAATGCTAGGGTTTTTAACCGCGAAAACGATATTAATTATTTTGGAGAAGGAATAGGTTATACGCAAGGGTTAGGTTTAACCTGGGAAGTAGATTTTGACTCGTTTAGTGAATTAACCTCAAAAATATTTCCGAAAAAAAGAAGAGAGGAAGAAGCCTTGACTCCCGAAACATTATTCGATGTAGATTCTGACTTTAATAACGAATATCTCGAATTCATTAAACGCAGAGGAAAGCAACGAAATAAAGATAGCAAAGAAGAAGAGGAACCTACAATAGAAAGAGTGCCTGATCCTTATTGGTAATTTAAAGGTGATTTAAAGTACGTTGAGTACTTGTTCTTTTATTTTTTCTAGTTCGTCTTTCATCTGAACGACTAATTTTTGCATCTGAGAGTGATTCGATTTCGATCCCATTGTGTTTATCTCTCGACCTATTTCTTGACATATAAACCCTAATTTTCTTCCGCTAGAAGATTCGGTTCTCATGGTTTGCAAAAAATAGTTTAAATGATTTTCTAAACGAGTTCTCTCTTCTGTTATATCATACTTTTCGAGATAATAAATAAGCTCTTGTTCGAATCGATTTTCGTCTATAGTCATATTCAAACTATTTAGCGCATCTCTTAATCTTGTTTTGACCGTTTCTATACGATCTTGGTCAAACGATATGATTTCATTCATAAACGCGCGAATTTTTTCAATGCGTTGTTCAAAATCATTGCTGAGAACTTTACCTTCTGATTTTCTGAAATTTGAAAAAGAATCGAGGGTCTCTTTAATTACCTTTTGAATCTCATTCCACTCGTTTTCATCTATTTCGTCGCGTTCGGTTTTTAATGCATCTGGCATTCTCACAGCCATCTTCATCAATTCTGTTGCATCTGCGTCAGGTAATATTTCTTGCATTTGTCTGATGTATTCCTTTACGATAGGAGCATTTACTTTTGAAGATGTTTCTTCGGCTGTAATTTCGGAATAAATTGAGAAATCTACCTTTCCTCTTTCTATTTTCTGGACTATAAGGTTTCGTAAGGCAAATTCTTTTTCTCTATAAGTAGAAGGGATTCTAACGTTTAAATCAAGGTTTTTACTGTTAAGTGATTTTATTTCAACTGTAATTTTTTTTGTTGGGAGTTGTAAGGTTGCTTTCCCGAACCCTGTCATTGATTGCATCATATTATATTCTCTATTTGATACTGCAAAAGTAGTTATTTTTATGATAATGTTTCGTTTAAAAACAACTGAATCTCTATAACTTGTATTAATAATAAAAGGTTGCCTGAACCTCAGGCAACCTTTTATATTGCATTATAATCAATATAGCAAATCTTATTTTACTTCTTCATAATCTACATCTTGAGCTCCGTCACCACTTGCTTGTTGTGGTTCAGCTTGTTGAG
Source organism: uncultured Flavobacterium sp. (assembly GCA_964581855.1). GTDB lineage: Bacteria > Bacteroidota > Bacteroidia > Flavobacteriales > Flavobacteriaceae > Flavobacterium. The sequence goes on from CAZOQH010000003.1 coordinate 13,397, forward strand.
CTTCTGTTTGCTGCTCGGCTTGTGCTTTATAAAGCTCTTCTGAAGCATTCTTCCAAGCTTCGTTGATTTTGTCAAGTGCAGGCTGAATAGTAGCTATGTCTTTTGTTTCGTATGCTTTTTTCAATTCTTCTAAAGCAGTTTCAATAGCTGTTTTGTTGTCAGCCGAAAGTTTGTCACCAAACTCTTTTAATTGCTTTTCTGTTTGGAAAATCATTCCGTCTGCTTCATTGATTTTATCAGCTGTTTCTTTTGCTTTTTTATCAGCTTCAGCATTCATTTCAGCTTCTTTTTTCATTCTATCGATTTCTTCGGGAGTAAGTCCTGATGATGCTTCGATTCTGATATCGTGCGATTTTCCTGTTCCTTTATCTGTTGCCGAAACCTTAATGATTCCGTTAGCATCAATATCAAAAGTTACTTCAATTTGAGGTACTCCTCTTGGTGCAGGCGGAATTCCATCTAAATGAAAGCGTCCGATAGTTTTATTATCGTTAGCCATTGGTCTTTCTCCTTGCAGCACGTGGATTTCTACTGATGGTTGATTGTCGGCAGCTGTTGAGAAAACTTGAGATTTTTTGGTAGGAATGGTCGTATTAGACTCAATAAGCTTAGTCATTACTCCACCCATAGTTTCAATACCTAAAGAAAGAGGAGTAACATCCAAAAGCAACACATCTTTTACGTCTCCCGAAAGAACTCCTCCTTGGATAGCAGCTCCGATAGCTACAACTTCATCCGGATTAACTCCTTTTGAAGGTTTTTTACCAAAGAATTTTTCAACTTCTTCCTGAATTTTCGGAATACGAGTCGATCCTCCTACTAAAATAACCTCATCGATATCTGATTTTGATATTCCTGCATCTTTTAATGCTTTTTCACAAGGCAACATCGAACGTCTTACTAAATCATCTGACAATTGCTCGAACTTGGCACGAGTTAATGTTTTAACTAAGTGTTGTGGTCCTGCAGCTGTTGCGGTGATATAAGGTAAGTTAATCTCGGTTTGAGTAGATGACGAAAGTTCAATTTTTGCCTTTTCAGCTGCTTCTTTTAATCTTTGAAGAGCCATTGGGTCTTTTTTAAGGTCAACACCTTGTTCTGATTGAAATTCACTTGCCAGCCAGTCAATAACTACTTGGTCAAAATCATCTCCTCCTAAATGTGTATCACCGTTAGTGGATAATACCTCGAATACTCCATCTCCTAATTCAAGGATAGAAACGTCAAAAGTACCTCCTCCTAAATCATACACTACGATTTTTTGATCTTTCTCTGCTTTATCTAAACCGTAAGCCAGAGCAGCAGCAGTAGGTTCGTTAATAATTCTACGAACTTTAAGTCCTGCAATTTCTCCTGCTTCTTTGGTAGCTTGGCGTTGAGCGTCATTAAAGTAAGCCGGAACAGTAATAACTGCTTCTGTTACGTCTTGTCCTAAGTAATCTTCTGCAGTTTTCTTCATTTTTTGAAGCGTCATAGCAGACAATTCTTGTGGTGTATAAAGCCTTCCGTCAATATCAACACGAGGTGTGTCGTTATCTCCTTTTACTACTTTATAAGGTACGGTTTCAGATTCTTTATTGCTTTCTGAGAATTTATTTCCCATAAAACGTTTGATAGAAGCAATCGTTTTAGTCGGATTGGTTACCGCCTGACGTTTAGCTGGGTCACCCACTTTAATTTCTCCACCTTCAACAAACGCAATTACTGATGGTGTTGTTCTTTTTCCTTCTGCATTAGGGATTACAACCGGTTCGTTACCTTCCATTACAGAAACACACGAGTTGGTTGTTCCTAAATCGATTCCGATTATTTTACTCATAATTTATAAATTTTCGTTTTTGTATTTCGTTTTGTTTGACTTCTATTTGACAATCTTTGTGCCATTAGAAAAAAAATAGTAAAATGTCAGTTTTTAGACAATTTATAAATAATTGATAGTAATTTGTGTCTGAATTTTGATAAAATCGAATTCATAAACTGACAAAATGTCTTTGTAGAGGAAAGTTATATATTTTAAAAACCAACTGACATACTGTTGTCATTTGCTGATTTTAATTTTGCCTTATTAACTTTTAAAAATAAGTAATATGAGCACAACATTTTTAACAACCAACGAGTTTTTAACACATTGGCAAGGACACAGAAATCTTACCAGAAGAGTAATCGAAGCTTTTCCTGAAAAAGAATTGTTTGAGTTTTCAGTAGGAGGGATGCGTTCGTTTGCAGAATTAACAAAAGAGTTCTTGGCTATTGCAGCTCCAGGATTAAAAGAAATCATTAATAATGTTTCTGTCCCGTTTGATGAAAAAAAAGAAGAACTTAAAACCAAAACAGCTCTTTTGAAGGCATGGGACGAATCGACTGTTTTGATTAACGATTATTTCAACCGAATTTCCTCAGAAAGACTCAAAGAAAATCACAACCTTTTTGGGCAGTATGAATTTCCTGTATTTCAGAGTCTCTTATATTTTGTTGATAATGAAATTCATCATCGAGGGCAAGGATATGTGTATCTGAGAGCTTTAGGTATTGAGCCTCCATATTTTTGGGAGAGATAAAAAGCGGACTACCAATTATATAGAGCTACTATTTAGCTCTATATAATTAGTGGTTAAGGATTTAGTTCTTTATTCTTTGACTTGATTTTTCTAAGAGTTGTAGTACTTCTTTTTTGAATTCTTTAGGTTCGATAATATCAGCCCAATCAGCAAACATCAAAAACCATCTAGCCATTCCTTTGCTTATATAATCGACCTCAAAATGCATTTCGACATAATCATTCTGCTTGATTTCTTTGATAAAACCATAGAATTTTCGATTAAAGTGTAAGTATTTTGCTACTTTTTTCTCTACTCTAAATCGAACGAGACTTTTGGTTTCTGTATTTGTTTTTTGCCTGTAAAAATCTAAACTTTTATGGGGCTTAGTAAATGCGTTTGAGCTTCTGGAAATTGCAATAATTCGATCTGCTCGAAATTGTCTATAATCTTTTCGCAAATGGCAATATCCCAATACATACCAAAAATTATTTTCATGAAAGATTCCGACAGCCTCTATATTTCGTTCCGTAGCTTTATCAGACTCTATACTTTCATACTTTAATACTACTTGTTTTTTGTCAGCAATACTTTCGATAAAAATTTCTAGAGCATCGGGAATATTTTGGTTAAAGAAATGAGTAGAAGGTGTGACCCTCATTTTTGATTCAACAGACTCGATCCAATCTTTTTGAGAATCTTTTAAAACGGCTTTTACTTTGAACATAGCGGATTGAAAATGTTTTCTCAGGTTGGCATCGGTAAAGTGCTCCATCAGTTTTTCGGCTGTAATAAAGCTCATAGCTTCTTCTTTAGAAAACATTATAGGTGGAAGCCTGTATCCGTCCACCAAAGAATACCCAATGCCTGCCTCACCATAAATAGGCACTCCCGAAGATTCTAAAGTTCGAATATCCCTATAAATCGTGCGCAAGCTTACTCCAAAACGTTCAGATAATTCTTGAGCTTTTACGATTTTTCGTGACTGTAATTGAATTAAAATAGCAATGATTCTGTCGAACTTTTTAGGAGTTTCGTCATACATATACTTAAATCTTAGGATGAAACTTCGAAGGTATTCCTAAAACACAAAAGTCAGCAGAGCTGACTTTTGTGTTTTTTAATTTTTAATAATTTCGAGCTTACCGATTTGGGTTTCTATTATTGTAAGTGATTTCGAATAATTCAACAAAAAAGAAACCGTTTCTTTTTTAGGGTTCTTTTTACGGAAAGCCTTAGGTTTTGAAGAGTAGATTTTTGCCATATACATAGGTTTAAATTATTTGTTATATGTATAACGCAAAATCAATTTTGAATATTGTATCAATTGGTTAAAATTAACTTCTTTTTATCAATAATTTTCCTGAGGTTCATCAATGCGTATCGCATTCTTCCGAGTGCTGTATTGATGCTCACTCCGGTTAAATCAGAAATCTCTTTGAATGATAAGTCTTGATACATACGCATTACCAAAACTTCTTTTTGGTCTTTTGGGAGTTTTTCGATTAGTTTTTTTAAATCGGATTCTATCTGATGCCCAATAATTTGAGTTTCGATATTAGGTTCGTTATCGTGAATTACAGAAAAGACAGAAAACTCTTCGGTATCGCGTTGCATCGGCATTTTCTTATTGTGTCTGTAATAATCGACAATAAGGTTATGAGCAATTCGCATTACCCAAGGTAAAAACTTTCCTTCTTCGTTATATGATTTAGTTTTGAGGGTACGAATTACCTTCATAAATGTATCCTGAAAAATATCATCAGAGATATCTCTGTCAGAAACTTTTGAATAAATAAATCCATAGATTTTGGATTGGTGCCTTTCGATAAGCAAAGCTAAAGCAGACTCATCTCCTTTAATGTATTTGCTTACAAGTATAGCATCAGAAACCACATTTGAAGCCATATCAATACCTTTTAGATGGTTAATAATCTTTAATAAATTGTTCTAAAAAGTATTTTTATTGCATAGGCAAGGGTGTTATTTAATATTTAAAGTATTCCAAATGTATGTAAATATTTTATTAAATAACAAACAAAGTGTGAAACTTTAACACATTGGTGTTAAAAAATCACACTTTTATATTTTAAAAAGAAGTCTTCTTTAGCTTAAAGACGAGAGGTATCTTTCTGCATCAAGAGCAGCCATACACCCTGTTCCGGCAGCAGTAACAGCTTGTCGATATTGGCTGTCTTGTACATCTCCTGCAGCAAATACTCCGGGTATATTGGTATGAGTAGATCCAGGTTTGGTAATTAAATATCCTGTATCATCCATGTCTAATTGTCCTTTAAAGATATCCGTATTAGGTTTATGTCCGATTGCAATAAATAAACCTGTTACTTGAATTTCTTTTTTCTCTCCGGTTTGATTATTGATTATACGGATTCCCTCTACCACATTTTCTCCTAATACTTCTTCTACTTCGGTATTATACAGCACTTCAATGTTTGGAGTATTGTTCACCCGATGTTGCATTGCTTTAGAAGCACGCATTTCGTCGCGTCTTACCAGCATTGTAACTTTAGAGCATATTTTAGCTAAATAGGTTGCCTCTTCGGCTGCAGTGTCTCCTGCACCAACTATGGCTACTTCTTGACCTCTATAAAAGAATCCGTCGCAAACAGCACAGGCCGAAACTCCACCTCCTTTAAGTTTTTCTTCGCTCGGAAGTCCTAAATATTTAGCAGATGCACCAGTTGAAATAATAACCGTTTTGGCTTGAATAACTTTAGAATCATCAATGGTTATTTGGTGATAGCCTCCAACTTCTTTGGTAAATTCAACAGCAGTTGCCATTCCTATGCGAACTTCGGTTCCGAATCGTTCGGCTTGTTGTTGTAGTTGAAGCATCATGGTAGGTCCATCAATTCCTTCTGGATAGCCCGGAAAATTATCTACTTCTGTAGTTGTGGTAAGTTGTCCTCCGGGTTCCATTCCCGTATATAAAACAGGCTTCATATCGGCTCTTGCAGCATAAATAGCTGCTGTATATCCTGCAGGACCTGACCCGATAATAAGACATTCTAATTTTTCTGTAGTGTCTGACATAAGTAATCTGATTTTTTTAAAAGAAGTACAAATTTACGAAAAATAAACAGAATTCATTTTGCCTTTTTTTGATAAATGTTTTCCGTATCTTTGTTTAGGTTTAATTAGGTTCTCTTTAATAGTCAGAATAAGTTTAATAATTAGTTTTATATGGAATATATTTCGGTTTTTGATATGCTAAAAATAGGTGTAGGACCATCGAGTTCTCACACATTAGGCCCTTGGAGAGCTGCACAACAGTTTTTGGAAGAACTCCGTCAAAGAGAGATATTCGAAAAAATTAAAACTGTTTCGGTAGACTTGTATGGTTCGCTTTCACTTACAGGAATCGGACATGCTACTGACTTGGCTGTAGTTTTGGGTTTGAGCGGAACCGATCCTGAATTTATTCCGGTAGATGATATTGATACTATTATTCAGAAAGTAAAATCTGAGCAGCGCCTTGATTTAGGAAATCAAAAATCAATTCCTTTTATTTTTGACAAACAAATAGTCTTTAATAAAACTTTTTTACCTTTTCATGCCAATGGACTTACTTTTCATGCTTTTTTAGAGGATGATTCAAAGTATTCTTCTACATTTTATTCTATCGGTGGAGGATTTGTAGTAAAAGAAGAAGAGGAGCCAAGGATAGGGACAGAGATAGACGTTAAAAAGGTTCCGTATCCTATTGAAAAAGCAGATGAATTATTAGCATATACAACTAAAGAAAATAAAAGTATTTCTGAAATTGTAACTGAGAATGAACGAGTTTTTAGAACCGATGATGAAATTTCAAAGGAACTATTACGAGTTTGGCATACCATGTTAGAGTGTATGTACATTGGTTGCCATACCGAAGGAACTTTACCTGGCGGGCTAAATGTAAGACGAAGAGCTTTTGATTTACACAAAACCCTAATGGCTAATAGTTCGACCAATTATTCAAATCCTCAAGAATGGTTACAGGCTATTCGTAAAACAGAAGTTAAATTCCGTGAAATCCTTAAATGGGTGAGTTGTTTTGCATTGGCTGTAAATGAAGTTAATGCTTCGTTGGGTAGAGTAGTTACAGCTCCCACCAACGGAAGTGCAGGGGTTATTCCTTCTGTATTGATGTACTATTTGGTAATTGACAACCATCAAGCAGGAGATAAAGAAATTGAACAATTTTTGAAAGTGGCAGGAGAGATAGGCAGTATCTTTAAAAAAGGAGCTACTATTTCGGCAGCTATGGGAGGTTGTCAAGCAGAAATTGGAGTTTCTTCTGCTATGGCAGCAGGAGCTTTGTGCGAATTGTTAGGTGGTACACCCGAACAAGTAACTGTAGCTGCTGAAATTGCTATGGAACACCATTTAGGTCTTACTTGCGATCCGATTGGAGGATTGGTTCAAATTCCTTGTATTGAACGAAATACAATGGGTGCTATTAAAGCCATTAACGCAGCCGAATTAGCTCTTGCAACAGATGCTAAGAACGTAAAAGTTCCGCTTGATAAGGTGGTTAAAACCATGTGGCAAACTGCACAAGACATGAACCACAAATATAAAGAAACCTCCGAAGGAGGCTTAGCTGTGGCAGTTAATATTGCAGATTGTTAAGAGCTAAGCTATAAAAAAGCCTGCATTTCTTGTTGAATAGCAAAAGCTTCTTCTCTGGATTTTTGTGCAAAGTTTTCTTCAGTAGAAGCATAAATGATTCCTCTAGAAGAATTAATTAGCAATCCAACATTTTTGTTTAGTCCGAATTGGCAGACTTCTTTCAAGCTTCCACCTTGGGCTCCAACTCCTGGAACAAGTAAAAAGTTATCAGGAATAATTTTTCGGATTTGCTCAAAATATTCTGCTTTTGTAGCTCCGACTACATACATTAAGTTTTCGGAGTTTTTCCATTTTTTAGAAGTGGCTAATACGTTTTCGAATAATGTTTTATCATTATAGGAGAGGGTTTGAAAGTCTTTTGAGCCTGAGTTAGAAGTAAGAGCTAAAAGAATTGTGTGCTTGTCTTTAAATTCTAAAAAAGGTTCTACCGAATCTTGTCCCATATAGGGTGCAACCGTAACAGAATCAAAACCTAAATCTTCAAAAAAAGCTTTGGCATACATGGTAGATGTATTTCCGATATCCCCTCGTTTTGCATCGGCAATGGTAAATATTTCGGGATAATTATTGTTGATGTATTGAATGGTTTTTTCTAACGAGATCCATCCTTTTACTCCATAAGCTTCATAAAAAGCAGTATTGGGTTTATAGGCCACGCATAAATCATGTGTAGCATCAATTATGGCTTTGTTGAATTCAAAAATAGGGTCTTCTGTAGCGTATAAATGTTTAGGGATTTTATTCAAATCAACATCTAATCCGATGCAAAGAAATGATTTTTTGGATAGAATTTGTTCGGTGAGCTGCTGTGTTGTCATGATTAATATTTTAGTCCAAATTTGTTACGATCTCAAATTGGTCTGTACCTTCAATTCTTTCGAAATCGGTATCAAAAGGCGAATTCAAATAAGGAATTATTGCTTGATCAAAGTTAGCAATAACATTTACCTCAAAGGCTTCGATATTTTTATCATCATCTATGTATTCTTCGTCTTCGGTTCCTGAAAAAAACCTCCATCCGCTATCTTCTTCTTCCATAGGAGTTTCTCGATACATATATCCGATCGGAAGACCATCGATAGTAATTTTGTCAGAAGCGAAGCAATATCCCATCGGAGGAACAAGCTCTTTAATATCTTCTGGAGCGAGTTTGAATTTTTTTTCTATCATAATTAATTTTCTGAGAAGGTTCCTGAACCACTAAATTTTCTTGCTTCGACAAGACTCAAATCGCTTTTTGCGTCAAAGCCTTTAACATAATATGTTCCGTTAGCATTGGTAAGTTTGCAATCTTTTTCTGTAAAAATCCATTCTCTTTTTTGGTCATAATACAATTGTGAAGTTTCGAGAACGTCTCCAGAATGCGAAGTAACTTTAACGTTATTTTGTAAGTCAATTATATCGGATTTTGCGAAAGTAATGGCATAATCTGCTACAATAAAACTTTTTTGAGCGTTAGTGTCGTACATCGTAATATCCACACCATTTGGAAATTCGGTAAAAGGGAATTCCACTCCGTTATAGTCATAGACTAACGGACTTTTTAGTATAGATTTTATGCGTGCTGAGTCGGTATGTTTTAATACAAAGTTTTCGGCTTCAGAGGTAGGGGTAAGGCTTACTCTAGAAGCTTTTTGAATTTCTTTAAAATCCTTGTCACAAGCAAACAGGGTAATTAAAAAAACAAAAAACAATAATCTTTTTATGTGTTGTTTATAAGCCATTCGAACTTAGGGTACTATAATTTGTTGGTTTATCCAACAGCCAAAATTTATGGTTTTTCCTTGCATTTTAGCTTTTTTAACTTCGTCTTTAGAAGGAGCATTTTTTAGGTAACTAGTGATTAATCCTTCAGCAGCAGGTTTGTATTTTGGATTGATTTTTATTATTTTTTCTAAAGTGTTAGAAGCTAAAAAGAATCTTGATTTGTATTCAAAGTCATTATTGAAACAGCTTTTGTCTGCTTGGGTGTAAAGTTTTGACAACAAGATATAAGACTCAATCATCTCCGGATTGTTTTCAATTGCTTTTTCTAAATACAATTTGGTTGGTTCTTTATCTTTTGTGTTATAGAGGTTAGCGATTCTGTAATAAAGTTTTGCTTTTTCTGTTTTATCTTTCTCTAATTCGGCACTTTCGATAAAGTAATCTTGAGCTTGTTTATAATTTTTTTGCTGTTGAGCTATATTGCCCATATAAAAGGCAGAAACTGAGTTTTTTTCTAAATCATAATAGCTTGCAGCCATTTTATTAAAAAACTCATTGTTAATTGAACATTTGTACGTGCTTAATCTCGAAAGTGCATTTTCGAGCCAAAATACGTTTGAGGTGTTTTTATCAAACTCTTCTTTGTATAAATTATTCCAAGCTTCACAATTAATGTTTGCAATTTTTAATCCGTTAGAGATGTTTTTTGATGCTATATGTAAAGAGGCTATATCGTTATTTATTTTTATTTTTTCTTTTTCGTTTGCATCATATTTTTTTTTCTCTAATTCACTAATTTTTGCTTTTATACTAATGTCTAATTCATCAGTTTTTTGTATGTATTCAGTCGAGAGGTTTTGATGGGTAAGACCTTTAGAAGCCACCATATCTGCATAAATGAGCATTGCTTCAGCCGAAAATATTTGTTTGTCAGAATTATAAAGTTGTTCCAGAGATTTATAAGTTTGCTCAGAAGAAGATGCTCCGTTTTTATACAAAGCAATTATTTTTTTTAGAGCATTTTCTTTTTGTGTTTCAGGAAAGTATTGTCCGTATTGATCGTATAATTCTGTTAAGTATTGTGTCCATTTTTGACGCATCTCACCGAGATTCATGGGTGTGATAATTTGAACAAGCATTTCTTCGCCAAAAACATAGAGGTTTCGGTTATAATCAGGACACTTTTTAGTTGTACTTTGAATAATACTAATGGTTTTTTCTCTTCCTTGTTCGGTAAGGAATGCTTTTTCGTCGAATTCGTTCTTGTAATAATCCTCAAAATCATTAAACAATGGCTCGCATGGTGTTTTGTCTTGAGCAAAACTATTTATAGCGAGTAATGAAGATATTATGATAAATATTTTTTTCATAAGTTCTGATTATTATAGATAACGAATATACAAAAAAACTTTACTCATATAAGAATTTACGGAACCATTTGTCTGTTATAGACAATCCTATTGTAATATTAAAATAATTTTCACTAACCAGATTATTTGCCTTAGTTCCTCGTTTTCCGTATTCAAAAACGAATGTCAGGTCAGAAAAACCATTTCCTATTGGCAGACCTGCTCCAACAGAAACTCCTATATCGTTTATTGATTTATCGTTTATAACAAGTCCTGTTTTTTCGTAACGCAGTCCAGCTCGATAGGTAACTCTTTGGAAATAGTTTGTAAACGAATTGTATTTAGGCGTATAATATCCACCCAAACTAAAGCGCATTCCGTTTTCGCTGTCATATTCTACAGAACTTCCGGAAAGTGGGAGTGCATTGTTTTTTCCGGAAAAAACAACTTCAGTTCCGATTAACCATTTTCTTAATTCTCCGATACCTGCACCAGCAGAAAACTTACTCGGGAGAGTATAGTTACCGTTTTCTTGATCTAACAACAAATAATCATCATAATATTCAGTTCCATTTTGAGAATATCCTATGGTTCCTATAGATGAATTTTTTTCGAAGTCCAATTTAGATTCCGGGCTATAGGTTGCGCTAGTATATAAATTGTACTTTTCGAAAATCTTGGTGTTATACATCATACCAATGTTAAATCCTAATCCATTGATTCTAATGGTGTTGTTGTGTCTGGTTGAATATTGCGTTCCTAAAGTTGAAACTCTTCCTATGGTGTTTATTTCGCCAAAATAGTAGCTTGCATCCACTCCAAAACTCAAATTTGGAGTAACTTTATAAGCTCCTCCAACAAAAACTCTATTACTGCCTCCTTCTCCTGTAAACATATTTGCAGCAGTCGCGTCTGAAGTAATAGATTGTATTTTATAACCTACCGATGTTTGAGGGTTAAGTCCAAAACCTACTCCAAAATCTCCCATAGGTATCCCTATTGCTAAATGATCTAAAGAGCTTCTTTGAGAGGTACTGCTTTCTTGATTGGTTGTTTGTTTGTTGAAAGAGGTTCCTCCGCTTAAACTTATGGTAGTAAGCCACAAACTGCTATATGAAGCCGGATTTAACAAGTTGATATGTGTGCTGTCTGGCAAAATTCCTAATCCTCCCATAGCTTTTTGCTCTGGAGTTCCTCTGAATTTAGTTTCTCCAATTCCGAAATAAGAATAAGGTGACGATGTGCTTTGTTGAGCAAACGATAACATCGAATATATAAGTACGATGCTTGTGGTTATCTTTTTAATCATTTGTTTTGTTGATATTGATATAAATCGTTCAAACTTTCGAGTAAGAAATTTTGATTGGCAAATATGGTGCTTTTTAATCTTTTCGCCAAAAATTCTGTGTCTCCTCCCGTTAAAATTATGATAAAGTTATCATATTTGATTCTTAACTGACTAATAAAACCTTCTATTTCAAACACAACTCCGTTGATAACACCAGAATGAATTGACTCTGACGTGGTTTTACCTATAAAGAAATCTTCTTCTGATTTATCTAATAACGGAAGTTTTGCAGTATAATTATTTAAAGTTTTATACCTTAAATTTATTCCAGGTGAAATTGCCCCTCCAAAATAATGATTGTCTTTGTCTATAAAATCATAAGTAATGGCTGTACCTGCATCAATTATAAGTTTATTGTAATTGGGATATCTTACAGAAGCTCCACTTGCAAGAATCATTCGGTCAATACCTAAAGTTTGAGGAGTTTGGTATTTATTTATAAATGGAAATTTAGAATCAGGGGTTACAAAGTAAATATTAATATCTTTTTTAACCCATAAAAAGTCCGTTTTGGACAGTTTTCCGACAGAAGAAACTATAAAATCTGAAATTTTAGGATGTTCGGATAAAATTTTTTCAATTTTATTTTGAAAAAAATCAGCATCTGTAATATATAGTTGAATAAGCGTATCTTGTTTAAATACAGCATATTTAATTCTTGTGTTTCCGACATCAATGGCTAATAACATTTTGTTTTGTTTTGAAAAGCAAAGGTAAGAATAGATTTTTTTAAAATTTTATTTTGGATAAATTAAAAATCGTTCTATATTTGCACTCGCTAATCGCAAGAGGTACCTTAGCTCAGTTGGTAGAGCAATGGACTGAAAATCCATGTGTCCCTGGTTCGATTCCTGGAGGTACCACCAAATAAAAATCCTAACTATACTAGTTAGGATTTTTTGCTTTTTATAATTCTTCCTCATGCACCTTTTCTTGGTTGTGTACTTTATAAACCATTTTCCAAAAATAAAAAAGAGAATACTTGAATTGGAAAGCCTTGTTTACAAAACCTAATTGCTTTATAAAGTAATCTTAAAATATTATTTAGTGTCAAGTAAAAAACTCTAAGGTAATCGAGAGGTTAAGTGTTTTAAACCATTATATTAAGGTTTTTTGTTTATGGAACTTTGAAGCATTCAGAAATAAAAAAACTCCCTGATTATGGACAAGGAGTAACCCAAATGTTTTCACAACGGAAACTATTTATTTAATTCAAAGTGTTATTTATCAATGCTTTAAGGGTGTTTTATTAGATGCAAGGTACAAATAAGGCTCAAATACTTACTATAAACTTGCTTTTGGGTATCTGTTTCAACTTAACATTGCCCGTTCAATTTCGTGGTATGGTATGCTTTCAACTTTCTGTATTTGTTCCATTATTCGCAAATACTTTTTAGTTAGCCAAATCCTTTGAACTTTTTACGTTGTAAATCATCTGTAAAAATAGAACTTTGAAAGCAATTCACAACGATTCACCAACATGTAGCAAAAGTCGAACATTATAAAAGAAAAAAGCAGACTAAAAGCCTGCTTTTCAATAATGTCCACACCAAGGGATAATCCGAGGGTCTAATTATTTTTCATATATACAAAAAATGTCAATCACAATACAAACTGTTGTATGTGTTTTAGAAGTAGGTAAAGAAGAAAAACTTAAACCATTCGTCTAAGGCCTTTTTCGTTTTCGATACTGATTTTTTTCCCGATAAGATCTATAAGACCTTCTTTTTTGAATTCAGACAAAAGACGAATACAGCTTTCTGTTGCCGTTCCTACAATTCCGGATAATTCTTCTCGAGATAATTGAATTTTTAAAGTATTGTCGCTCTCTGTTCCAAACTTGTCTTTTAAATAAAGAAGGGAAATTGCCAATCGCTCTTTGACTGTTTTTTGAGCCATATTAACCAAGTCATTATCTGCTTCTTTTAGGTTTTCACAGACATTTTTTAGCATATTGAGCGAAAAATTATTATTGTTTTTAAAAAAACTCATGACTTCTGATTTAGGAATAAAACAAACTTCCATATCCTCGAGAGCTATTGCACTTAAATTTAAAGGTTCTTCGTTTACGAGTGAGCGCTCACCCAAGATGTCTCCTTTACTAATAAGTTTTACAATATGATTTTTTCCGTTATCACTTAATTTGTAAATCTTACAAATCCCTTCTCTTATACAGAAAATCCCATTCAATACCTGTCCCTCTTCGAATAAGTTTTCTCCTTTTTTAATCGTATAAGAGGTTTTACAATTCGACACCCGTAGAAGTTCATCCTTAGTTAATACTTTTAAGGAATTGAATTCACGAACAATACATTGTTCACATTTGCTCATACCCAGTAAGGTTTATTTGTTATACAAAGATATAAAACAAAATTTCATTATTGTACAGAATATGATAAAAATCATATTCTTTATTGTTGATAACAAAGACCTTTGCATAGGTAAAATGAGCAAATTATGGAATCATATCAGTGTTTCCATTGTGGAGATGAATTCTCTGAAAAACAAAGAATCGTATTTGATCAAAAATCATTTTGTTGTGTAGGATGTAAAACAGTTTACGAAATCTTCAAACAAAGTGATTTGACTTCTTATTACGATATCGAAAAAAATCCGGGAGCCACACCACAAGACACAAAAGGGAAATTTGATTTTTTAGACAACGAAAAAATTGTTGATAAACTCCTAGAGTTTAATGAAGAGGACGTTAGTATTATTTCACTCTATATTCCTCACATTCATTGTAGTTCGTGTATATGGATACTCGAAAATTTACATAAACTACAAAGCGGAATCATTACTTCTCAGGTTAATTTCTATCAAAAAAAAGTACGTATAACCTTTAACCCGAATCATACTTCTGTAAAAAACATCGTACTTCTTCTAGCTAAAATAGGTTACGAACCCTATATAAGCTTAGAGAATTACGAAAATAAAAAAAGTAATGTCGACCGAAGCCTAATTTATAAAATTGGAGTAGCATTTTTTTGTTTCGGAAATATAATGCTTTTGTCTTTTCCAGAATATTTTGAGGTACAAGACTTTTGGCTAGATAAGTACAAACCTTTTTTTAGATGGTTGATGTTTGCATTGGCAATTCCTACATTTTTTTATTCCGGAAGTGTATACCATAAAGCTGCTTATCACAGTCTTAAAGCACGTACTTTTGACATTAATATTCCGATGTCTTTGGGGCTTATCGTAATGTTTGTAAGAAGTACGATTGATATAATTTTTGATTACGGACAAGGTTTTTTCGATAGTTTGGCTTCACTGATTTTCTTTATGTTGTTAGGAAAACTTTTTCAACAAAAAACCTATGAGTTTTTATCATTCGAAAGAGATTTTAAATCCTATTTTCCTATTGCAGTCACAAAGATTCATGCTGATAAATCCGAAAGTTCGGCTTCGATTTACGATCTCGAAAAAGGAGATAGATTGCTTATTCGTAACCAAGAACTAGTTCCGGTTGACGGAATTTTGATTAGTGATTCTACTCATATTGACTATAGTTTTGTTACAGGAGAGGCTATTCCGATTGCTAAAAAGTCGGGAGATAAAATTTTTGCGGGAGGAAAACAACTCGGAAACCTTATCGAAATGGAGGTTTTGAATTCTGTTTCTCAAAGCTATCTCACGCAATTATGGGATAATGAAGTTTTTGACAAAAAAAACAAGCAGAGTTATACCACACTCATCACCCGAGTTAGTCATTATTTTACGCCTACTCTGCTATTGATAGCTTTTTTAGGACTTGGAATTTGGCTTCCTAAAGATGTCAATACAGCTTTTAATGTATTTACAGCCGTTTTGATTATTGCTTGTCCGTGTGCCTTGGCTCTTTCAACTCCCTTCACGTTAGGAAATATCATCAGAATCTTTGGAAAACGAAAATTCTATCTTAAAAACACTACTGTTATTGAACAAATGTCTAAAATAGACACCATAGTCTTTGATAAAACAGGTACCATAACAACCAATAAAAAATCTACCATTTGGTTTGAAGGAAACGAAATTTCTGATGAAGATATTATCGGAATCAAAAATTTGATTCACATTTCTAATCATCCCCTGAGTCGAAAACTTTATGAATACTTACCTGATGTTCAGAAGTGTGATGTTGTTGATTTTCAGGAAATAACAGGTAAAGGAGTTCAAGGAATAGTGAACGGTAAACATTATAAAGTAGGCTCATCCTCGTTTATAGGTGCTACTACGCCTTCAAACTTACAAACCAATGTTTATATAAGTATTGATGGAGAATTCGTGGGGAAATATATTTTTGAAAATAAGTACAGAGAAGGAATTAGTAACCTCTTCGAAAGATTAAATCAAAATTATGAACTAAAAATTCTATCAGGAGATAACGAAGGAGAACAAAAAAAATTAGAAGCTATTTTGCCTGCCAACACTGAAATGGTTTTTAATCAAAAGCCGGAACAAAAGCTACAATTCATCAAACAACTACAAGACAAAGGTAAAAATGTGATGATGATAGGAGACGGGCTAAATGATGCAGGAGCATTGGCACAGAGTAATGTTGGAGTTTCAATTTCAGAAGACGTAAATATTTTTTCGCCTGCTTGTGACGGAATTCTTGATGCTTCACAGTTTAATAAAATTGAAAACTTTTTAAAGCTTTCAAAAAAGGCTATGAAAACTATAAAAATGAGCTTTGGACTATCAATAATGTATAACATAGTAGGGCTTACTTTTGCTTTGATGGGCAAGCTTTCGCCTTTGGTAGCGGCTGTTATAATGCCTCTCAGTACGGCTACAATCATTGGATTTGTAACTGTTGTATCAAATTATTATGCTCGGAAAATAAAATAAATCAAGTATGACAATTATCATATTTTTAGAATAGCAACTAAAGTATTTTTGTTAACGAAATTAAAAGGTATAGGTATGAGCGTCATTTATATTCTTATTTCAATCAGTATTGTAGTGGCTGTCATTTTTTTATTTGCTTTTTTTAGGGCAGTAAAGACAGGACAGTATGACGATGATTACACTCCATCGGTCAGGATACTATTCGATGATGAATTGAAAAAAACAGAAACAAAAGAGAAAAAAAAACTAAAAACAAAATCAGATAAAATTAACTAAATTATGGAAATACAACAGTTTTCTTACGACAACAAAATTGTAAAAAAGTTTCTTTATGCTTGTATAGTATTTGGAGTTGTCGGTATGTTGGTAGGGCTTTTATTAGCCGTAATGTATCTTTTTCCTAATATTACAGAAGGAATTCCGTGGTTAAGCTATGGTAGGTTAAGGCCTTTGCATACCAATGCAGTTATTTTTGCATTTGTAGGGAATGCTATTTTTGCAGGAGTTTATTATTCCTTACAAAGATTACTTAAAGCAAGAATGTATAGCGATGTTTTAAGTAACATCAACTGTTGGGGATGGCAATTAGTAATTGTTGCAGCAGCTATTTCGCTTCCATTAGGATACACTTCTTCAAAAGAATACGCAGAACTTGAATGGCCAATCGATATAGCTATCGCAATTGTTTGGGTAGTGTTTGGTATCAATATGATCGGAACTATCCTGAGAAGACGTGAAAGACACTTATATGTGGCTATCTGGTTTTACATCGCTACTTTTGTGACTGTTGCTGTACTGCATATTTTTAATAGCTTAGCAATTCCTGTAAGTGCTTTAAAAAGCTACTCAGTATATGCAGGAGTACAAGACGCATTAGTGCAATGGTGGTACGGACACAATGCGGTTGCTTTCTTTTTAACTACTCCGTTTTTAGGTCTGATGTATTATTTTGTTCCTAAAGCCGCAAACAGACCTGTATATTCGTATAGATTATCGATTATTCACTTCTGGTCTTTAATATTTATTTATATATGGGCAGGACCACACCACTTATTGTATACCTCGCTTCCTGATTGGGCACAAAATTTAGGAGTTGTATTTTCAGTAATGCTTATTGCTCCGTCTTGGGGAGGGATGATTAACGGATTATTAACCCTTCGTGGAGTTTGGGATAAAGTAAGAGAAGAACCTGTACTTAAGTTTTTTGTAGTAGCAATTACAGGTTATGGTATGGCTACTTTTGAAGGACCTATGCTTTCTCTGAAAAACGTAAACGCAGTAGCTCACTTTACAGATTGGATTGTAGCTCACGTTCACGTAGGAGCCCTGGCTTGGAACGGATTTATGACTTTTGGTATGATTTACTGGTTGGTTCCAAGAATGTGGAAGACCGAATTATTCTCGAAAAAACTAGCTAACGTTCATTTTTGGATAGGAACATTAGGAATCGTTCTATATGCTGTTCCACTTTATGTAGCAGGATTTGTACAACATCAAATGTGGAAAGACTTCAATCCGGATGGAACGCTTAAGAACAACTTTATGCAAACCGTAGAGGCCATCATGCCAATGTATTGGATGAGAGCTATCGGAGGAACACTTTTCGTAATCGGATTATTGATATTATGCTATAATATTATTAAAACTATTAGACAAGGACAGGCTGTTACTGATGAATTGGCAGAAGCACCAGCACTTACAAAAATATCAAGTGGTCGTCTAAAAGGAGAACGTTTTCACGGATGGTTAGAGCGTAAGCCGATTCAGCTTACTATATTGGCTACCATTGCTATTTTAATTGGAGGAATTATCCAAATTGTTCCAACTTTGGTTGTAAAATCTAATATTCCAACTATTTCGACCGTAAAACCTTATACACCTTTAGAGCTTGAGGGACGTGATTTGTACATCAGAGAAGGTTGTGTTGGATGTCACTCGCAAATGATTCGTCCGTTCCGTCACGAAGTAGAACGCTACGGAGAATATTCTAAATCAGGAGAATTTGTTTATGACCATCCGTTTTTATGGGGATCTAAACGTACAGGACCGGATTTGATGAGAATAGGAGGGAAGTATAATGATAACTGGCATTTTAACCATATGTGGGATCCACAATCCACATCGACCGGATCTATAATGCCAAGCTACCAATGGTTGTTTGATAACAAAGCAATGGATTTTTCTAAAACCGAAGCTAAAATGAGAGCACTGCAAAAAATCGGGGTAGAATATACAGATGAGGATATTGCTAATGCACAAGCTAGCATCAAAGAACAGAGCGAACAAATTGAAAAGAACCTTCATAATGATCCTGAGTTCGTAAAATCGTATGAGCAAAGCAAGAAAAATGCTGAAGCAAGAGGAGAGGAGTTTGTTCCGATGAGCCAAAGAGAAATCACAGCGATGATAGCTTATTTACAACGCTTAGGAACAGATATAAAAATTAAAGAATAAATCAGTTGTAGATTAATGTTTAAAATGGCCGATTCTAGTAATTAACCATATCAAAAGCAATTTTAAACTCTACACTTATAAATTAAAAACAAAATAGTATGCTAAAGTTCATTAAACAAAATATGGAAACTATATCGGGAATAGAAATATTCCCGATTATATCCCTCTTGATTTTCTTTTTATTCTTTGTAGGACTTTACTGGTGGGTATTTACCTATAAAAAAGATAAAATTAAAGAATTGAGTAATTTGCCTTTAGACGATAAAGAATAACAATAAAAAACCATAAAGAGTTATGAGAAAATTAATCCCTGTATATGTAAGAATCCCGCTGATAATGACTATTGCATATTTTGCAATGGAGTATTTTATTGACTCGGGAGATAAACCGGCTTATATGGTTTATCCGGCTGTAGCTATCTTTTTAGGAGCACTATTGTTAGTACTTATCGCTATGGAAGTGGTTTTTAATGCTTTTGAGAATATTACTTATAGTATTATGACTGAGGAGCAACGCAAAGAATATGACGAAAAAAACAAGCTAAACCTGGATATAACTCAAAGTGCGACGTACAAAAAAATAATGCAAGCCCTCACCAAATCTAAAAGTATTGAACAAGAAAGTGAGTTGCTTTTAGAACACGAATACGATGGAATTAAAGAGCTTGACAATGTACTCCCTCCGTGGTGGAAATACTTGTTTTATGCTACCATAGTTTTCAGTTTTGTTTATTTAGGTTATTACCACATATTTGGAGGAGAAAACCAAATTCAGGAGTACGAACGTAAAAATAACGAAGCGTTATTAGCTATCGAAGAATGGAAAAAAACTGCAGTAGATTTGGTAGATGCTAGCAATGTAGTTACTATGACAGACGAATCAAATTTAGCAGCAGGAAGAACCATTTATATGGAAAAATGTGCCGTTTGTCACTTGGCAGATGGAGGAGGAAGCATCGGACCAAACTTAACCGATGACTATTGGATATTGGGAGGAGGAATTAAAGAGATTTTTCATACCATCTCAGAAGGAGGACGCGAAGGAAAAGGGATGATTCCTTGGAAAACAGAACTTAAACCAGTACAAATACAACAAGTTTCTAGTTATATTTTAACACTGGTTGGAACTACTCCAGCGGTTGGAAAAGAACCAGAAGGAGAGATATGGGTGCAGGAAGGTACAGAAAACACCACTGCAGAAGCAGAAACTGTTGAGGAAACAGTTTCGGAAGTAGAAAATTAAATTTTCAACAGATTCGACTTCAAAAATGAAGATAGAAGAGTCTGTAGTTAAAATCAAATAATTATGTCTGATTTTCAAGACGAATCTTTTAGAGATAGTATTTCTACCATTACCGAGGATGGTAAAAGAGCATGGGTTTATCCAAAAAAACCTAAAGGGAAATATTACGATAAAAGAAAAATAGTAAGTTACGTTCTTTTATTGATGCTGTTTAGTTTTCCGTTTATTAAAATTAACGGGCATCAATTTATTTTATTGAATTTTTTTGAGCGAAAGTTCCATATTTTCGGTATTCCTTTTTGGCCACAGGATTTCTATCTAGTTATGATTTCGATGGTGATAGGAGTGGTGTTTGTTACGCTATTTACGGTTGCTTTCGGTCGTATATTCTGTGGATGGGTTTGCCCTCAGACTATTTTTATGGAAATGGTTTTCAGGCGAATTGAATATTGGATTGACGGAGATCGAAATGCACAAATAAAATTAACAAAACAAAAATGGGATTCCGAAAAAATTAGAAAAAGATTACTAAAGTGGTTTATCTTTTTTGTAATTTCTTTTTTAATTGCCAATGTCTTTTTGGCATACTTAATCGGAAGTGACCAAGTGCTTAAAATGATCACCGAAGGACCTTTGCAAAACGGTAGAACTTTAATTGCCTTACTGATATTTACAGCAGTTTTTTACTTTGTTTTTGCTTGGTTTAGAGAGCAAGTGTGCATCATAGCTTGTCCGTACGGAAGATTACAAGGAGTGCTTCTGGATAATAAATCAATTGTTGTAGCTTATGATTATGTAAGAGGAGAAAAAGAAAAAGGGAGAGCTCGTATCAACAAAAAAGAAAATAGGGAAGAAGCTGGCTGGGGAGATTGTATTGATTGTAAGCAATGTGTGGTGGTTTGTCCGACCGGAATTGATATCCGAAACGGAACACAGCTCGAATGTATAAATTGTACGGCTTGTATAGACGAATGTGATGATGTAATGGAAAAAGTTGGTTTTCCGAAAGGACTTATTCGTTACGCATCCGAAGATGAAATTACTAAAAAAGAAAAGTTCGTTTTTACAGCCAGAATGAAAGGGTATGCCGCTGTATTAATAATTTTGA
Organism: uncultured Flavobacterium sp.; assembly: GCA_964581855.1. Classification (GTDB taxonomy): domain Bacteria; phylum Bacteroidota; class Bacteroidia; order Flavobacteriales; family Flavobacteriaceae; genus Flavobacterium. The sequence continues at coordinate 34,610 of CAZOQH010000003.1, forward strand.
TAGGAGTGTTGGTAGGAATGTCATTTTTAAGAAGTCAGTTACAAGTAACCATGCAACGAATTCCGGGGCAACTGTATGAGGTAAAAGGCGAGAATATAAGTAATGTTTATACCTATAGAATTATAAACAAAACAACTCAAGACTTCGAAAAGGTGCATTTTAAATTACTCGAACCGAAAGGTAAAATCATAATGGTAGGTTCAGAATATTTTGATATTGAAAAAGAATCAGAAACCAAAGGAACTTTGTTTGTTGAAGTTCATCCGGCTTTTCTGACGCAAGATAAAATGAAATTGACAATAGGTGTATATGAAGGAGAGGAGGAAATAGAAAAAATAAAAACTAATTTTCTTAGTCCGAGACAATTTAATTAGTCAAAAGCTTTAATTGTCAACTTTAATAAAATAAATCTTAAACAAAAAGACATGAAAATAAATTGGGGAACGGGAATAGTAATCGCATTTGGACTTTTTATGGCCTTTATTTTGTATTTTGTGTTTTTAGTTCAATCAGACAAAAGATATGATAATGAGTTGGTTATAAGCGATTATTACAAGTATGAGATGAGCCTTGAAGGGCAACAACAAAGAGAAAGAAATGCTAACGCTTTGGATACCAAAGTAGAAATTATAAACTCAGATACCGGAGTGTCTATTATCTTTCCAAACGAATTTGATTATACGAAAATAGAAGGAAAAATATCCCTATATCGACCATCTGACGAAAAACTGGATTTTGAAATTCCCATTTCATTATCGTCTTCTAATTTGCTCATACCTAGAAATGTTTTAGCAGATGGTCGTTGGGATATCTATGTAGATTGGAAATACGAAGGTACGGAATATTTCAATAAAAAGAGTATTTAGAGCAAAGTTAAACTATTACAAATAAGTGTTTTAATGCAAATAGTTGAGTTGCCTTTGACCTTGAAATAAAAATAAAATATTATGTTGTTCTCATCTGTGATATTGGGATTGGTTTCGAGCTTACATTGCGTAGGTATGTGCGGACCTATTGCTATGATGCTTCCGGTTGATAGACAGAACAAAACAAGAAAAACATTACAGATTATCCTTTATCATTTAGGAAGACTTTTAAGCTACGGATTTTTAGGTTTGATTTTTGGTTTAATAGGTAGAAGTCTGTATCTGGCAGGAATTCAACAACAACTGTCCATTGTAATCGGGATTTTGATTGTTTCCGTAGCTATGATTCCCGAACGTATTTTTGCCAGATACAACTTCTCAAAACCAATTTATAGAGTCATTTCGTATGTAAAGACTTCCTTGGGAAAACAATTTAAAAACCGCTCCAACAAGTCTATTTTCACTATCGGAATTCTAAACGGATTTTTACCTTGCGGGATGGTCTATGTTGCACTATTTGGTGCTTTAGCTATGCAAAATGCCATTTACGGAATGCTCTTTATGATGCTATACGGATTAGGAACAGTTCCGCTTATGAGCATAGTGGTTTATTTTAGCTCATACATCAAAAACTCTTTCGGAAAAAACTTAACTAAAGTAATTCCGGTAATCACACTTTGTGTAGGAGTATTATTTATACTTCGAGGTTTAGGTTTAGATATACCATTTGTATCGCCTTCAAACCTACAATTATTTGTAGGAGGTGGAGCAGATTGTGGTTAACCTAACACAACTTTATAATCTTTGCTTTGTATAAAATCCTTGAAAATTTCTTCAGACTTTTTCATTAACAATTCGTATTGTTTGGCCCCATGAGAAATTCTTTTTACACCTAATTTTTGTAAGGATTCATAATTAGGTAACTGTGGAGTAGCAAATACATTTAAAGGTAAGTCCACACGAGTAATAAAGTTTAATATATCTGTATCTTTTTGAATTAGAGGGACAAATACACCATCAGCTCCGGCTGTTTTATATAGGTTTGCTCTAGCAATAGATTCGTTTAAGCTATCTGGATGTTTTGTAGTATACGTATCAATTCGGGCATTGATAAAAATAGTACTAGTAGCTTTAATTGCTCTGATTTTTTCGACCAATGATTCCGGATTTCCTAAGATTCGCTTACCATCCTTAACAATTCCGTCTTCTAAATTGATTCCTGCAATACCTATATCCGCAAGTTGTTTCACATATTGGGCAACTTCTTCCGGATTGTCAGAATAGCCTGCTTCGAAATCCACAGATAGTGGAATTTGAACCACATTTTTAATATGTTTAACCACAAAATAAAGTTGTTCAAAACTGATGTTCTCACCATCTTCAAACCCTAAAGAATTAGCTATTGCATGACTCGAAGAACCTAAGGCTTTATATCCAGCTTGTTGAGCTAATTTGGCACTATGTGCGTCCCAAACGTTTGCTAATAATAAAGGTTCTTCATTTTGATGTAGTGCTTTAAAAATATTGAATGTATCCATAATATTTGTTTTAAAAGTTAATGATTAACAATAAAATTTAGTTTATAACTATTTATTGTAACAAAAATCATACTAAAAGAATTATCAGCATTGTATAGAAAAGATATTTGAAGTAGGAATATTTACAACAAAGGAGTTTTTACATATTTTTTGAAGTTAACAACAAGGGTTATTTCAGACAACTCCGAAACAACCCTTGTTTTAATTCACTAGATTAACACATTCTATTATTTTTCCTATAAATGTGTTCCTACGTCTATTGTTTTTTTATTGATAAGCAAGTATAATATTATTTTTTAATTCTCATACTGTATTCAAATCTTTTTTCGCTGTAATAATAAACCCAAAAATCATCATCTGATTGAAAATGATGCTCAAGCCAAAAAGTGTTATTCATAAAATAGAACCTTGAAACGTCTGTTTTGTCATCATTTGAAACAATCATCATATAATCATAAGGTTGATTGTTCACATAAAATTTTACATTTTTATTTTCACTTGGAATTTCATAATATAAAAATTTTCCTTTTTCCGTTACCTCAATAATCTTATCAGTTAAAGGCATTGGGGATTTATTCCATTTGGCATTTTTAATTTTCATAATTTGGTCATAAACAGTTATAGGGAAATAAACTTCTTTTTTTTCTTGTTGTGAGTAGGCAGTAATTCCAATAATTGAAATCAATAAAATAATTTGTTTTTTCATAAGGCTAATATTTAAAGGGTGTTTAATCGGAAGATAATCAGATTTTTTGATAGTTTAATTTGTACTATAATTTACATTATGTAAAATAGATTTTTTGTATTCCTCAAAAAAGACGGGTATTTTATTAAGC
>CAZOQH010000004.1:0-36224 GCA_964581855.1 uncultured Flavobacterium sp.
CCTCATTATCAATCAAATCCAAATCTCCGATTTGAGTAGCTAATTCATCAATAGCCGCTTGAACATTACTCGCTGCAAGTCCACTAGCCGTGTTATTATAAGGCAACTCGTGAGCATTTGTATCTATAGAAGTAATTGGATTTCCTTCTCCATCTAAAAAAGTATATACTCCATCTGCTAATGAAATAGTTACAGTGTTAGTATCAAAAGTTATCGAATCACCCGCTTCATTAAGATAAGTAAAAGTACCATTTCCGTTATCTGTAATAACAGTATCGGTTTCATATAAATGGATAATTTCCTCAATGTTAATATGTTGGATATTCCCTAAGTCATCAACAAAGTTAAATTGGTCGTTAGTAGTATCCCACACAACTATATTTTCGGGAATATCATCAGAAACCGTGAGCTTTCTCCATTTATTCTGATACCAATAATAATATCCTGGCACAATATCATTTTGAGCTATTGTTGCGTAAACCAACAAGCTTTCGACATTTCCATTGATTATAGTAAGTGAGTCCGTAGTACTAATCAAAGGAACTTGAGGAATTAAAATTCCTTTATCTCCTGAGACTATATGAAGTTGGGTAGAAGAATCGGGGGTATCTGTTCCGATTCCAACTTGTGCGTGAGTTTTAAGCACGCAAAAAACAAACACTAATAAAAATAGTATTTTTCTCATAGCTTCTGAATTGTATAATTAACTTTTTTATTCTATATTATATATATATTATAATTTATATTTATTATTAGCAGCAATCCCGGAGCCGTAAGAACTCGTATTAGTATAGTTTATTGAAGCCCCCTGAACCTGTATAATCAATAGCAAATCTCCTTTCGAAATTTGGCTGTTTCCAAAGTCATATAACACACCTCCTACTTCAAAAGGATCAGGAATCGAATCTAAATTAAAAGAAGTTGCGCCAGAACTGACTGTGATATCATCTCCTGCTCCAGGAAAAAAAGAGTTTTGAGGGGCTGTAAACTCTTGTACCCCATCAGATCCTGGAGTGGCACATACTGGATTTTGTGCCCAAATAAAACCAACATTTATTAGAAATAAAACTAATAAAAGTCGTTTCGGAATAAACAATTTGTCTACATCCATTATGTCGATAATTTATTGGTGATTTAGCTTAATAAAGCTTTCTTTAGAAGTTTATTTAACCTTGTAGAAATTTTATTCTTTTCAATTTCAAGCACATAAACACCAACCGTTAACCGGGGCAAAGGTAGTGTTTTATTTTCATTTTTAACTTTTTTATGTCGTTTTTTTTAACAATTATTTATGTTAAACTTAAAACGCACGTTAAAAACAGGCTCTTAAAACATTATAAATAATTATATATCAAATATTTAAGTATTTACAAACAAAAACTATTCTTCTAATTCTAACTGTATATTTTCCCACTCAGTAAGCATTTTTTCTAGCTCCTTTTTATTTTCTTCATACGCAGTAAAGAAAGAATTATCATTCATTAGCTTTTCATAGCTTTCAGCTAACCGCAAATCATCCTTAGCAATAATATTTTCGAGTTCTTGGATTCGATTTTCTACTTTGCTTAATTTATTTTGCAAAGATTTGCGCTGCTTTTGTTCTTCAAACGAAAGATTCTTATCAGGTTTGTATTGTGTTTTTGGAGTAATATCTCGTTTTTCTACCTCTCGCATATTATCTAGTTTTCGCTGTTCAAGATAAAAATTAATATCTCCGAGGTATTCTTTGATTTTCTGATCTTTAAATTCATAAACTACATTTGAAAGCCCTTGAAGGAAATCTCTATCATGCGACACTACCAATAATGTTCCTTCAAACTTTTGCAGGGCTGCTTTCAATACGTTTTTTGATTTGATATCAAGATGATTGGTAGGTTCATCCATTACCAATACATTAATAGGTTGCAAAAGCATTTTGCACAACGCTAAACGATTGCGTTCTCCTCCTGAAAGCACTTTTACTTTTTTATGAACATCATCTCCTCGGAATAAAAATGCTCCTAACATATCACGAACTTTAGAGCGATTACTATCATTAGCAGCATTCTCCATGGTTTCTAATAAAGTTATTTCTCCGTTAAGGTAATCTGCCTGGTTCTGAGCAAAATAACCCAACTGAACATTGTGCCCCAACTTTATATTTCCTTCGTATTCGAACTCATTCACAATAGCCTTAATAAAAGTCGATTTTCCTTGTCCGTTTTGCCCTACAAAAGCAATCTTACTTCCTCTTTCGACCAAGAGTGAAATATTGCTTAGTACTTTTTTGTCTCCATAATTTTTAGTAACGTTATCTGCCTCTATAACTACTTTTCCGGGGGTCACAGAAACTGGAAAAGAAACAGCCATAACCGAATTATCATCTTCATCTACCTCTATGCGCTCCACTTTGTCAAGTTTTTTGATAAGCGACTGTGCCATTGAAGCTTTCGAAGCTTTTGCACGAAATTTTTCGATTAACTTTTCTGTTTGTTCAATCTTTTTTTCTTGATTTTTCTGAGTGGCTAACTGTTTTTCTCTGATTTCCTGACGAAGCTCCAAATATTCGGTATATGGCTTAGGAAAATCATAGGCTTTGCCAAGCGAAATCTCGATAGTTCGATTAGTGACATTATCCAAAAACATTTTATCGTGGGAAACAATAACAACTACACCTACATAATTTCTCAAGAAATTTTCTAGCCAAATTATACTTTCGATATCTAAATGGTTTGTTGGCTCGTCCAGAAGTAAAACATCATTATTTTGAAGCAGCAGTTTTGCCAACTCAATTCTCATTCTCCATCCTCCAGAAAAAGTATCAGTAAGCTTATCAAAATCTTCTCTTTTGAAACCTAGCCCTAATAAAATCTTTTCGGTATCTCCTACATAATTATACCCTCCAATTATTTCAAAATGATGGGTGACATCACTTAATTCCTCTATAAGGTCTAAATAACTTTCGCTTTCATAATCGGTGCGTGTAGCGAGTTGGCTGTTGATTTCTTCAATTTTTTTTTCTGCTTTTTTGATATCTTCGAATGCTTGATAAGCTTCTTCTAAAACAGTTCTTCCTTTGACAAAATCAATATCTTGTTTTAGAAACCCTATTTTAATTTCTTTTTCTGTTGCAATTGTTCCGGTATCAGGCTGCATTTCTTTAGCTAAGATTTTGAGCATGGTTGATTTTCCTGCCCCATTTTTACCGACAAGCCCTACCCTATCTCCTGCTCCGAGTCGGAAAGTAATTTCTTCAAACAAATATTCTCCTCCAAAAGCAACTGACAAATTGTGTATATTAAGCATTTTTATGTGATGAAAGTTATCAAAGGAGCAAAGATAATGCTTACCTTTGTAAAAAAATATTTAGGCTCTGTTTATATTTCTTTACAAGCCACAACTACAAAATAAAAACACGCTTAACAATGTGTAAAAAAGGTTCAAAACTCAATAGTATAGTTAAAGGCAATTGCCCAAGATGTCAAGAAGACAGTATGTATGAAAGTAAAAATGTTTTTAACATCCTTTCTGCTATTAAAATGAAAGAAACCTGTTCGAACTGCGGTCTTCGATACATGATAGAACCTGCTTTTTTTTACGGAGCCATGTATGTGAGCTACGGAGTAGGTATCGCTTTTGGAATTGCAGCTTTCATCATTACTAAAATACTGCTAGACACATCTTTAATGACTTCTTTTATCGCAATTGTAGCAACACTTGTTGTATTTTACGGAGTCATTATGCGTATTTCCAGAAACATTTGGATTAACATTTTCGTATCGTATAATCCAACCGCTCGAGGGGCAAGTGTAAAAGAATAAATTCTTTGCTCAAGCGCAAATTGCTTTTAATTTTACTCTTCGTAACGCTGTATTTCTCTATCATAAAACAGTCCTGCTTCTTCTATAAGCTGTCCTATCTCGTTGGTTATTTCGGTTTCTTCGGATGGATCAATATCTTCAAGAAGCTCGACTTGGTCATCTTTTAGATTAATGATAAACCTTGGGTAATCCAAATGGATAATAAAAATATCATCTGGAAAATCAGTATTATCTGCAAGTACAAATTTTGGTAATTCCATAGTAGTATAATTATGTAGATTTATTTTTACTTTTTATTAGTTTGTTGATTTGCCTCTCAAAGCGTATAATAAGAAATATACTTGCTGCTGTAAGTGCTGCCAAAAGTCCTATCCAAACTCCGATTGCTCCTAAATCTGTTTTTAGTCCTAAATAGTAACTAATCGGAAACCCGATAAGCCAATAGGATATAAATGTAATAATAGCAGGAATCTTAACATCTTGCAATCCTTTGAGTGCTCCTAAAACTACTGCCTGAACTCCGTCCGAAATCTGAAAAACAGCAGCAATAATCAATAATTTTGAAGCAATTGCGATTACTTCTGTATTTTCGAGAATTTTTTCGGGGTTTTTCATTTCCAAAAAGATGTGAGGCAATACTTTGTGAAAAACGACAAATATAACCGCAAAAGTTGCTTGGAGTATTAACGAAAGTAATACGATAGATCGGGCTACGGTCTTTAAATACGTGAAATTTTCTAATCCTTTTTGATTTCCAACACGAATCATAGCAGTAACCGAGAGCCCGGAAGCAAACATAAAGGTTAACGAAGCTAAACTCAGCGCTATTTGATTTGCTGCTTGAGAGTTCTTTCCGATAAACCCAGTAAGCCATACTGCAGAAGTAAACAAAACCACTTCAAAAAACATAATTAAAGAAGATGGCAGTCCGATTTCAACAATTTTGTTTACTATTTTTTTCTGAATATTTTTAAGGCTGAAGCCCGAAAAGTATTGGCCTAAATCTTCATCTCTTTTCAGCATTATATGCATCATCACAATCATAATCACGCGAGACAAAAGTGTTCCTACTGCTGCTCCCAATATTCCCATTTTCGGGAAAATCCAAACTCCATAAATCAGAAAAAAATTGATTATAAAGTGGACGATATTAGCTACTACAATCGCATACATAGAATACTTTGTCTTTGACATTCCGTCTGCAAACTGCTTATATCCCTGAAAAGCCAGAACTCCGATAAGTGAAAAAGCAACAATATTAACAAACGGACCTGCAAGCTCTACAACCTCCTCGGGTTGCCCCATATAATTCATAATTGGTTTGCAAAAATACACCAAAGCAAAAAGAGCAATCCCAATTCCTGAACACAGAATCAAACCGTGATGAAAGGCGTCACGCACGCCTTCTTTATCTTTTCGGGCATCGTTTTGAGCAACAATCGGAGTAATAGCAGTAGAAAATCCTATTCCGAATGACATTGCCACAAAAATAAAGCTATTTCCTAGGGAAACGGCAGCTAACTCGGCAGCTCCGAGTTTTCCAACCATAATATTATCAACTATAGAAATAAGTGTATGCCCCACCATTCCTAGAATGACAGGGTAAGCAAGTCTAATGTTTTTAGAAAATTCTCTAAAGTAAACAGATAAGTTCATAAGCTCTTAATCGGAATTCGTGCAAAAATACTTCGAAAAAACCGATTAACAGCAAGAACTATGTTACATTTATTCATTGTAAAGATTCAGCAAATAGCGAATCAGGTCGGTCGTTGTAAGAATCCCTACCAAGTTGTCATCCTTTACAACCGGCAATGCGTGAAATTCACGAGTTGCTAAAATTTCGGCAGCTTCTTTAATGGTCGTTTCAGGAGAGATACAAACCAAGTTTTTAGCCATTACTTGTTGAATAGTAAAAACGTCATAAACACTAACATCAATCACTTCTTGGTCTTGGTTAAGCGTATCTGCAATGCTTATCTTTAGCAAATCAGTGTAACTCAACATACCGATGATTTTTGTTCCGTTCATTACTGGAATATGCCTGATTTTCTTTTCTTTAAACAGTTTTTCAGCTTTCGAAAGACTATCTGTTACATTTAGTTTAATGACATTCGAGGTCATAATAGTAGATACTGGAACTATTTGTTTCATTTTGCTTTATTTTTGATGTATTATCAGATTATAAATGTACGTAAAATTACTTTGATTTTTTAAAAACAAATAGCTTAAATATCATTTTAATCCGATAAAAATTATCGTATATTTACATATTCAGCTATTTGTGAGCTGATACAAAATTAAAAAAACAATTAATTTTTATTTTATACTTTGCTTTTTACAAAAATACTTGTACATTTGCAAACTCAAAAATAGAGAAGATTTTATAATAAAAAAATAAGATATAGCGATGAAAAGTGGAATTCACCCAGAAAATTACAGATTGGTAGCTTTTAAAGATATGTCAAATGACGATGTATTTATTACTAAATCTACCGTAGAAACCAAAGAAACGATTGAGGTTGATGGAGTGGAATATCCTGTATTTAAAATGGAGATTTCAAGAACTTCACATCCATACTACACAGGAAAATCTAAATTGGTTGACACTGCAGGACGTATTGACAAGTTCAAAAGCAAATACGCTAAATTCAATAAATAATATTAGTTTAGTTGTTCAATTTACAAAAAACCTTACTCAATTGAGTAGGGTTTTTGTGTTTATTGATTCAGCATTTTCTTTAAGTTTTCAAATAAAAGAGGAAATTCTTCTTTAAAAAGGTCCGGGGTTTCAAAGTAATGCTCCACAAGTACTGCTAAAAATTCGTATTTATTTTCGAAAGCATATTCTCTAAAATAGCTTGTATTTAAAATCTTTTCGCGTTTGTGAGGATTTCTTAATTCAAGCAAAAGCCTTAAAAAATACTTTTTAAATCGATGTGAATTCGGGTGATTTTCAGATTTCATATCAAAATGCAAAGCATGTGCAAATTCATGTAAACCTAAATTAACGTTATCCGAAGGATTTTTTTTGCCTTCTAAAAAATGTTCCCACGAAAAGACCAACACTTTGTTTTTCGGGTTAAATTCTCCTTTATGGTATTGCTCGGTAATAGTTGAATAATAGATGTTAGGGTACACCAAAACCGCATTAAACGAATTATAAGTATAGCGCTTTAGTCCAAAAGTAAGAGAAGTCGAAGAAGAAGCAATAAGTACTCGCATTTGTGGAGTAATTCTCATCCCTTCTCGAGGAATTATCGGATGTCTTTGTAAAAATTTAGCCACCCTATGTTCAAAGTATTTCTGGTGTTTAGCTGAGAGTTTTTTATAGTAATTAACCTCATTTTCGAGTACCATCTTTTCGGAAGGAGATAGTTTTTGTAAAGGAAAGTAAAAATGTGTGCGTTTAGAGAAATTAATAACCGAAAGCAAAGAAGACAAAATACCTCTTCCTACATACAACGCATCAAACATAAAAAACGATACTTTCAAAGCAAATTGTTTGTGACCCCATCGGGATTCGAACCCAAATCGTCAGAACCGGAATCTGATATTCTATCCATTGAACTATGGGGCCTTTAATTATAAAAACAGCCCTTTAATAAAAAGCGCTTTATAATTAGCTCTTATTTTGACAACTCTGCAAAATATTTATAAAACAACGGAATAGTTTCAATTCCTTTTAGATAATTGAATACCCCAAAATGCTCATTAGGCGAATGAATAGCATCCGAATCTAATCCGAATCCCATCAAGATAGTCTTAGACTTTAACTCTTGTTCAAACAAAGCAACAATCGGAATACTACCTCCAGAGCGAACAGGAATCGGGCTTACTCCAAAAGTATCTGAATAAGCCTTATGTGCTGCTTGATATCCGATGCTATCAATCGGAGTTACATACCCTTGACCTCCATGATGTGGAGTCACTTTTACTTTAACTGATTTAGGGGCAATATTTTCAAAATGAGTTTGGAACAAGGCTGTAATTTCTTCCCAATCTTGATTAGGAACTAATCGCATCGAAATTTTAGCATAGGCTTTACTTGCGATAACTGTTTTAGCTCCTTCTCCGGTATATCCTCCCCAAATACCATTCACATCCAATGTAGGACGAATAGAATTCCTCTCGTTAGTTACATATCCTTCCTCTCCGTGTACATCATTTATATCCAAAGCTTTTTTATAATTTTCTAACGAGAAAGGGGCTTTTGCCATTTCTGCTCGTTCTTCTAAAGAAAGCTCTTCTACTTTATCATAAAAACCCGGGATGGTAATCCTGTTATTTTCATCGTGAAGTGAAGCAATCATTTTTGCCAAAATATTTATTGGATTAGCTACTGCACCTCCGTATAATCCTGAGTGTAGGTCTCTATTCGGGCCCGTAATCTCTACTTCTACATAACTCAGTCCACGAAGTCCGGTTGTGATTGAGGGTTGTGAATTCGAAATCATACCAGTGTCAGAAATAAGAATTACGTCATTCTTTAGTTTCTCTTGATTTTGTTTTACAAACCATGACAATGAAGACGAACCTACTTCTTCTTCTCCTTCAATCATAAACTTCACATTACAAGGCAGGTTATTGGTCTGAACCATATATTCGAAGGCCTTTACGTGCATATACATTTGTCCTTTATCATCACAAGCTCCACGGGCAAAAATAGCACCTTCTGGATGGATCGGAGTAGTTTTGATAACCGGTTCAAAAGGAGGAGAATCCCATAAGTCCATCGGATCTGGTGGCTGAACATCGTAGTGTCCGTAAACCAAAACAGTCGGCAAATTACTATCAATAATTTTTTCTCCGTACACAATCGGATAACCTGGTGTTTCGCATATTTCAACCTTGTCGCAACCTGCTTTTTCAAGACTTTCTTTAACTGCTTCTGCAGTATTGATTACATCCTGAGAATAGGCTGAATCAGCGCTTACGGATGGGATTTTCAAAAGTTCGATCAATTCTGAAATAAAACGTTCTTTATTTGAATTAACGTAGTTCTTGATATTATTCATCATTACAAAAAATTAAACCCCAAATATAAAAAATAATAACCAATCCTCTAAAATCATTTTAAACAATTAATACCTTATAACAAAGTTTCTTACATTATTTTTTAATACTTTTGGTTTTACGAAAATCTTATTTCCCAATTTAGTTTATAATGAAAAAAATACTATTTACAATTTTATGCTTGCTACTTGTCAGTAATTTGGCTGCGCAGCAAAACTTTTGGTCAGAAGTACAAAAAGAAAGAATATCTCATCTAGAAAAGCTAGAAAGAGGCTCAGAAGTCACTAAATATAAAGTCTTTACGCTTAATCTAACGGAGCTGAAAAGTGCTTTAAGTGTTGCTCCTCACAGAGAACACAACACAGACTCTAACGTGCTAATTTCCTTTCCGAATGCCAACGGAGAACTACAATCCTACAAAATATATGAAGCTCCGGTTATGCACAGCGATTTGAGCCAAAAACACCCAAATATTAAATCATATATTGGTATCGGAACGGATGACCGCACAGCAATGATTCGTTTCAGCATCACCATTTTCGGGTTTCACGGAATGATTCTTTCGAGTAAAACAGGCACAGTTTATATTGATCCTTATACAACAGACTTAGAGCATTATCTCGTCTATTTTAAAAGACATACCTTTTCTTCTAATTCTTTTGAATGTTTGGTAGAGAATGAAGGAACAGAAGCCCCTCAGGGTTTGCATTTTTCTCCGCTTAACAATCAAAAAGTAATGCTAAACGGCTCTTTAAGAAAATTCCGCTTAGCTATGGCTTGTACCACGGAATATGCAGGGTTTCATATAAACGCAGCAGGAATGAATGCAGGTACATTAGCACAAAAAAAAGCAACAGTTCTTGCGGCTATGAATGTTACGATGACTCGTATAAACGGAATTTACGAAAGAGACTTATCGTTAACCATGGAACTTGTTCCTAATAACGAAGACATTATATTTATTGATTCAGACAGCTTTGACAACTTCAACAACAACTTACTTATCAATCAAAGTCAGACAGTGATTGACGCTATTATACAAAGTCCTAATTATGACATCGGACACACAGTAAGCACTGGAGCAGGAGGAAGAGCTCAGCTTTACTCTCCGTGTTCTTCTAACAAAGCAAGAGGTATTACAGGAATCTCTGCACCGGTAGGAGATCCTTTTGATGTAGATTATGTGTCTCACGAAATGGGCCACCAATTTGGAGCAAACCACACTCAAAACAATCCTTGTAACAGAAATAACGCAACCGCAATAGAACCTGGAAGCGGTTCTACCATTATGGGATATGCAGGGATTTGTGCTCCGAATGTACAAAGCAATTCTGATGCTTATTTTCATGCGGTAAGCTTAAATGAAATTAAAAACTTTTTGTTGAGCTGGGGAAATTGTTCGGACGACATCAGCAACGGAAATACCAAACCTACCATTACTCCTATTCCGAATTACACCATTCCCAAAGGAACTGCATTTGTATTAAGAGGAAACGGTTCTGATATTGATGGAGACGAATTAACCTATTGCTGGGAGCAAACAAACAATCAAAGTTCTGTACAACCTCCGTCAGCCAACAGTACAGCAGGACCTAATTTCAGGACTTTAGCCCCATCCGATTCTCCGGATCGATATATGCCAAAACTATCGGATGTATTACAAGGAAATCTTTCTCCAACCTGGGAAGTAGTTCCGAATGTAGGCAGAACCATGAACTTTGCACTAACCGTAAGAGACAACAATATCAACGGAGGAGAATACGAAAGAGCAAATGTAATAGTAACAACTTCAGCAACCATCGGACCATTTACGGTAACTTCTCAAAATACAAACACAAACTGGGAAATAGACTCTCAACAAACCATTACGTGGGACGTAGCAGGAACTACGAGTGCTCCAGTGAATACATCTATGGTAAACATTTTGCTCTCGGATAACGGAGGAGCCAGTTTTGATTATATTTTAGCTTCTAACACACCCAATGATGGAAGCGAAACCATAACTGTTCCGAATATAGGAACCTCTAATGCTCGCATAATGGTAGAAGCAGTAGGAAATATATTTTATGCTGTAAATAGCTCTTCTTTTTCAATTGGAGACTGTCAGGTTTACGCAAACTCCACTTCAGAACCAATACCTGATGGGATAGGTGCAAACCAACCGGGAACGCCTTTGGTATCTACAATTAACATTACCGACGAAATCACCCTTAACGATGTTAAGGTAAACGTAAACATCAATCATACTTACATACAAGATCTAACTATTGATTTAGAACATCCTAACGGAACACTAGTTTCGCTATGGAACAGAAACTGTAATGGTCAAGATGCTATAAATGTAACTTTTGAGCAAGGAGCTCCAGCTATTATATGCAACAATCCTACATCTGGCACTTTTAGTCCGGCAGGAAACTTATCGGTTCTAGACGGACTTTCGGCTGTTGGGGAATGGAAATTAATCTTAACAGACTACTATTTTACCGATTCAGGCTCTTTGATTTCTTGGGCATTAGATTTAGGATGTGAAGCTAATGCAAGTACGGATAGTTTTGAGCTATCCAACACCAAGATTTATCCGAATCCGAACAACGGTAACTTTATGGTTGCATTTGATTCGCAACCAACCGAAGAAATCAATATTACTGTATTTGATGTAAAAGGAAGAAAGATATTTGACAAAACATATCCAAATACCGGAACAAGTAATCAAACCGTTGATTTAAGCCCTATTCCGACCGGAATATATATCGTAAAGATAAAAGGAGAAAACACCTCCGAGATTCAAAAAATAATCGTTCGATAAGATAATAAACTGAAAATCCCGGATTTGACTCCGGGATTTTTTTTTATTTTTTAAACTTCGATAAAGCTTCTTTTGTAAAGTCGGACAATACTAATCTTCCGGAAATAGCAGCTCTTTCGTAGAGAAGCTCATTCCAATGTTCTGTTCCTTCCCATATTACTTTCTTCATTTCGAATAAGGCCTCAGGATTGCAATTGGCTAATTTAGAACAGAAGATTTCTAGTTCTTTATCCAAATCTTTTACGCTATCATAAACTTCTGCATATAACCCTTTGTTTTTTGCCCAATACGCATTTTTCCAAGTGTGCGGAGCGAGAGTCATTTCGCTCATGGCTGACTTTCCGATTTTGCGCGAAACTGCAGGCTCAATTACAAAAGGACCGATTCCGATAGCGAGTTCCGACAACTTAACAGCAGCATCGACACTTGCCAAAGCATAATCACAAGCAGAAACAATACCTACACCACCACCAACTGCTTTTCCGTGGATTCTACCTACGATGATTTTAGAACAGCTACGCATCGCATTGATAACGTTGGCAAAACCGGAAAAGAATTTTTTACCACTCTCCGTATCGTGTACCGCTAACAATTCGTCAAAACTTGCTCCGGCACAAAAAGCACCTTCACCTTCGCTTTTGAGCAGAATGATATTTACTTGGTCATTTTTACTCAACAAATTCAGCTCTTGGGTTAGTCTCTCTAACAACTCACCCGGAAACGAGTTGCTTTGCGGATGACCGAATTCTACCGTAGCTATCTTATTTTCGATTTTGGTATATAACGAACCGTTAGGTCTTGTAGTTGCCATTGTAATAAGTTTTTTTTCTGAATGCCAAAGATAAGAAAACCTCGAGAGGTATATGGAATTTATTTTTCTATGTATGTTTTGTCATTTTAAAATATCGAGGATAATCGTAAAAAAACCAGTTTTAACTTTTTATTTTAATTGTATTGCTTTAGCTTCGATTCTTGAAATTTGTAGTAAAGATTCACATGAAAAAACTTTTTGATTTTTATATTCATAGCAGTATTCACGTGAGTCTGGCTGTTTTAGCCTTAACTTTAGTAAGCTATTATTATTTTGAAATCCCTCTCGATTTCCGTGTGCTTTTCTTTGTTTTTTTTGCTTCTGCAGTCGGATATAATTACACCAAACACACTTTAGTTTTATTTAGAAAGAACGTAAGCCGAACCCAAAGAAGTATTCAATCGTTAACTTCCATAAGTTTACTGATTTCTGTATTTTTCTTTTTCAAATTAAACCTTGCTTCGCAATTTGCCATACTTCTTACAAGTCTATTTACGATTTTGTATGCTCATGCGGTTTTTAAGCACAAAAGTTTGCGGAGTATAGGTGGAATAAAAATTTATGTCGTAGGAATTTGTTGGGTCGGAATCACGCTTTTTGTACCTCTTCTGGAGGCTGATTACCCTATAAATTCGGATGTGATAGTCAAGTGTTTCCAACGATTTTTACTTGTCATTATTCTGATTTTAATTTTCGAGATAATTGATCTTAAAGAAGACAACCCTAGCCTTAGAACCGTTCCGCAAACCATAGGAATACGAAACACAAAGCTCGTCGGAGTACTACTTTTGGCAATATTTTTTTGTTTGGAGTTTTTGCTGAGTGATGTCCGAATCTCACAACTGCTTATCAACGGAATTCTAGCAATTGCGGTTTTGTTTTTCACCCTTTTTGCAAACGAAAACAAATCGAAATATTACACTACTTTTTGGGTCGAAAGTATTCCGATTTTGTGGTTTGTACTAATTCTCTTTTTTCGTTAAATCTTCTAAAGCCTTATCTATTTCGGGAAATTTAAATTCAAAACCGCTTTCTTTTAATCGCTTTGACACTACATTATAACTTTTCAGTACAAAATCAGGTTCCACTCCTATGATTTTTGTTCCGATTCTAAGTAAAAATTCAGGCGTAGGAATACCAAACGGAATCTTATTTGCTTTTCTGAACGCTCGCATCATTTCGGAATTTGTAACCGGATTAGGACTTGCTATATTGACAAATCCTTCAAGGTTATTTTCGATGGCAAAATCAATAATTCGAGCAAAATCTTCGATGTGTATCCAGCTCATTATCTGCTTTCCGCTACCTTGTTTTCCTCCTAATCCAAGTTTGGAAAGTTGGTTTAGCTTTTCGAAAGTATCACCTGATTTTCCGAGTACTACTGCAGTTCGCAAGGCTAACTTTTTGGTTTTTGCATTCGAATTTTCAAAAAACTCCTCTTCCCATGCCTTGATAACTTCGGTTAAGAACTCTGGTTCTATTTCCTGAAAATATTCGTCTCTGCTTTGAGTAAAAGAAGTTTTATAAATGGTCGCACCAGACGAATTCATCCAGTATTTCGGAGGGTTTTGGCATAGTGCAATTGCTTTATTCAACACTCTTGTACTGTCAATTCTGGAATCTAGAATCTCTTTTTTGTTTTTCGAATTATGTCGTACAGCAACGGTTTTTCCGGAAAGGTTAATTAGCAGATACGAATTTTCGAGTTCCTTTTGCCAATCAGACAAGGTTTTCCCGTCCCAACTAACATAACGGATATTTTGCTCGGTTTTGGAGATTCTTCTGGAAAAAACAACAACCTCGAATCCTTTTTTAAGATAATACTCTGATAGATATCTTCCGATAAACCCGGTTCCGCCTGCTATGATTACTTTTCTCATCTGGTAAGTTTTTGACATTAAAAAGTAGTGTTATAAAGAAAGCCAATTCTCCAGTATTTTCATTCCGTCCGGAGTCATAATCGACTCTGGATGAAACTGAACCGCTCTTACATCATAGGTTTTGTGTCTTAAAGACATAATATTCCCGTTTTGATCTACCGAAGTTACTTCAAGACTTTCCGGAAAATCTTTCGGGTTAACCACCCACGAATGATAACGTCCGACCTCTATGGTTTGAGGCAAATCTTTAAAGAGATTTTCGTCTATAACCGTGATATTTATAGATGTTGCCACTCCGTGAACTACTTCGTTGAGTTGCATCAAACTTCCTCCGAAAACCTCCGCAATGGCTTGTTGACCTAAACAAATACCTAAGATTGGCTTTTTATCCGAATATTCTTTGATAAGTGCTTTTAAAATTCCTGCCTGATCCGGAATTCCAGGACCCGGAGAAAGCACGATTTTGTCATAATTTTTTGCGTCTTCTACCTCAATTTCGTCGTTTCGGAATACTTCTACTTCAGCTCCTAAACTCTCTAAATAATGCTGTAGATTATAGGTAAAGCTATCATAGTTGTCTAGCAAAAGTATTTTCATACTATTCGTTTATAAGTTTGATTATCCCTAAAAGAGCAATAAAAAATGTTACGCTACCGATAAAAATATTAGCGTTTTTCATAAAGAAATTAGCCTTAGATTCTATTTTTCGGATAAAATTAGAGTAGATATAAAAAACAGACATAGCTCCGAATGAAGCGCCTATGGAGAACGAAACAAGAAATGGTTTATCAAACTGAAAATAGTCATAAGAACCTAAAGTAATGCTTAAAATCACATAAAACGGAATCGGAAAAACGTTAATGAGTGAGAGAAACATTCCCATCAAAAAATGACTGCGCTTACTGTTGATGATTACTTCTTCTTGCTGAATTTTATTTTTTTTCGAAAAAAAGAAGAAGTATATACTCAGTAACAAGAAAATCCCTATTCCTATTTCCTGAATCAGATGATTAATATCTGTTCTTTTGTCAATAAATCTAGAAAAAATAGTAGCTACTAGTGCTTGGAAAAACACTATAAAACTCGCTCCTGCTCCTAAGACAAAAGCTCTTGATTGTCCTTCTTTCAGACTCACTTTAGCCACAGTCATATTAATCAGACCCGGCAAAAGGGTGGTTGTGAATGTGATGGCTAAGCCCAAGAAAAAAGGAAAAAAATAGCTCATCTATTTGATTTTAAATTTGATATAAGTAATCGCTTTACCTATTTCTAGATATTGTTTCTCGTAAAAAGTCTGAATCGAAGTAACCTCTTCGGGTGAGCCTTCGTTTACATACACATTGTGGTTGGCATAAAGTACTTCATGTCCTTCTCCGTGCAATAATCCCAATGTATAACCATGCATAAATTCGCTGTCTGTCTTCAGATTAACCACTCCTTCTTTGTTTAAAATCTTTTTGTATCGCTGTAAAAACTCAGAATTGGTGAGTCTGTGTTTTGTGCGTTTATACTTGATTTGTGGATCAGGAAAAGTAATCCAGATTTCGTCTATTTCATGCTCAGCAAAAATTTGTTCGATTAGCTCAATTTGAGTTCGTACAAAAGCCACATTATTCATGTTTTGTTCAATTGAAGTCTTTGCTCCTCTCCAAAACCTAGCTCCTTTGATATCAATCCCTATAAAGTTCTTATTTGGGTATTTTTTGGCTAATTCTACTGTATATTCTCCTTTTCCGCAACCCAATTCTACCACTATAGGATTATTGTTTTTAAAAAAGTCTGAACTCCACTTTCCTTTAAAAGGAAAATTCCCTGATATGACCTCTTCTCTGGTTGGTTGAATTACATTCGAAAAAGTTTGATTTTCATTAAAGCGTTTTAACTTGTTTTTACTTCCCACAACGAAATTTAATTTTTTGGTAAAAGTAGGAAATAATCATTTAACAAAAAATTCTGTTACTTTGCGGTAAAGTTAATTTTATTACTTTGTCTAGCACTCAAAACATATTGGTTGCTCCACTCAACTGGGGTTTAGGTCATGCCACAAGGTGTATTCCTATTATTAATAAACTTCTCGAGTTTGGGTTCACACCCATTCTAGCTTCTGACGGAGAAGCACTTGAGCTTTTAAAGAAGGAATTCCCGAATCTGACAGCTATAGAACTACCTTCGTATCAGATTAAATACGCCAAAAAAGGAAGCCTCTTTAAGTGGAAAATAGCTTTAAATGCTCCGAAAATGTTAAAAGCTGTTCGGGACGAAAAAAAATTAACCAAAAAAATCGTTGAGGAGCATCAAATAATCGGAATTATATCAGACAATCGATTTGGAGTAGTCAGCAAAAGAGTTCCTTCGGTTTTTATCACCCATCAACTCAATGTACTTTCTGGACATACTACGTATTTCACGAGCGTAATTCATCGAAATTGGATTAAAAAATTTAGAGAATGTTGGGTTCCCGACCTCAAGAAAAAGCCAAATCTTTCGGGAAAATTAGGTCATCTAAAAAAATCTAAACTAAAAATAAAATACTTGGGAATTTTAAGCCGATTCGAGAAAAGAGAAGCAGAAGAAGTCTACGATTTGGCTGTGGTTTTATCCGGTCCTGAGCCGCAACGAACAATGTTCGAAGAAATCCTTACAACACAAATTAAGAATTTTGACGGAAAAGTAATCTTTATCAAAGGAAAAATAGAATCCGAAAAGCATTCAGAAGTTGTAGGAAAGACAAGGTTTCAGAATTTTATGAATCGTGATGAACTCGAGCAAGTGCTCAACCAAAGTAAAATGGTACTTTCTCGTTCGGGTTATACCACGTTGATGGATTTGGCAAAATTACATAAAAAAGCCTTTTTTGTTCCTACTCCCGGTCAAACCGAGCAAGAATACTTAGCCAAACGCCTCGAAAAACAAGGTATCGCACCCTTTTGTACGCAAGAAAACTTTAGAATAGAATTGCTAAACCAAGTTGAGTTTTATAAAGGTTTTGAAAATCTGGTGTCTGAACCCAATTGGGAATATCTGTTCAGGATTTTTAGAGCAGAACGATAAAGCAGCTCAGTAGCTTTAAAATAAATGCTATTTATCCTTTTTTATACTATCATGCGAATGCGATTGTGTCCCGTTGTTCCATAAGGTGAGTATATCAGTCGCTACAGCAGCTCCACTTCCGGAAGCAATAGCGACTTGACTTCTGTGACCTGCCAAAACTCCTGCCACGTATAAATTTTCGGCTACTTTGTGATCTTGATTAACGAGCTGAATCCTGTTTTTTTCGGGAATCGTTTTTTGATGAGGAATAACATAGTTCATCAATCCATCAATATTAAAAGTATTTGAAGCTCCCACAGCTACTACTACTATTTTAGCCTCATAAATGTTATCAGAAGTATGAATTTGATAATAATTGCTAAAAGCAATCACTGACATTACCTTTTCATTCGGGATTTGCTCTATATGTGGATAAGCCTGTTCTAAATGTTGTAAGCTCTCTAACATTATTTCTGAGCCTAATTTCCCGTAAGGAACTCCGTAAACATTGTTTAATACAGCATCCTGAAGATTTCCGCCTCTTTGATGAGTAAGAATTCCTATTTTTTTGTCATGTACAAATGGTTTTTTATGAGCTGAACCAAGAACTAATGCACACGAAACTCCGGCTACTCCACCTCCAATTATCAGAACATCAAACATACTATCAATTTTTATATTTGTCTTGAATAGATTTTGACGTTCTAAAAATCAACAAAATACAAATTGCACAAAGAGAAGCTATCACTCCGATTAAAGCTATAAGGCTATTGCCTGAAAACAGGTTGTTGAAGTCTAATTGTATGATATTAAAAACAAGTATAAGGCACGCTAGACCAATAAGTATGTATATAAAAGTTTTCATTATTTTGAATTAAAGCATAAAGTTACAAAGACCATTTTTACATAAAAAGCCCTTTAACATTAGAAGCGAATAATTTAACAGCAATTGCCAAAAGAATTACTCCAAAAACCTTCCGGATAACTCCCAGGCCTCCTTTACCCAATACACGTTCTATTTTTCCGGAAGACTTTAGCACCACATAAACCAATATAGTATTAAGCAAAATAGCCACAATAATATTAATACTCTGAAATTCAGCCCTCAAAGCTAAGATGGTCGTCATCGTTCCTGCTCCTGCAATAAGAGGAAAGGCAATAGGCACTATGGAAGCTGTATTAGGAGCTTCGTCTTTATATAGGCGAATTCCGAGTATCATTTCTAAAGCCAAAAAGAAAAGCACAAAAGCACCTGCCACAGCAAACGAATTTACATCAAGACCAATCAGTTTTAGAATCTCATCACCCACAAACAAAAAGGCTACCATTATAAAAAAAGCCACTACCGA
Source organism: uncultured Flavobacterium sp. (assembly GCA_964581855.1). Lineage (GTDB taxonomy): Bacteria > Bacteroidota > Bacteroidia > Flavobacteriales > Flavobacteriaceae > Flavobacterium. The sequence continues at coordinate 18,690 of CAZOQH010000004.1, forward strand.
AGCTTTTTCAGATTGAATATGCCCTACACGTGACCGCAAGTCAACAATAATAGGAATGCTTCCTAAAATATCAATTACTGCAAACAAAATCATTGTAACAGTAAAAGTTTCTTTCCAATTAAATCCCAAAGAAAAATCCATTCGACACAGAATTATATAAATTAGTACAAAAATAGCCTATAAAACTTTTATAGACAAAGCTATTTACAACAGAATAGGCACGTTTCAAATATCAACAAAAAACTTAAATCTTTAAAGATTATAAGCCAAAAATAGTTTACAACTCTATCAAATTAACCAAAAGTCTGTACGCTCCATCGGTTCCGTTCGGAATTTGTCTAAAAAAACTAATTCCTGTATATACAAAATGTCCTTTTCCGTGTTTTGCAATGAGTAACGCACCTTCTTTCGGGCTTTCGTTGGTATCATGCATACTAAAAACAGGTTCGAACTTATTGCTCCATTGGGCAGCAAAATACAAGCCTCTTTCTTGAATCCAGTGGTTAAAATCGCTTTGTGTAATTTTGTTCGGATATGAAAGCACCTTGTGATTCGGATTTATAAATGCAACCTCAGCTTCTTCCTCGGTCACCCTTTCGCGTCCTATTTTAAGCATATAAGGAGCAAAGTCGGACAGATCTGTTGGTTTTCCTCGATATCCTGTTGTGATATACTGCATAATTACGGTTCCTCCATTTTCGACATATTGATTCAAAACTCTCGCCTTAAGCTTTAGCTCCGGAAGAGTATTATAGGCTCTGATTCCAATCATCACCGTTTCGAATTGGGCCAGATTTTCGGCAGTAATATCATCAACCGAAATGAGTTGTATGTTATACCCAATTTGTTCTAGTCCTTTCGGAATTTCATCAGTTGCTCCCATCAAATAAGCAATATTTTGCTTTGATTTTTTTAAATCTAATCGAGTAGCTTTGGCTTGTGCTTTCTTTAAAACTGTTTGCTTCGAAATATGCTCATAATCAATCTCTATCAGCTCTTGATCATAATTTTTTCCGTTGGTTTGAGCGACAACACTCAAAGTTGTATTATCAGGCTTAGATGGAGGAGTAAGCGTGAATTTCACTATACTTTCTTCTCCTTTTCTTTGAATATCAAATGGGATTTCGGCCGGGGCAATCGTCCAACCTTTAGCTGCCTGCACTGTTACGGTTCCTTTTGAATTGTTTTGAAGGGCTTTTACTTTTACCAAAACTTCTTTGGGTTTATCATCCCCAAAAACCAGAACATTGTTAGGAAATGACACAACTACATCGGGCAAAACCACAAACGGACGATAGGTTTCTCCGTTTTCGGGAGAATTGAATTTATAAGTAATGTTTTTTGTAAAATCTATAGTGGTTCCTTCAATATCCAACACAAAAGTCACAGGAAAATCGTTTTCGGTTTGAGGAAGATTTCGCAATTTTTGATTCTCAACCACAAACATTCCTTTAGTTCTTTCTGTTTTCAACCAATAAGGGTTTGAATATTCAATATTCGAAGGAATTACAATATCTTTTTCTTTAAAGTATAAAGCTTTATTGTAGGGCAATACGTGGTTTTTAGAAATATTTTTATCAAAAAAACGAATTTCTTTTAGCGTAATATTTGATTTAGAACGATTTATTGCTTCAAAACTCATATCGAATTTTCCGGATTTAGTCGTATTTTCAGTACTCGAAACTGCCTCTAGGTAGAGTCCAGAGCAAGCTAAAATAATTTTTTTGATGTGCTCTACTTTTTGACTTCTCCAATAATCATCTTGAATATCTTTAATCAGCACATAAGCTTGAGTCAGCTCTTTTAGGTGTGAAGCGGGATTCTGAAAGTTAAAGTTTTTCTCTACTCTTTCTAATACTTCTCCAATAGCTTTCCCTTCAGGAATACGTGTCCAAGAAGTATTTATCCCTTCAAAAACATCTTTTTTGCCATTGGGTAAATCTCCTTTTATGAGTTCTAGATATTCGTTTTCACTACCTCGGATTCCGATTGCTCCAAACCCTTGACACTTGTGCTGACTACGACTAAAAGCAGCTATTTCTCCGTTGCTTTTCCCTAAAATCGGATAAAAAACATTGGCATCAATGGTAACATGATTGCTTTTATCTGCTTTATCAAAAGCTTCTTGTGATGGAAATGCCCAAGGCGAAGTATTATAAAACAATCTCCGTGGAGGGTTCGGGCCATTTTTTACTATTTCAAAAGCTTCTAAACTCAGAATAGCAGAGGCTGTGTGATGTCCGTGGGTAGTTCCGGGAGTTCTGTGATCGAATCGGTTGATGATGACGTCAGGTCTAAAATCCCGAATACATTGTACCAAGTCTTCTAAAACCTGTTGTTTATCCCAAATTTCGAAAGTTTCCTCAGGTACTTTTGAGAATCCAAAGTCGTAAGCTCTCGAAAAAAACTGTTTACCTCCATCTACGCTTCGCGCTTTCAGAAGTTCTTGCGTACGGATTACTCCTAAAAGCTCTCCCATTTCAGGTCCTATCAGATTTTGACCTCCATCACCACGAGTAAGCGAAATATAAGCCGAATTTGCCTTTACTTCGTTGCTGAAATAAGAAATAAGCTTGGTGTTTTCGTCATCCGGATGGGCTGCCACATACAAAACCGAACCTAAGAAGTTTAGCTTTTGAATTTCATGATAAATTTGGTTTGATGATAATTTTTTTGGTGCTTGTGCAAATAAGTTTATACTTATTATAAAAAACAAAAAAGCCTTTAATTTCATTTTGGTTTTATTTCTAAACGAACAAAAATAAGGTTTTGGAATAAATAAAGACCGTCTTTGCAGCTAATTTTAAAAAATTAACACCTCTATCGTAGTGATAACAACGAACTCACAAAAGAGAACTTATTTCTCTTCATCCTCTTCAGGGTCTTCTTCGATTTCTGTCTCTATTGGGGTTGCTGTAGTAGTGGTTGCTGTGAAATTAGGAGCTCCAAGAGCTTCTTTCTGACCAACTTGATTAGCCAAATAGGGTACTTTATTATACCATTGCGGAATCTTAGGCAAATCATCTCCGATAAGATAACCCCAAGGTGCGAGCGAAGGAATATTGTCAAAAACCACTTTTAGGATTGCAATAATAGGGATGGCTAAGAACATTCCGGCAATTCCGGCAAGCATTCCTCCTATGAATATTCCGATAATAGAGGCAAATGCATTGATTTCTACTTTCGAACTTACGACCAGAGGAACAGTAATATTATTATCTATAAGCTGAACCACACCCGTAACTACCAAAATCCATAAAATCAAAGACAAATCAGGTGAACCTGTAAGTGTAGCAAAAATCGTAATTACACAAGCAATAATATTTCCTAAGTAAGGAATAAGCCCCAAAATTCCGGTAATAACTCCTAATAGAAGTGCATGCTGAACTCCGACAATCGTAAGTCCGATAGTCGTGAGGGTAGCAATTATCGAAATCTGTATTAGCACTCCAAACAAATAACTTTGAACTGCTGTTTTGATATCAAAAAGTATTTTTTTAAGACTTTGTTGGTCTCCCTCGCCTACTAATTTGGATAAAAAAGTTATTAAATGATTCTGATACAATAAAAACAAGAACATATAAATCGGAATCATTGCCATATTAAATAGCGTATCCGAAAACGAAAGTAGAAAGCTCGTTACCATACTTGTTATAGAAGACTTTGAGCCGCTTGTAGCGTTATCGATAAAGCTTTTTTGTTCATATTCGTCAAGCCCGAATGACTCTTGCACGAAATTTTGCAAATTAGCCACGTGTATGGTTATGTTTTTTTCTATGGTATCCCAATCTTCAGAAAAACTACTAATTTGCACCGAAATAAACGTGAGAATTCCTAAAATTAAAATCACAAACAAAGTAACAGTAATAATAGCTGATACCACATTCGGAAAACGCAGTTTTCTTCTAAAAAACGAACTTATCGGACGAACTAAAATAGCAAACAACAATGCCATAATTACCGGAATAAGCACCCCTTTTCCGATATATAAAATCAAAAAGATAATAGATATAGCCACTAAAACCGAAGCTAATCTTGCATAAAACGGAAGTCGGACAAAGTTGCTCATATTCCAATATTTAAGGGTTAACACCTAACAAAAATAGGAAATATTTTATTGCAACGAACTAATATTTAAGTTCTACATCAAACACTGTCTTTTTAAGCTCTTTCTTCTGGGATATTATATTTGTTTCGAAGTTAATCTGTGAAGTCTTGTGTGTTTTCTTGTTGCTGAGGAACAATAACAATTCCTTTTTGTAATAATAAATTATTAGGAAACGCTATTTCTTCTCCTTCTGCTGTTTTTAAAAGGGTATAAAACGATTTAATATCTTCAATTTCGGCTTCAACCGGAAAGTCTTTGTCCATGATGCGGATTCTATCTCCTATTTTAAAAGGAAAAGAAAAGAACAGTATGATTCCTGCAGTTACATTACTCAAAATAGACCATTGTGCAAAAAAAGCAACTCCTATAATGGTAAGAATTGACGAAATCACAAGAACCAACTGCTTACCTTCGACTCCCCAAATAGCAACAAGCGATATAACAGCAAGAGTATTAATAAGATAATCAGTATATTTCATAACCAAATTGGTTCTTCCGTCTGTAAAAAATGCCTTCTTACCAAAATTTTTGATAATAGAACGCAAAACGAACCGCAAAACCACAAAAACTAATACCGCTACTACCGTGGCTATAATTTGATAGGTGTATTGACCTAAAAACAAGGTTTTTAAAGTATAAAGCATAATAATTCCTTATAAAATTTTTCTGTTGGCAACCCAACTACATTCGTATATGAACCTTCAATTTTCTCTATCCCAACAAGTCCAATCCATTCCTGAATTCCGTAAGCTCCAGCTTTGTCAAAGGGTTTGTAATTATCCAGGTAAAATCGAATCATCTCGGGAGTTAGTTCTGAAAAAGTAACTTTTGTGACCGTGTTGAATACTTGAGTTTTTTCAGACGATTTCAGACATACCGAAGTTATCACTTGATGTGTTTTTCCGGATAACTGCTGTAAAATTACAAAAGCATCTTCATAATCTACCGGTTTTCCCAATACTTTTTGGTCAAGCCAAACTATGGTGTCACTGGTTACCAGAATTTCGTTCGGCTTTAACTCGAACGCTTCTGCTTTTAATCGAGCTAAATAATCAGTTACTTCACCAGCCTTAAGGTGTTCCGGATAAACTTCTTCTACTTCTTTCAGACGAATCTCAAAGTCTAAATTTAAATCTCTAAAAAACTGTTGTCTTCTCGGAGAAGTTGAAGCCAAAATCAGTTTATAATTCTTGAGTACTTCCGCAAGCATTACGCAACCTGTTTTACCAATTCAATATTATAAACCACCACCAAAATATTTAAAATTCCGAATAAAATAACTCCTTTTAAAACGAGACTCAAATGTGAATAATCTCTTTTGTTCGAAGAACCCCAAAGTCGAATAAGCGTGTAAATTATCGGAGCGAGAATTAGTGCAAAAACATAGAGTACTGCAAAATACAAATCGTTTTCGAAAAGATACACAAAACTATACCATATCAAACTGATAGCGGCAATGGCTAATAAAATCGAAAGAATAATCTTAGAGTTTTTTTCACCTGCTACTATAGGAAGTGATTTGACACCATGTTCTAAATCCCCTTTAATGTCTTCAAAATCTTTTATAATCTCACGAATCAAACCAATTAGAAAAGCAAAAAATGCATATTCCATCAAGATTTTAAAAAGAACGCCTAAGCCCTGTTGATTTTCGGGGGTAATAATCGAAAACAAATCGTAAATCCCTACAATCAAAATACTCATAGCAAGAATCATAGCAATTAGAATATTTCCGATAAGCAAACTCTTTTTCAGACTCAGCGCATACAAAAACAAAGTAGCTGCTATAAGAATAAAAATCCCCGAAAAACTCGATTTACCAATATAATCCGACAAATAATACCCGATTCCTATACCAATAACATTCAGAACGATATAATAATTATACGCTGTAGTTTCAGGAATATACTTGTCTATGATAACCTTGTCGGGTTTATTAATTTTATCGATAGATTTATCAAATACATCATTGATTAAATACCCTCCTGCTGCGATACAAACTGTTGACAAAACCAGTAATAAAAATTGCCAATCAGCAAGAGCCAAATCGGGATATTGTTTTTTGAGAAACCCAAAGTGAAACACCACTTGCATTAGAGCAAGCATTAACAAGTTTTGGTAACGTATAAGTTTTAAAAAATTCATTTTGCAGATTTTAAAATAAGGGTCAAATATACTTCTAAAAATTAAAACTAGATTTAAAAAATTATTTGGAGTTCTAAATCTATCAAATCATCAGTAACACAGCCACTTCAACAGACTTTTATAGCTTGATTTCAAGTTATTTAACACAAAAAGTTATCAACAAAGTGGAGTAAAGTGGTAGAATGTGGGAAAATTTTCTATATTTTTGCTTCAATAAATCAATTTGAAACAAAAGTGAGTACCATAATCGGGACATACGAATGTAAAATCGACGCCAAAGCAAGGGTGATGATACCTGCTACGCTCAAGAAACAGCTGGATTCTTTGAGCGATGGTTTTGTTTTAAAACGTTCGGTTTTTCAATCTTGTTTGGAGCTTTACCCGATGAAAGAATGGAACGAATTGATGCAAAAAGTAAACAAGCTGAACCGATTCAAGAAAGAAAACAACGATTTTATCAGACGATTCACCTACGGAGTTAAAGTCGTAGAGATTGATAGCGCGGGTCGTTTTTTAATTCCAAAAGACTTGGTGGCTTTTGCAAAAATAGAGAAAGAAATTGTGTTGAATTCGGTTGGAAATTTCCTTGAAGTATGGGATAAAGACCTATATGAAAAAGCGGTTGACGATGCTTCGGGAGATTTTGCTGATTTAGCAGAAAGAGTAATGGGAGGATTTGAAGATGAATAACACAGAATATCACAGCCCGGTATTGCTAAAGCAATCGGTTGATGGATTAAACATCAGCCCAAATGGAGTATATGTGGATGTCACCTTCGGAGGAGGAGGACATTCGAAAGAGATTTTAAGCAGATTAGGAGAGAACGGAAAATTAATTGCTTTTGACCAAGATGAAGATGCTTTGGCTAATGCCATTGATGATCCGAGATTTTTGTTGATAAATGAGAACTTCAGATACATCAAAAGGTTCTTGCGTTTTCATGGAATCCGTCAAGTAGATGGGATTTTAGCTGATTTAGGAGTTTCATCTCATCAGTTTGATGTAGCAGAACGAGGTTTTTCGACCCGTTTTGAGGCTGATTTAGACATGCGAATGAATCAAAAAAATAGCTTAAGTGCCTACGAAGTCATCAACGAATACGAAGAAAAACATTTAAAACAAATTTTTCTGGAGTATGGAGAACTTAAAACGGCAGCAGGAATTGCTTATGCTATCGTAAACAACCGAAAAGCAGAGCCTATCAAAAATTCCGAAAAACTCAAAGAGGTTTTAGCTAAGTTTCTGCCTGCTCACAAAAGCAATAAAATACTGGCTCAAATATATCAAGCTATCCGAATAGAGGTAAATCAGGAAATCGAAGTGCTAAAAGAGTTTCTTGAACAAACTACCGAAATACTTAAGCCTAACGGAAGATTAAGCGTGATTTCGTACCATTCGTTAGAAGATAGATTGGTAAAACGCTTTATGCGAAACGGAATGTTTGAAGGAGAGCCCGAACGAGATATGTTCGGAAATTTTGAAGTTCCTTTTAAAATTATCGATAAACTAATTGTTCCGACTGAAGAAGAAATTGCACAAAACAATAGGGCCAGAAGCGCAAAATTGAGAGTGGCAGAAAAAATATAAGCCTCACAAGTGTGTGAAATATGAAAGGTGGATTATACAACATATTACGTACCAAGTTTTTAATAGATGACGATGCAATAAAACATTGGAAGTTTATCATTTTCTTGGTTTTACTAGCCATTATAATGATAGCAAACACACATCGGTTTGAACAAAAATTGTTCAGAATAGCGGATTTAAACGTAGAAAACAAAGAGTTGCGTTCCGTATTTGCTGATACCAGAACCGAACTGATGAAGCTCAAAATGGAATCGACCATATCCGAAAAGATGAGTAAGGTTGGGATTTATCCCCCAGAAGTGCCTCCAGTAAAAATTAAAGTAATAGAAAAAAAAGAATAAACAATCCGACAGTTAAATGACTTAACAGAAAATGCAAGACAAAAAAACATCATATCGAATTTTCTTTGTAGCATTCGGAATGCTTTTGATTGCTGTTGGAATCTTGTTTAAACTAACAAGAATCCAATGGGTAGAGGGAAACTATTACCGAAAATTAGCACAAGAAAACACCATTAAAGATTTTGATGTGCCTGCCAATCAAGGAAATATCTATTCGGCTGACGGAAGTTTGCTTGCTATATCAATTCCTAGTTATACCGTACGTTTTGATGCTTTAGCTTCTAAAGAAGAAGACTTTAATCAAAACATCAAAGCACTTTCAGACTCTTTGTCGGTTATGCTCGGAAAACCCGCAAGTCATTATAAAAATGAATTGACCAAGGCCAGAGCCAACCGAAACCGATACTACCTGATTGCACGAAACTTAAACTATACCAGCTATATGCGTCTAAAAAGCTTCCCGCTTTTTAACCTCGGAATGTATAAAGGTGGAATAATTACCGAACAAAAAACGGTACGTCAGCATCCTATTGGTAAAATTGCCGAAAGAACTATCGGTTACAGAAGACTTAATGCAGATGGCACTTATATAAACATAGGAATCGAGGGAGCTTTTCAACAATATATAAACGGAAAAGACGGAAAAGTTGTAAAACAAAAGATGGCTAAAGGTCAATGGAAACCTATCAATGACAACAACGAAATCGAACCTCAAGACGGTTATGACGTAGTTTCGACCATTGATGTTTACATTCAGGATATTGCTCATCATGCCTTGCTCAAACAATTAGAATACTATGAGGCAGATCATGGTTGTGTAGTAGTAATGGAAGTAGAAACCGGAGAAGTAAAAGCCATATCAAATTTAGGCAGACAAAAAAACGGATCTTATGCAGAAACCATAAATTATGCTGTATGGGAATCTCAAGAACCGGGATCAACCTTTAAGCTCGCTTCCTTAATCGCTTTGTTAGACGACAAAAAAATAGATACAGCAAAGGTTTACGATACACAAGGAGGTGAATTTATCATTCACAAACGAAAAGTACGCGATTCTAAAAAAGGAGGCTACGGAAAAATTTCGTTGGCAAGAGCAATTGAAGTTTCATCCAATACCGCAATTGTTCAGGCAGTTTACGAAAATTACAAAGATAATCCTGCCGAATTTGTAGATAAGCTTTATGCGATGAATCTTAATCAACCTCTAGGAATTCCTATTCTAGGAGAAGGAAAACCCGTAATATATCATCCGAAACTTCATAAAGAACATTGGTCTGGTCTTACCCTACCTTGGATGGCTTATGGGTATAACCTTCAATTAACACCTTTGCAAACTCTTACTTTTTACAATGCAATTGCCAACAACGGTGAAATGGTTAAGCCTCAATTTGTCAAAGAAATCAAAGAATGGGACAAAACAATCGTAAAGTTCGAAAAAGAAGTTATTAATCCTAAAATATGTAGTGACCAAACCCTGAAAAAAGTTCAAGATATACTAAAAAATGTAGTAGTAAAAGGAACCGCTCAAAAGATGTATTCTCCTAACTTTTCGATGGCTGGTAAAACAGGAACAGCACAAGTAGGATACGTAAACCGAGATAGTATGTATTATGCTTCTTCTTTTGCAGGATATTTCCCGGCTGACAACCCAAAGTACTCATGTATCGTTGTGGTTCATAAGCCACGAACAAATACAGGAGATTTTTATGGAGCAGGAGTAGCAGGACCTGTTTTTAAAGCAGTCGCTCAAAAAATTTTCACAGACTCTCCTACACCTAATAAGGTCAAAGATCTGAACTTGACTAATCCGAAACAAGAAAAAAGTTATAACCAATACAATACAATTGTAAACAATCATAAATCAACAATCCCGAATGTAAAAGGAATGCCCGGAATGGATGCAGTAGCTCTTTTAGAAAATCTAGGCTTGAAAGTGAAAATCATAGGAAACGGAAAAGTAAAACATCAATCAATCCCTGTGGGACAAAAAATAGAGGAAAACAAGACCATAATTCTCGAATTATCATAAGAGTTTGCCACAAATGAAGCTTTTAAAAGACATATTATACAAAACTTCCATCGAAGCTATAAAAGGTTCGACCGATAGAGCAATTAATAAAATCGAGTTCGATTCCCGTAAGGTTTCGAGTGGAGATGTATTTGTGGCTATCAGAGGAACCGTTTCGGACGGACATCTATACATTGACAAATGTATCGAGCAAGGAGCAATTGCTATAGTTTGTGAAGTGTTCCCTGAAGAAATTGTTGACGGAATCACCTACATTCAGGTCAATAATTCGCAAAAGGCTTTAGCTTTTATGGCTTCTAATTATTATGATAATCCTTCTGAGAAACTAAAACTTGTAGGAGTTACCGGAACAAACGGAAAAACTACAATTGCTACGCTTTTATATACGATGTTCGAAAACGCAGGATATAAATCCGGGCTGCTTTCGACAGTAAAAATCCGGGTTCATCAATCTGAATTCCCTGCCACACATACTACTCCTGATTCGCTTACGATAAATTATTATTTAAACCAAATGGTAGAAAGCGGAGTAGAATTTTGTTTTATGGAAGTCAGCTCGCACGGAATTCACCAATCCAGAACCGAAGGATTGTACTTTACAGGAGGAATTTTCACAAACTTATCACACGACCACCTCGATTATCACACCACTTTTGCAGAATATCGAGATGTGAAAAAATCATTTTTTGACAATCTCCCGAAAACTGCTTTTGCCTTATCCAATATAGATGATAAGAACGGAAGTGTAATGCTACAAAACACCAAAGCTCAAAGAAGAACCTATTCTTTGAAATCCTACTCAGATTACAAAGCTTATGTGTTAGAAAATCAATTCGTGGGTTTATTGTTAAAAATTGACAACCAAGAAGTATATACTAAACTTATCGGAAACTTCAATGCATATAATTTATTGGCAATTTATGCTACTGCAGTCGAATTAGGTTTAGAAAAACAAGAAGCTCTCACGCTTTTAAGTCAGTTAGATAGCGTATCGGGACGATTTCAGTACATCGTATCGAAAACCAAAATCACAGCTATTGTAGATTATGCACACACACCTGATGCTTTAGAAAATGTATTGAATACAATCGCAGATATCAGAACTAAAAACGAACAGCTTATCACAATTGTAGGTTGTGGTGGTGATAGAGATAAAGCAAAGCGTCCTGTTATGGCTCATATCGCTAGTAAATTAAGCGATAAAGCGATTTTTACTTCAGATAACCCAAGAACGGAAAACCCGGAAACAATATTAGAGGAGATGGAAAAAGGCGTAGAGCCTCAAAATTTTAAAAAAACACTTTCAATTTTAGACCGCAAACAAGCCATTAAAACAGCTTGCCAGCTGGCAGAAAGCGGAGATATAATCTTAATTGCCGGAAAAGGACACGAAACTTATCAAGAAATAAACGGAATAAAACACGATTTCGATGATATGAAAATTGTAACCGAATTGTTAGAACAACTAAACAAATAGCCACATGTTATACTATTTATTCGAATATTTAGACAAAAACTTTGACTTACCGGGAACGGGAGTATTCCAATACATTACTTTTCGTTCGGGGGCTGCTGTTTTGTTGTCGCTTTTACTCTCAATGGTTTTCGGAAAAAAAATCATAAACTTTATCAGACGTAAGCAAATCGGAGAAACAGTACGCGATTTGGGCTTGGAGGGACAAAACCAAAAAGCGGGAACTCCAACAATGGGAGGATTGATAATCATTTTTGCTACGCTTGTTCCGGTCTTGCTGTTTGCGAAGTTGGATAATATCTATGTGATTTTGCTGATTGTTACTACGATTTGGATGGGGCTTATCGGTTTTTTGGACGATTATATAAAGGTTTTCCGTAAGAATAAGGAGGGTTTAAAAGGCAAATTTAAGGTTGTCGGGCAGGTAGGATTAGGACTTTTGGTGGGTTGTGTGATGTATTTCAGCGATTCGATTACCGTTCGTAAAGACACGACCAAAGGCAATGTGGTTACCGAAAATCAGATTGTAATTCCTACCAAAGTAGTGGAAGAAAAATCGACTGCCACGACTATTCCGTTTTTTAAGAACAACGAATTTGACTATGCAGAGCTGATTTCGTGGGCAGGGGAAGATTATCGGGATTATGCTTGGCTGATTTTCATTCCTGTTGTGATTTTAATTGTAACAGCAGTATCGAACGGAGCCAATCTCACAGACGGAATTGACGGACTTGCGGCCGGCTCGTCTGCGATTATTGTGGTCGCACTCGGAATTTTTACGTTCGTTTCGGGGAATATCATTTTCTCGAATTATCTGAACATTATGTATATCCCGAATTCGGGGGAAATGACGGTTTTTATATCGGCTTTTGTGGGGGCTTTGGTCGGGTTTCTTTGGTACAATGCCTATCCTGCACAGGTTTTTATGGGAGATACGGGAAGTCTGACAATCGGAGGAATTATTGCTGTATTAGCAATTGCAGTTCGGAAAGAACTATTGATTCCGGTGCTATGCGGAATATTTTTAATCGAAAATTTATCGGTTGTAATGCAGGTTTCATACTTCAAATACACCCGAAAAAAATACGGAGAAGGAAGACGGATCTTTTTGATGGCACCTTTACATCATCACTATCAAAAAAAGGGCTATCACGAAAGTAAAATTGTAACACGATTTTGGATTGTCGGAATCTTACTTGCTATTATTTCGATAGTGACTTTAAAGTTAAGATAATGAAGCTAGTAGTTTTAGGAGGAGGAGAAAGTGGAGTTGGTACTGCAATTCTAGGAAAAAAAGAAGGATACGAAGTGTTTCTGTCTGACTTCGGAAAAATAAAACAGAATTATAAAGACGTTCTTATACAAAACCAGATTGATTGGGAAGAAGAAAAGCATACAGAAGAAAAAATCCTGAATGCTGATGTGGTGATGAAATCTCCAGGAATCCCGGACAAAGCACCAATTATAAAAAAACTGAGAGAAAAAGGAGTCGAGATTATTTCTGAAATCGAATTTGCCTCACGGTTTTCAAAAGCTTACACAGTAGCCATCACAGGGAGCAACGGGAAAACAACCACCACAATGCTTACGCATCATTTGCTGAAATCAGCAGGACTGAATGTAGGATTAGGCGGAAATATCGGAGAAAGTTATGCAAAGCAGGTAGCAACCGAAAACTATGACGGATATGTGCTAGAATTATCGAGTTTTCAGCTAGACGGAATCATAGACTATGCTCCACATATTGCTGTAATTACCAATTTGAGTCCCGACCATCTGGATAGATATGATTACGAATACGAAAATTATATCAAAGCTAAGTTTCGCATCACAATGAATCAAACCAAAGATGATTATCTGATTTATGATGCAGATGACATTGAAATTGTAAAATGGTTAAAAAACAATAAAACAAAGGCAAAACTCATAGGGTTTTCGCTAACAAAAGAAATAAATAACGGAACATATATAAACAAAGACACTATTATGATGAATATTGACCAAGAAGAAATGACAATTCCTGTAAGTAAAATTGCTTTAGAAGGAAAACACAATATCAAAAACGCAATGGCTGCTGCAACAGTTGCTCAGATTTTGCGTGTTCGTAAAAATACGATTCGAGAAAGTATGTCAAATTTTCAGGGAGCAGAACATCGTTTAGAAAAAGTGCTAAAAATACACAATGTACAATACATAAACGATTCAAAAGCAACCAATGTCAATTCGGTATTTTTCGCACTAGATAGTGTTTCTTCGCCTATCGTATGGATTGCAGGCGGTGTGGATAAAGGAAATAATTATAGCGAATTAATGCCATTGGTTCGCGAAAAAGTAAAAGCCATAATTTGTTTAGGAGTGGATAATCAAAAGCTGATTGAATCCTTCGGAAATGTAGTGGATATTATGGTCGAAACTCAAAGTATGGAGGAAGCAGTCAAAATATCGTCAAAAATCGCAGAAAAAGGAGATACCGTATTACTAGCTCCTGCTTGTGCAAGCTTTGACTTGTTTGAAAACTATCAGGATAGAGGAAATAAATTTAAACAAGCTGTAAGACAGTTATAATAGGCTTTAAGCAATTATAAAATTCAAAAAAAGCATACTGCATAAAGCGATAGCATATTAAAAAAATGAAAGCACTTATAAAAAATCTAAAAGGAGACAAAACCATCTGGGCTATTGTAGCCCTTTTGGCGATTGTGTCGTTTTTGCCGGTTTATAGTGCCAGTAGTAATTTAGCCTACGGAGCTTACGGAAGCGGAAATACACTGAGTTATCTCATCAAACACTTGGCTCACGTCGGAATTGGGTTTTGCATTATTTATGTAGTACATAGAGTACCATACAATTATTTTAAAGCCATCTCAATTATGGCTATTCCGATTGTAGTTTTACTGTTATTATATACCCTTTTACAAGGAAAAACAATTGGTGGAGCCAATGCCAGTCGATGGATTCAAATTCCGTTTGTAGGTATAGGTTTTCAGCCTTCTACCTTGGCTTTTGTAGTGTTAATGTCGTATGTAGCAAGATACTTAGCAAAAATAAAAGACAAAACAGTAACCTTTAAATCATCTTTATGGGAATTATGGCTGCCGGTTTTTGCAGTAATTGTACTGATTCTTCCAGCCAACTTTTCGACAGCCGCTATTATGTTTTCGATGGTAATAATGCTAGTATTTATAGGAATGTATCCCATAAAATATTTAGGAAAAATCATTGCTTTCGGACTTTTATTTCTAACTCTATTCGTGTTGGCTGCCAAAGCATTTCCAGGAGCATTCCCGAATCGAGTAGATACTTGGATCAGCCGTATTGATAACTTTACAAATGATTCTGAAAACGAAGAAGAAGCCTATCAAATCGAAAAAGCAAAAATAGCTATTGCCACAGGAGGATTAAGCGGAGTAGGTCCCGGAAAAAGCGTTCAAAGAAATTTCTTACCTCAATCCTCTTCCGATTTTATTTACGCAATTATCGTTGAAGAATATGGACTCATCGGAGGGTTTACAGTTATAGGGTTGTATTTAATCTTATTTTTTAGATTCTTGATAGCAGCTCTCAAAGCACGTAATTTTTACGGAACCTTACTTATTATCGGACTCGGATTTCCTATAATATTTCAGGCATTAATCAATATGGGAGTAGCCGTAGAACTCTTTCCAACCACAGGACAAACCCTCCCGCTTATCAGTAGCGGAGGAAGTTCTATCTGGACTACCTGTTTGGCTATCGGAATAGTACTGAACGTAACCAAAAAAGAAGAAGAGATTAAAGAGGAGGAAAAAGAAAAAATGCAACGCGAAAAAGCTTTAGAGCGACTTATTGAAAAAGAAATTAAAGAGGAAGAAAAAGAAAGACTCAGAGAAGCAGGTATCGAAATAGAAGAAAAAGAAATCACAGAAGACGAAAAAATAGCTGTAAAAGCCTTAAAAAACTTACAATAAATGAAACCAAGATTTATCATATCAGGAGGAGGAACAGGAGGACATATCTATCCTGCTATTGCAATTGCCAATGAGCTAAAATCGAGGTTTCCAGAGTGTGAAATATTGTTTGTAGGAGCTCAAGACAAAATGGAAATGCAAAAAGTACCTCAAGCAGGTTACAAAATCGAAGGACTTTGGATTGCCGGAATTCAGCGTAGCTTGAGTTTAGAAAACCTGAAATTTCCGTTTAAGTTAATGAGCAGCTTGGTAAAATCCAGAAAAATCGTAAAAAACTTCAAACCCGATGTAGCCATCGGAACAGGAGGTTTTGCTAGCGGAGCTGTAGTGAGAGTAGCAGCCCAAATGGGTGTGCCGACTGTGATACAAGAGCAAAATTCCTATCCGGGAATTACCAATAAATTACTTTCTAAAAATGCCAAAGCCATTTGTGTAGCTTATGAAGGATTGGAGAAATTCTTCCCGAAAGAAAAAATTGTTTTTACCGGAAATCCGGTTCGACAGGATTTACTAAATGTGGCAGAAAACAGACAAGATGCTATCAAACATTTCGACTTAGATGCAAACAAAAAAACGTTGCTGATTTTGGGTGGAAGTTTAGGAGCTAGGAGAATAAACCAACTCATCGAAAAAGAAATGGATTTCATCCTAAATCAAAACGTTCAGATTATTTGGCAATGCGGAAAATTCTATTTCGAAGAATATAAAAAACACAACGAAAAAGATGGTGTTCAAGTGCTATCATTTATCGACAGAATGGATTTGGTATATGCAGCAGCAGATATGATAATTTCTCGTGCAGGAGCTTCTTCGGTTTCGGAATTGGCGATTGTAGGAAAGCCAACGATTTTCATTCCGTCACCCAATGTAGCCGAAGATCACCAAACCAAAAATGCGAAAGCCATCGCTGATAAAAACGGAGCTATTTTAATAAAAGAACCTGAATTAGACATTCGTTTTGAAGATGTATTCTCTGAAGTAGCACAAAACCAAGAATTACAAAATAATTTAAGTCAAAATATAAAAAATTTAGCCAAACCCAACGCCACAAAAGACATTGTGGATGAGATTGTGAAACTATTATAAATTTCGAATTTTAAATTATAAATAATCATATCATTAAGTCTAAAATTCAGCATTCAAGATTAAAAAATGAATAAGTTTAAAAACATATTTTTCATCGGAATCGGAGGCATCGGAATGAGTGCCTTGGCTCGTTATTTCCAGTCGATCGGAAAATCTGTTTACGGATATGATAAAACCAGCACAGCGCTAACTCGTGAGTTGGAAAAAATCGGAATGTCAATTCACTACACCGATGAATTGAATAACATTCCAAGTTCTCTGACTACAGAAAATACTTTGGTTGTCATCACTCCCGCTGTTCCGAAATCACATTCGGAGTGGAATTATTTCATCGACAACGGATTCGAAATTAAAAAGCGTTCAGAGGTTCTAGGACTCATAACCAAAGATACCTATTGCTTTGCCGTTGCAGGAACTCACGGAAAAACAACCACAACCGGAATTTTAGGTCATATCCTCTACGAAAGTGGCGTTGACGTAACGGCTTTTGTGGGTGGAATTGTAGAAAATTACCATTCTAACCTTATCGGAAACGGAAAAACCGTAACGGTGGTTGAAGCAGACGAATTTGACCGTTCGTTTTTGAGATTACATCCGGATATGGCCTGTGTAAATTCTATGGATGCAGACCACTTGGATATTTACGGAGATAAATCACATATCGAAGAGTCGTTCATTGAGTTTGCAAATAAAATTCAGGACAAAAACAAACTTTTTGCCCCGACTGATGTAAACATAAATGCTACAAAAATAGGATTTACGGATTCAGATGAATTTCAAGCAAAAAACATCAGAATCGAAAACGGAGCCTATGTTT
>CAZOQH010000005.1:0-33252 GCA_964581855.1 uncultured Flavobacterium sp.
TTAATAGTATTGCCACCATTATCATCGCTACTACAAGAAGTTAAAGCAAATGAAAATCCGATAAATAGAATTAGTAATTTTTTCATATTATAGTTTTAATAAATTATACTATAAACTTATAGTTAATAGCAATAGTTTTTATATAATTTCAATTCCCTCTTAATAAATTTTAGAGTCAAGGGGAAGTATTTTTCAATATTTTTTATGGTACTAAATTAGTAGGGAATGAGAATTTACCAAGAATTTTCTATACATCCATTCTCTTCTACAGTAATGTTTTCTCCTATAGTTAAATTAGGATTTGGAGTTTGCCCCGTATTTAATCTATAATTTATTCCACATCCATTTATTCCTTTGAATTTAACATTATGAATATTGAGTAAGGAATTATACCATAACCAAACATTTCCTTGTGGAGCATCCAGTCCTGAATATTGGATTTCTGCAAAAGCTATTTCGTTCTCCGCATGTTTGCTATTAATATAAATTCCTTTCCAAGCTTTTGACACTTTTGATGTACCTGTAAAGATTATAGGATCATTTTCTGTACCTACAGCTTTTAATCCGCCACCATCTTCATGAACATTTATATAGGTTCCTTGACCAAATTCTATCATAACTCCAGGTTCAATTGTCAAAAGATCTTTAACTCCAATATGTTTAACAGCGTTTGAAATAACTTGATAAGGAACATTAATTTTATGCCAAGTAGAAGGCTTTGTGATTTCTTGCCCATAAGGATTAACATACACAAAATCAGACTCGTTTCCTTTGTAATCATTGGTGTTATTAAGTGCATCAAGATATCCAGGATTAACAACAGCGGGAGCATTATTACTACTAAAAGTATTATTGTTTAACGTTATATTAGCGTTGGTATATACTACATTAAGCCCATAGCTTTTACTATTCGAAACGGATGTGTTTTCCATAACTAATCGTCCTGAAGCATATACATGTACGGCACCAAGATCGCCATTACTATTAAAAGCTTTTCCTCCTGCATATTCAACTCGAGTATAAATCAACTTATTACTCGGACTATTACTGTCAAACATAATGCCTCGCCAATATCCTTTCTCTTTTTTTACTCCCCTGAAAATAATTGGTTTATCGCTCGTTCCTATTGCGGATAAGGAAGCTTTTGGAATATTAAAATCATCTATTTCTATCCCTGCATCTTGTTCGAATTCAATAACCACTCCTGGCTCTATTACAATATCGGCTCTAACTGGCATTACACAAGTAATCAGGTAATCTACAGCTGCATTAGGGTTTTTGGTTAAAACACGATCTTCTTTAAAAAAATCACAATCCAATACTATAGGCGGATCGGTCTGATTCAAATTTCCTCCGTCATTTGAATCATCGTCTGTACTACATGATGAAATAAAGAACAATCCTGTAGCTAAGAAAGTAGTCTTTAATAGGTTTTTAAAAATGTTTGTTGTTTTCATACTTTATAAAATTTAATGATTTACTTTTTGATTATTTTTTCTATTGTACTTGTATTTTGGGTATTAATTTGTAAGAAATAAACTCCATTTGCGTAGTTTGAAATATTTAAGGTTGTTGTATTAGACCAGGTTTGTAAAAGTTGTCCGGTAAAGGAGATAAGGTTTATCTGTGTAATCTCTTCTTGAGTTTGGATATGTAATTGGTCTGATACTGGGTTTGGATATAAGCTTATTTTAATTGAGTTTACCTCTTCAGTAGATGCGGTGGGAGTACTTACCTTCCAAAGCGATCGTCCGCTACCGTCAAATGCAGCTACAAAATAAAGTTCATCTTTAAATACTGTAAAAAAATTATTGTCTTCCAAAGGACTGACACCCGTAGCTATAGGTGGAGCTATTTTTATAGTTCCCTCATCGGTACCATCACTTTCCCAAAGCTCAACTCCATTCACGCCTTCATTAGCTCTAAAGTAAATCTTATCATTATATTCAATAAAATAATTGGGGCTACTATCACCATTCGGATTGATGTCTTTGACCATCTGTGTCCCTGCAACAGTACCATCGCTTACCCACAGTTCATATCCGTGCACTCCATCAGTAGCATTAAAATAGAGTTTTCCGTTATAATTAGTTAAAAAAAGAGGATTACCATCTCCATTTGGATTGATGTCTTTGACCATTTGCGTGCCCACAACAGTGCCATCAGTAACCCAAAGCTCTACACCGTTAACACCATCATCAGCACCAAAATATAGCTTACCATTATGTTCAACGAGCCTATGATTTGCTGTAGGATATACGTCTTTAAGCATTTGTGTGCCCGCAGTGGTGCCATCAGTTACCCAAAGCCCATAACTCACGCCATTATATGCTCCAAAATATAGTTTGCCATTATATTTTACAAACAAGTTTGGATTAGAAAAACCGTTTGGATTAATATTTTTGACCATTTGCGTACCTGCGGCAGTGCCATCAGTTGTCCAAAGCTCCTGACCATTAATGCCATCATTTGCTACAAAATATAATTTATTATTATATTCGATAAATCGAAAGGGGTCTCCATCACCATTTGGATTAATGTCTTTTACCATTTGTGTACCCGTAGTGGTGCCATCAGTAACCCAAAGCTCTGTACCGTTAACTCCATCAGTAGCTCTAAAATACAATTTGCCATTGCATTCCGTAAAGCCACTTGGAGATCCATCGCCATTTGGATTGATGTCTTTGAGCATTTGTGTACCTGTGATAGTACCGTCAGTTACCCAAAGTTCATATCCGTGCATTCCATCATTCACATGAAAATATAGTTTATCATTGTATACTGTGAAACTATAAGGATACCCATGACCGTTCGGATTGAAGTCTTTGAACATTTCCGTACCTGCAGAAGTGCCATCGGTTACCCAAAGCTCAGCGCCATTAATGCCATCATTTGCTTCAAAATATAATTTATCATTATATACATGCATTATTTCAAGAGGCTCAATTTCACTTATTTTTTCAATAGTAGTTTGCGCTGTTGTGAGAAATACCCCAAAAACCGTCAGCAATAATGTTATTTTTTTCATGATTTACTTTTAAATTAGAACATCAAAGGCTAAAAAGTATAACTTTGCGTGTAAATTACTTTGATTGCTTTATAGTTTATAGCAACAAAGGCAAATGGTAAACATCATTTTTAATTTTTTTTTATTAAAAAATGTTTACTTATTTAGTTTTCAGTTATAAATGGATAAAGAGAATAGATTAATTAAGCTTATTAAATCGGGCGACAAAAACTCATTAGAGTCTGTTTATACTCTTTATAAAAAAGAGTTTTTATTGTATTCCCAACGGTTCTCATTACGTCCAGAAGATGCTTTGGATGTTTATCAAGACACTATTATAGCCTTGTATAATAACATCATCTCGGGCAGATTAGAGACACTCTCTTGTTCTTTAAAAACCTATCTTTTTACTATTGGGAAATACCAAATTTATAACCGATTGAAAATAAAAACAGTTTTAGAGGACGTTTCAGACTACGAGTCTCTATTACAAGAAGAAAACGAGAATACATTTTTGTTGCAAGAAGAAAACATAACAGCACTCCAAAAAGCTTATAAAGAACTAGGAGGTAAATGTCAAGAAGTATTACGTTTATTTTATTATCAAAATTATTCTTTAGAAGAAATCAAAAACAACCTCGACTACACCTCAAAAGATGTAGTAAAGAGTCAAAAATCACGTTGCTTGAAGCAACTTAAAGAAATTATACTAAACCACAAAGACCATGACCAGCTTTGATTTGATAGACAAATATATTCAAAAGACAGCGACACCTGAAGAGTTGCTAGAAATCCAGCGCTTACTCAAAGAAGATCCTGTCTTTAAAAAAGAGTTTTATTTTCATCTAGAATTAAAAGAAGCCATCAGAATAGAAGAAAACCAAAAACTTAAAAAACAATTACAACAACTTGAAACTGCCAAAAACTCTAAAAAGCTTTACCTAAATATATATAAAATTGCAGCAATTCTGATTATTGGACTAGGAATATTATGGTTCTTTAACGCTTCGCCAAATTATGATAAAATTTATGCTGAAAACTTTGAACCTTTCCCTAACATTGTTGCTCCAACAGTAAGAAATCACAACCACTCTGAAAATAAAATAACGAAAGCATTCAGCCTGTATGATAATCAAAATTACACAGCAGCTGCGATTGCTTTTAAAGAATTATACGACCAAGACAAAGTTCCTTACGCAAATTTTTATTATGCTATGAGCCTAATGGGAGAGAATCAATTTAAGAAGGCTATCGAATCTTTAGAAAATCCCGATTGGGAAGTATCCGAGCAATACGAAATATACACTTATTGGTATCTTGGATTGGCTCATCTAAAATTAGGAGATAAAGATAAAGCAAAAGATTACCTACACAAAACCATACAAGCCAATCACCCTATGGCTGAACAAGCTCAGAAAATACTGGACAAAATAAAGTAATTCTATAGGACAATTACAACAATAGCATAAAGCTTTTTATGTAAAAAAAACGGTTATTTACAATAAAATGTTAAATAACCAAACAAAGCCCTATATTTGTTCACAAATCATTGTTTAGTTATATATGAAAAAAGTCTTAACTCTTTGCTTTGTATTCATTGGTTTTATTCTCTCCGCACAACAAGAATGGGAAAAACACACTGCTATTGCTGATTCTTTAGATTTAAAATTACAGTTTGAAGAATCTTTATCTTATCGAAAAGAAGCTATAAAAGCCGCTACCAACCAACCTGATTCGATTCAGAAAATGTTAATCGGATTAGAAATGTTTACCAGAGCGGAGTATGATTTCGGACTTTCCAAACAAGCAAATCCAGAAGCGTATACTTTGATGCAAAATGCAGTCGACACCTTAATTGCTTCTAATGCAAGTCACACTCGGATAAGTAAAGCGTATTGGGATTTGAACTTGGCTGCTTTTAACTATATGCACGATCGAGAAGCTACAGAAGAATTTCTGAACAAGTCTATTGAGTATCACATGAAAGGAACAGAAATAGATACCTTATTTGTGTTAAATACAATTCATGGAGCAAGTTATATGGAAATTCTTTCTGGCAAATATGATCAAGCTATAGAAAAACTCGAAAAAGGAATAGATTTATTTGAAAAATACAAAGTAAAAGAAAATAGTGAGTATAACATAATCGGATATTTATACAGCACTTTAGCACTAGCATATTCTGATTATTTTCTAGACATTCCTCGCAAAAACTTATATTATAACACTAAACAGTTAGAAGCTTACAGCATGATAGAAGAACCTGATTTAGAGTACTACATAGACGTTATTACCAACTTATCGGTACTAGAAAGGCGTTTAAACAATTATGATGCTGCAGAAGGGTATATCAAAAAGGCATTAAGTGTGTTAAATCAGAACAAAGAAAAAATGCATAAGACTGTTATGCAAGACATTGGAATCAAGAAAGAACTTTCCATCTATCATAATCTCATAATTATCTATAGAGAAACTCGTGAAAAAGAAAAAATGCTAGACGCATTTGACAAAATCGAAAAAATAGTAGCCTCAACTACATTAGACCAAACCGAAAAAAACATGTACGCATCTTTATTACTAGGGATTGCACGTTATTACACATTCGTAGAATATGATTTTGAAAAAGCATTATACTATAATAAAAAAGCTAGAAGCATAGATAAAAAAGATACCAATATTTACATAACAGAGAATGATATGTTTTTTAGAGATTATGCTTATATATATTTCTTCAACAAGGACTATATCAAAGCATTAGACATACTAAAAGAAACAAATAAAACAACTCCTAAGAAAAGTTCTAAAATTCAGAATTTAGAATTAGAAATAAGATGCCTTCTGGCCCTAAATCAAAAGGAAGAGGCTCGAAAGAAAATACAAGAAATTATCCATTTATATTCGGATGAGAATCAAAGTTTTATTTTTCCGAAAAGCAATATAAACGATTTTACTCCAAGCAATACACTTTCAGACACGCGAGGCATACTCGAAATTGCCGAAGCTTGGCATACTGCTCACGACAATCAATATTCAATAGAAGAGGAAACCCTGTATTGGATGGCTTTTAAACAATTTGAAGCAAACATAGGCAACACACCTTTGAACTCTGAGTTAGAACTTCTTTTTGATAAAATAATTTCAGGATTGATAGATGCTGCTTTGGTTAGAAGTTTTTCAACCGATGAAAACAATCGCTTATTAACGTTTATAGAAACCATAAAATCACAGCACCTGACCGAAAACTTTTTGATGAAAAGGAAAGTTTCTAAAAACACACAGCTCTATAATTTAGTCGAAAAAGAGCAATATATACGATCTTATATTGCATTACTTAAAAAAGAACATCAAAAATATAAAGATGAAGAAACTAAACAGCAACTTTTTGAAAAAGAATTAGAGCTGAAAAAAATAAACGAACAAATTGTTTCACAATTCAGAAACAGTAGTCAGTTTACTAAACCAGTTATAAATACAAACGAAATTTCGGATAAGAATGTGATTAGGTTTGAGGTTTCTAAAGGAAATTTATATAAAATAAGACTTTATAAAGGTAAATTATCTTATAACAAGATAGAAGATTACCCAAAGCTAAAAAAAGAAATAGAAGCTTATCTTACCAATATAAACAATCTTGAAATTCCGGTGAAAGTCATAAAAAAACAAGGAGAATCAATTTATAAAAGGCTATTTACAGATGATTTTAACACAAAAGCTCCAACGATTATCATTCCGGATGATATTTTATATTATTTACCGTTCGAAGTGTTAGTACATAACAATCAATACTTAATCGAAAATCACACTATTTCTTATGCTTCGAATTTCTATTTTTTAAATACTAAAAGCTTACACAACAAAAAAACCAACAACAAAAAAGTAGCTTACTTTGCTCCACAATATTCGGGAGTTATTCAAGAGAGTCAACTCGTAGTACGTGGTGAAGCGTATTCATTGGCAGGTGCTAAAGAAGAGGTTTCCCAAATTTCGAAATTCGTACCTGGAAAAGTATATTTAGGAGATGCGGCTTCTAAAACAAATTTTAAAGCTTTAGAATCTGACATCTCTATACTACACTTAGCTATGCATTCTACCTTAAATGATGAGGATCCAGAATTAAGTAATTTAATGTTCTCTAATTCGGAAGAAGATTACGAGATGTATATTTCGGAATTGTACGGACTCCATTTTAATGCTGAACTAGCTGTTTTAAGTGCTTGTAATACGGGAATAGGTGGATTTAAGGATGGAGGAGACTTAGTCTCTATGCATCATGCTTTTACCACAGCTGGAATTCCTGCAACAGTTTCAAGTCTGTGGAATGCACCAGATCAATCCACCAAAGAAATAATGATATATTTTTATAAAAACTTACAACGCGGAGAAAATAAATCCACCGCCCTGAAACAAGCTAAATTAGAATATCTGAAAAACACTAGAAACGAAAACCTTCAGCATCCGTTTTACTGGGCAGCTTTTGTACTCTCAGGAGATGATTCCCCTGTATTATTACCTAAACCCTTTTGGAAAAAACCTAGCATTATTTTCGGAATATTAGCTTTATTAGGAATAATCATCACCATGATTTTTATCAAAAAACGAAAAATGTAAAAGGTGATAGTAAAAGCACGCTTTCTTTTTTAAGATAGAAAACAAAACTAATCTGAAACAGGATTATTCATTTACATATTTCTTCCAAGCCTCGTACACCAGTTCGCTTTCGTAGCCTTTTCGGAGTAGGAAATCACAGAATTTCTTTTTCTTTTTTAGAGAATTTTTCTCGGGGATAGAATGCCAAGCTCGGTCTGAAAGTTCTGTAAATGTGTTCTGATACATTTCATCAGAGATTTCTTCCAATGCTTTTTTAATATTATAGGCTGAGATATTTCTAAATTTAAGTTCATTTATAATTCGGATTTTGCCATACTTTTTAATAGAGTGCTTACCTCGAGCAAAACTTCGAGCAAAACGCTCTTCGTTTAAAAAATCATGTTCAATCAAATGAACGACAACTTCATCTATCTCTTCTTTGGTAGCCCTCAAATCGTAGAGTTTTTGAACAACTTCTTTATGAGAGCGTTCTTGATAAGCACAATATCGTTCTGCTTTTTGTTTGAGTTCCGACAAAGAAAAATTTTGAAAGTCCATACAGACAAAAGTAATTCATTTTTTTATATTCATATTTGTAATCAACCTATCCAAATAAGATAACTCTGAATTAACATATTATATTCTTGTTTTGAGTATAATGTTGTTTTTATAAAAAGGTTTATTACTTTTGGGAGGTTAAAACCCCTACATCTATCTCTAAATACAATGCTAAACGAAATCCTAACAGCCATTTATCTCGGAACTTTATTGAGTTTTTTGATAGGTCCTGTTTTTTTTGTACTCCTTGAAACAAGTGCTACCAAAGGATTTCGAGCAGCATTTATGTTTAACACAGGCGTAATAACAGCTGATATTCTATTTATTCTAGTAGCTTATTTTAGTAGCTATCGACTTATCGAAAACATCCAAGACGAACCCGCACTTTTTATTTTTGGAGGTTTGATTATGTTTACTTACGGAATAGTTTCGTATGTTAAACTCCGAAATAATAAAATAGACAACGTAGTAGTAGATTTGGCTAAAAAAAACTATTTGGTCTTAATGGGAAAAGGATTTTTATTGAATTTTATCAACATCGGAGTTCTTGGTTTTTGGTTGATGATTCTCATTATCATAGGACCTAAAATGGAAATGAATCCAAATAGAATATTTACTTTTTTTGCAGTTATTTTAGCAACCTACCTCACAGTTGATGTCGGTAAAATACTGTTAGCCAAAAGACTAAAAAGCAAATTAACTATTGCAAACATAACCAAAGTCAAAAAAATAACAAGTATTATTTTAATGGTTTTTGGGATAGCTATCATGCTACAAGGTTGGTTTCCTTCCGAACAAAAAGTAGTGAAAAGTGCACTAGAAAAGATGGAAAACAGAGTGAGATAATGTCTAATCTACCTATGATTACACACCGTTATTAGGCAAAATCTCTCTGTCTTTTAGCTTCAAAAACAAGAATCGAAGCTGCAACCGACACATTCATCGAATCGATTTCTCCCTGCATCGGAATGATAATATTCCCGTCAGATTTTTCTCTAAATTCATCGGTAACACCTGTTGCCTCTGCTCCTACAACAATTGCGGTAGGTTCAGTATAGTTTTTAGTATAATAAGGCACAGCATCCTGAAGAGTAGCACAATATATACTGATTTTTTTTTCACGTAAAAACGAGATGATTTCTTGCTTTGTTCCAACCGCAATAGCATTGGTAAATATACCGCCTACACTCGAACGTATAATATTCGGATTGTAGATATCTGATTTTGGGTCAGCCACCAATACAGCATCTAAGTTTGCTGCATCAGCTGTTCGAAGAATGGCTCCCAGGTTACCTGGTTTTTCTAAACTTTCTGCTACTAATACCAACGGATTGTCTGGCAATTTCAGGTGTTGTAATTCAAGTGTTTTTGCTTCTGCTACTGCTAAAACGCCTTCGGTGGTATCTCGATAAGCAAGTTTTTTATAAATCTCAGAAGAGATTTCTATATATTCAACTCCCATAGCAACAGTTTTTTTAACCTTTTCTTCCGAAATGATCTCAGGCAAAAACAAGACTGTATGTAATTTATAACCTCCTTTAAGGGCAAGAGAAATCTCGCGAATTCCCTCTATCAAAAATGTTCGGGTCTGTTTACGAACTTTCGATTTGGTTTGTAACTGAACCAAATGTTTAATCAAAGGGTTTTGATGGCTTTCTATTTTTTTCAAAGCAGAAGATTTGATAGGCAAAGATATAATTTATAACCGAACTCTAAATTATTATATTTGCACCATGCCTTTATACAAAACCATTCACGTAGATACTACTACAAAAGTCTTGGTATGGAAAATTACCGAATCTTTTACAGAATTATTCAGAGAAGTCGCTCTGAAAGATGTTTGTTTATACAGACTCGAGGGCATGAAATCCGAATTGCACCAAAGAGGATTTTTAAGTGTCCGAAAATTGCTAGAACACTCTGGATATACAGACTTTGATTTGTACTACGATGAAAACGGAAAGCCACATCTCAAAGACGGAAAGCATATTTCTATAACGCATTCATTCGAATTTTCAGCCATTGTTATTTCAGACCGAAACATCGGAATCGACCTTGAACAACAACGCGAAAAAATCTTCAGAATTGCAGATAAATTTACAGACCCAAACGATATCTTTTTTGATAAAAAAAACAACAGAAAAACAATTCGACAACTTACAGCTATTTGGGGAATCAAAGAGTCTATCTATAAGTTTCACTCACAAAAAGGACTGAGTCTTAAAGATAATATTAATGTTTTGCCATTTGATATTGACCAAAATACAATAGAAGCCGTGGTAAATTACGAAAATATTCAGACTCAACATAAAGCTAAATTCGAAGAATTTGAAGGATATACTTTAGTGTACTTGTTGTAAAAAAGAACAAAACTTTAGCAAATCAAGATTAGAAGCAAAATAATGAAAACAATCTACACAGATATACTAAAAGCTAAGTCAAAAAACCAAAAACTATTAGCTATTCTTCTTGATCCGGATAAAATCGAATGGGATTCAATCGATATTTTATGTCAAAAAATTAGCAGTTCTAACGCTACTCATATTTTTATTGGAGGAAGTATTGTTCCTGAGAACTTGACTCAAAAACTCGTAGAAAAATTAAGTGCTAAGATAAAAATACCGATGATTCTATTTCCAGGCGACTACACGCAGATTTCTCACAAGGCCGATGCTATTTTATTTCTGAGCTTAATATCCGGCAGAAACTCTGAATATCTTATCGGACAGCACGTACGATCTGTTCCGTTTCTCAACCACACTAATTTAGAAGTTATTCCTACCTCTTATATCTTAATCGAAAGTGGAAATCAAACCGCTGTTGCTCGAGTTTCAAAAACTCTTCCTATGAAACGAACAGATATTGAGCTGATTGTCAACACTGCCAAAGCTGGAGAATTCTTAGGTCATAAATTGTGTTATCTCGAAGCTGGAAGTGGAGCCCAAACACCTCTATCCGAAGAAATTATTCAAAACGTAAGCCAAAACCTAACAATTCCTGTTATTGTAGGAGGAGGAATTCGTTCTAAAACACAAATGGACATTATTTATAAAGCTGGAGCTGACCTGATTGTAATTGGTACTGCTTTTGAAAAGGATTACAATTTCTTTGAAAGCTAAACTTCTCTGATTCTGAGAGCAATCTAACGAGCCTACCCACTGATAATTTAGCAGTAAATAATATATTTATTTTCAAAGAATTAACCCTTTCTAAAAATTTCACATTTCTTTATCCGAAAAAAGTCTTTTTTATTTACCTTTGTAAGTTATATAAACAAGCCTAATTTTTTAACCCTTAGATAGTTTATGGGATTTTTTGATTTTATGACCGAGGATATCGCGATAGACCTAGGTACAGCAAACACATTGATTATACACAATGATAAAGTGGTAATTGACAGCCCTTCTATTGTTGCACGAGATAGAGTATCCGGAAAAATCATTGCAGTTGGTAAAGAAGCCAACCTAATGCAAGGAAAAACTCACGAAAATATTAAAACTATACGACCTCTAAAAGATGGAGTAATTGCAGATTTTGATGCTTCTGAAAAAATGATTTCGCTTTTTATCAAAAGTATTCCTGCTCTTAAAAAGAAAATTTATACTCCCTCACTCAGAATGGTAGTTTGTATTCCGTCCGGAATCACAGAAGTAGAAATGCGTGCGGTGAAAGAATCTTGCGAAAGAGTAAACGGAAAAGAAGTATATCTAATTCATGAACCCATGGCTGCTGCCATCGGTATAGGGCTCGATATTATGCAACCTAAAGGTAATATGATTGTTGATATAGGAGGGGGAACAACAGAAATTGCCGTAATCGCTCTTGGAGGGATCGTATGTGATAAATCTGTAAAAATCGCAGGAGACGTTTTTACTGGAGATATCATCTATTATATGAAAACCCAACACAACCTGTATGTAGGAGACTCTACAGCCGAAAAGATAAAAATAGAAGTAGGAGCTGCGGTGGATAACCTAGATACACCTCCGGAAGAAATGTCTGTACAAGGTCGAGATTTACTTACCGGAAAACCAAAGCAAGTGGATATTTCATATCGTGAAATAGCCAAAGCTTTAGATAAATCAATCCAGAGAATCGAAGATGCGGTGATGGAGACACTTTCGCAAACACCTCCCGAGTTGGCTGCAGACATTTATAATACTGGTATTTATCTAGCAGGTGGAGGAAGCATGCTTCGTGGATTGGATAAACGAATCTCTCAAAAAACAGACTTACCTGTATATATTGCAGAAGACCCATTGAGAGCAGTAGTACGTGGAACAGGAATGGCCCTTAAAAGTATTCAAAAATATAAGAGTATTCTTATAAAATAAATTAAGCTTTAACTCATGCAACAGATAATCGGTTTTATCATACGAAACGGACTTCGGCTGTTTTTTTTGTTGCTTTTGGGTATTTCACTAGGAATTACGATTAGCCACCATAATTATCACAGAAGTAAATTTATAAATTCGTCTAATGCTGTTTCTGGACACATCCTTTCTAACTTGTCGTCCGTAACAGAGTATTTTTCATTAAAGACCGAAAACGAAAGGCTTTTTAATGAAAATTTACAGCTTAAAGAGTTATTACTAAACCAAACTGAGTTTCTTGACAGTAGTCAAGTCGCCTTGCCTTATTCTTTTGACAAAGAAATTAAGGTTATGGGAACTAAGGTTATTAAAAACTCATACCGTAAGCAAAAAAACATTTTAACTTTAAAAGCTGGAACTCGTCACGGAGTAAAAAGAGACATGGGAGTTATTAGTGACAAAGGAATTGTAGGAATAATAGACCATACTTCGGACAGATACGCTACGGTTTTGAGTGTATTGAATACGGATTTTCAAACAGTGGCAAAAATTAAAAAAAATAATCACTTCGGAACGCTTACTTGGAACGGAAAAAGCACAGGATTTGTTCAACTCCTTGACATTCCAAGAATTGCTTCCGTTACAAAAGGAGATACAATAGTTACTGGGTTTAGTTCTAAAGCATTCCCGGAGGATATTTTTATCGGAACCATCGAAAGAGTTTATTTGGATGAAAACACCAATAGTTTTACTTTAGATATAAGACTTTTTAACGACATGACCACCCTTAACAAAGTTTATGTTATCGAAAATATTCACAAAGACGAAATTCTAGAGCTAGAAGAAAAGACCAAAGAAGATGAATAGTGAATTCTTATTAAATATTGCTCGTTTTTTTTTACTATTGTTATTGCAAATAGCTGTTTTTAATAACATAAATATATTTGGCTATATCTCTCCTTTCCCATATTTGCTATTCATTGTCTTATATCCGGTAAACACAAACAGATACGGATTGGTATTTTGGAGTTTCTTATTAGGCCTTAGCATGGATATGTTTTCTGATTCTGGAGCCATACATGCGGCTGCTTGTGTGGTATTAGCTTATTTCAGAGAACACATCTTTAGGCTATCTTTCGGAATAAGCTATGAGTACCAAACCATAAAAATAGGCACTTCTCCACTACACAGACAGCTAATATTTGTCAGTTTATCCGTAGTGATTCATCATTTTATTTTATTTTTATTAGAAGCTTTTAGTTTTATGTCATTCGGACACGTTTTGTTAAAAACCTTTTTTTCAGGTATATTTACGATTATCTTTAGTGTGCTAATCATAAATCTATTCAAAACCTCCAAAAAATGAGAAAAGCACTTTTCCCGTTTTTAATAATCATAGCTTCTTTGCTTATCATAATTCGCCTTTTTTATTTACAGATAATTGACGAAAGATACAAGTTACAGGCCGAAAATAACGCTATTAAAATAAAATACGAATATCCAGAAAGAGGATACATCTACGACAGAAACGGAACGCTTATAGTTGCTAACCAACCTTCTTTTGATATAATGGTTGTTCCAAGAGAAATGAAGGATTTAGATACCTTGGCTTTTTGCGAAGCTCTAGGAGTTACAAAAGATTTCTTCGAAAGTCAAATCGAAAGAGCTAAAAACTATAGCCCTTGGCTGCCTTCTCCTTTTTTGACTCAACTCAACAAAAAAGAATTCGCAACTTTTCAAGAACAAATGAGAAGATTTAAAGGGTTTTATATCCAAAAACGATACTTACGCGACTACCAAACAAAGTCAGCCGCTAATGTGTTTGGAGATATTGCTCAGGTAAATCGAAATGAAATTGATAGAAATCCTTATTACAAAAGCGGAGATTTAAAAGGGAAAAACGGTGTTGAGTTAGCTTATGA
Organism: uncultured Flavobacterium sp.; assembly: GCA_964581855.1. Classification (GTDB taxonomy): domain Bacteria; phylum Bacteroidota; class Bacteroidia; order Flavobacteriales; family Flavobacteriaceae; genus Flavobacterium. The sequence goes on from CAZOQH010000005.1 coordinate 14,388, forward strand.
AGAAGTTCTAAGAGGGACAAAAGGAATCAAGAGGATTCAAAGGGATAAACTCAACCGAGAACTTGGTCCTTATAAAGATGGAATATACGACACACTCGCTGTAAAAGGAAAAGACATCACTCTTACGATAGATTTAAAACTGCAAGAATACGGAGAGTCGCTAATGGTTAACAAAAGAGGTGGAATTGTAGCACTTGATCCAAAAACCGGAGAAATACTAGCTTTGGTATCCGCGCCAAGCTTTGACCCCTCAATTTTAGTAGGAAGAGAAAGATCTAAGAATTTTACCCAACTTTATAACGACACTATAAATCTTCCACTTTTTGACCGAGGATTAATGGGAGAATATGTTCCGGGATCTACATTCAAAATAGTTACTGCTTTGGTAGGATTACAAGAAGGAGTAATTAATCCACATACTACATTCGCCTGCAACCATGGTTTTTCATACGGTAGAAACAGGTTTATGAAATGTCATGATTCAGGTAATATTGATTTATTCAACGGAATCAGAGGTTCTTGCAACACTTATTTTGCTCAAACTTATAGACGAACCATTGATAAGTACAAAACCGGAAAAGAAGGAATGGATGCGTGGAGCAATCACGTAAAAAGCTTCGGATTAGGAGATTTTTTAGGGTATGATTTACCTACAGGACGGAAAGGAAGAATTCCGGACGGAGATTATTATAACAGATGGTACCCAAACGGAAGGTGGGGAGGAACAACTACTATCTCTAACTCAATTGGACAAGGAGAAATTGCAACCACTCCCATCCAACTCGCTACCATGATGTCTGCAGTAGCCAATCGAGGTTATTACTATACTCCTCATGTCATTAAATCTATTGAAGGAGAAGAAATTGATAAAAAGTTTGTTACCAAACATTACACCACAGTCGATTCAAAACATTTTGACCCGATTATTGAAGGTTTGCACGCTGTATATACACAAGGAACCGCACAAAGATTGCAAGTACCTGGAATTGAAATTTGTGGAAAAACAGGAACAGCCGAAAATAAAACTAAAATAAACGGAGTGACCACTCAGCTTACTGACCACTCCATCTTTTTAGCTTTTGCTCCAAAAGAAGACCCTCAAATCGTAATTGCAGTTTTTGTTGAAAACGGATATTGGGGTTCAAGATATGCAGGACCGATTGCTTCTTTGATGATCGAGAAATACCTCAAAGGAGAAATTACCCGAACAGATTTAGAAGAGCGAATGTACACCGAAACACTTGAGCATGAATACGACAAACCACACTCTGGCAAACCGTTTTTAATTAATCAAAACCACATAGTTAAAAAAGTCGATTACGACAGACAGAAAAAATGAAAAGTCAATCCACAATAGCTAATATCGATTGGATAACCGTATTGTTATATACGGCTTTAGTTGTTATGGGATGGCTCAATATTTTTTCTGCTTCATCTCCTGTTGAAGGAATTACCGAATTTAACTTTACGTCTGAATACGGAAAACAACTAATTTTCATTTCTTTTAGCATCTTTTTGATAATATTCCTATTGTCGTTAGATGCAAAAGTTTATGAGAAGTATTCCGGACTCTTCTATATTATTGCTTTATTTTCTTTAGTCGGACTTTTTCTCTTCGGAAAAACCGTAAACGGACAAACCAATTGGTACGGAATCGGGTCGTTTAGCATACAACCTTCTGAGTTTGCAAAAGTTACTACAGCATTGGCCTTAGCCAAGTTTCTAGAAGAACCAAATATTGATTTAAAGGATTTCACCACCCAAATTAGAGCTTTATCCATTATCGGGATTCCAATGATGCTCATTTTACCTAATGACCCGGGAAGTGCTTTGGTGTTTATGTTTCTGATATTTGCTCTATATCGCGAAGGACTGCCTTTTATTTATTTATTAATCGGAACTTTGGTTTTGGTCTTATTTATATTAGCACTAGTAATAGATGTATGGCTAATCATTTTGAGTATTTTTATGATTACTGCTTTTTTGTATTTTAGAACAAAAAGGGTACATCGAAATATTATAGCTAGTCTTGTTGTATTTGCTGGAATTTCTCTTTTTGTCTTTTCTTCCAGTTATATTTTTGAAAATGTATTACAAACCCATCACAGAGATAGAATTAATGTACTCTTAGGAAAAGAAGTAGATATGCGAGGAGTGGGTTACAATCTAAATCAGTCTAAGATTGCCATTGGCTCTGGTGGGCTAACCGGAAAAGGATTCCTTGAAGGTACGCAAACCAAAGGAAGTTTTGTGCCTGAACAACACACCGATTTTATTTTTACCACTGTTGGAGAAGAATGGGGATTTTTAGGATCCTTGGTCGTAGTTATAACCTACGTTATGCTCATGCTCAGAATATTATTTTTAGCCGAGCGACAGCGTTCTAAATTTAGTAGGATTTATGGTTATGGTGTCGTCTGTATTTTATTTATACATTTTTTCGCAAACATAGGAATGGTATTGGGTATTTTTCCAACAGTAGGGATTCCGCTACCTCTATTTTCCTACGGAGGTTCTGGCCTTTGGGCTTATACAATTTTAATATTTATTTTTATAAAACTGGATGCCAATAAAGTAAACGAATGGTAAACCAAGTTTATTTCTTTTCTAACAATACCACATTTTCCACATGATGAGTCTGCGGAAACATATCCACAGGACGAACCCTAGTTACTTTATAGATTTCATCCATTAAAGCTAAATCACGGGCTTGGGTTGCAGAATTACAACTAACATAAACTACCTTTTGAGGAGCAATTTTAAGAATTTGATCTACTACGTCTTTATGCATTCCATCTCGTGGTGGATCAGTAATAATTACATCAGGAATTCCGTGAGTTGTGATGAATTCTTCATTAAAGACATCCTTCATGTCTCCTACGAAAAACTCACAATTAGAAATGTTATTTCGTTCAGCATTAATTTTTGCATCTTCAATAGCAGCCGGAACAGCCTCTACTCCTATTACTTTCTTAGCTTTTTTGGATACAAATTGAGCAATAGTCCCTGTTCCAGTATATAAATCATAGACTACTTCCTCTCCTGTTAACCCAGCAAATTCACGAGTTATTTTGTATAATTCGTAAGCTTGAGCAGAATTGGTTTGATAAAACGATTTGGCATTAATAGAAAAAGTCAATCCTTCCATCTCCTCCAAGATATAATTTCGTCCTTTGTACAACATTACATCTTGGTCATAAATTGTGTCGTTAGGTTTGCTATTGATTACGTATTGTAGCGAAGTAATCTCAGGAAAACGCTCCGAAACAAAATCCAACAGCAATTCTCTTTTTGGCTGGTCATCTTCAAAAAACTGAATCAACACCATGATTTCACCAATCGAAGTAGTCCGAATCATTAAGGTTCTTAATAAACCATGTTGATTTCTAGCATTAAAAAACGACAAACCGTTCTCGTTGGCAAAACGCTTAATTTCGTTGCGAATATCATTCGAAGGGTCTTGCTGCAAGTGACACTTTTTAATATCTAATATTTTATCCCACATTTTAGGAATATGAAATCCCAATGCGTTTCCTCTTTCTATGGTTTCATTTTCTGCAATTTCTCTTTCCGGAATCCAACGAGAATCCGAGAATGAAAACTCCATTTTATTTCGATAAAAAAATCGTTTTTCACTTCCTAAAATTGGTTCAAAGTCAGGCAGTTCTACTTTCCCGATTCGTTTAAGGTGATTATAAACCTCGTTGTTTTTATAAAAAAGCTGTTTTTCATACTTCATATTTTGCCACTTGCATCCGCCACACTCTCCGAAGTGCTGACAAACCGGCTCCGTTCTATCATCAGAATATTTATGAAAGCGTATGGCTTTTCCTTCGAAATAATTTTTACGTTTTTTAAACGTCTTTACATCTATCACATCTCCAGGCACCACATTCGGAATAAAGATTACTTGACCTTCGGGAGATTTTGCAACCGATACTCCTTTTGCTCCTGCATCCAAAACCTCCACGTTTTCGAAAACAATATTTTGTTTTTTATTCTTTCTTGACATTTTATATAAATAAATAGCCTACAAAAGTACATCGAACCTGTGAAGAAACAAAACAAATAATTTAGGCTGAAAAATGGCTTTTTAAATGATGAAATTATTTTGAGAATAAATTAAAACTAAATTTCAAATTCTTAAATCCTAAATAAAATTCCTATTTTTGCCTAAATTCATTTTTAAATGGCTAAGACCACTAAAAAACAACCTGAAAAACCTGATAATCAGAAAGTAAAAAAACCTTTTTGGAACCCGAGAAACAAAATGTTTTTCGGAGTTATGTTAGTTTTATTCTCAATAGCTTTACTGTTGAGTTTTACTTCGTTTTATTTGTACGGAACAGCCGATCAAAGCCTATTAAATGATTTTGCTAACAGAAACGAAAAGGCCAAAAACTGGCTGGGGAAGTTCGGGGCTTTTTTAGCTGATACTTTTGTATATAAAGGCTTCGGAGCAGCCTCATTCTTGTTTGTTCGATTGTCATTTTTAACAGGAATATATTTCATCCTCGATTTAAATTTCTCAAAGCTCAAAAAAACGTGGTTTTGGGACTTATTTGCAATTGTGGTTTTATCTGTCCTATTTGGTTTTTTTAATGATGCACTTCCTGAGTTGGGTGGAGTTTTTGGTTATGAAATGAATTCTTTCTTGCAAGACTATATTGGAAATGCAGGAACTATTTTGGTTTTGGTTTTAGGGGTTTTAATCTATCTGATTTTCAAAATTAAAGTTTCTCCTGATAAGATAAAAGACTTTATAAATACCAAAAAAGAACAATTTGCTAAAGAGCTACACACAGAAAATAAAGAAACTCAGAACGAATCTACTGTTATAGATGACGCTATCAAACCTACATTGGATAAAAGCGAAAAGCAAATCGTTACAAAAATAGGTGGTTCATCTGATAAAGATGATGAAGAGTTGGGTGAAATTACTTTAAAAGTTACCTCAGAGTCCGAACCTGTTTCTGATTTTCAAAAGAATATTCAAGACGACGACAAGCCCACTATTTCTAATTATTCGGAGATTGATCTTTCAGTAAACGCTAAAGAAGATAAAAAAGAGAATGCTTCGGATTCGGAAGTAAAAAAAGAAGAATTTGTAGTAGAAACAATTGAAGAAGAAACCGTTGTAGGAGAAAATTTAGCTGCTAAATTAGTTGAAGATTTTGGAGAATTTGATCCTACTTTAGAACTTTCAAACTATAAATTCCCATCAATTGACTTACTCAAAGACTACGGAATAAGCGGAATTACTATCGACCAAGAAGAGCTCGAGGCTAACAAAAACCGAATCGTAGAAACCCTGAAGAATTATAAAATTGACATTGCTCAAATCAAAGCTACAGTAGGACCTACGGTTACACTTTATGAGATTGTACCTGAAGCAGGGATACGAATTTCGAAAATTAAAAGCTTAGAAGATGACATCGCTTTATCGTTGTCAGCCTTAGGAATACGGATTATTGCGCCTATTCCCGGAAAAGGAACTATCGGAATTGAAGTCCCTAACCAAAAGCCATCAATGGTTCCGATGAAGTCGGTAATTAGTGCAGCCAAATTCCAAAATGCAGAAATGGAACTTCCGGTAGCACTCGGTAAAACTATTTCTAACGAAACCTTTGTTGTCGACTTGGCTAAAATGCCACACTTGCTAATGGCAGGAGCAACAGGACAAGGAAAATCTGTCGGATTAAATGCGGTTTTGACTTCGTTATTGTACAAAAAACACCCAGCAGAAGTAAAGTTTGTTTTAGTTGATCCGAAAAAAGTAGAACTTACACTATTCAATAAAATCGAACGTCATTATTTGGCCAAACTACCCGACACGGACGAAGCCATTATTACCGACAATACAAAAGTAATCAATACTCTGAATTCGCTTTGTATTGAAATGGATAATCGTTACGAATTACTCAAAGATGCATCGGTTAGAAACATTAAAGAATATAACGAAAAATTCAAAAAACGAAAATTAAATCCTGAAAACGGACATCGCTTTTTACCTTATATAGTGCTGGTAGTTGATGAATTTGCCGACCTTATCATGACAGCCGGAAAAGAAGTTGAAACTCCAATTGCTCGTCTGGCACAGTTGGCTCGTGCTATCGGAATTCACCTAATTATTGCTACACAACGTCCGTCAGTAAACGTAATTACAGGTATTATTAAAGCCAACTTCCCAGCTCGAATAGCTTTTAGAGTAACCTCAAAAATTGACTCCAGAACCATTTTAGACAGTCAAGGAGCTGACCAACTTATTGGTCGCGGAGATATGCTATATACTCAAGGAAATGACCTAACTCGAGTTCAATGTGCTTTTGTAGACACACCCGAAGTTGAAAAAATATGTGAATTTATTGGATCGCAAAAAGCTTATCCAAATGCTTATCTACTACCAGAATACGTAGGAGAAGAAAGTGGCACAAGTCTTGATATAGACATCTCTGAAAGAGATTCTTTGTTCAGAGATGCAGCCGAAGTAGTAGTAACAGCCCAACAAGGCTCGACCTCTTTGATTCAACGAAAACTCAAGTTAGGATACAACAGAGCAGGTAGATTGATTGACCAATTAGAAGCAGCAGGAATTGTTGGACCTTTTGAAGGAAGCAAAGCAAGAGCTGTTCTAATTCCGGACTTAATTGCTCTAGAACATTTTTTAAACAATGAACAAAACAACCAATAAAATGCGATTTTTAGGCCTGGCAATTATATTGTTAATGTCAATTTTTGCTAACGGACAAGAAGCACAAAAAGCAAAAAAACTATTGGACGAGGTTTCGGCCAAAGTAAAGTCATATGAAAACGTATCGATAGAGTTCAGATATACCGTTAAAAACCTAAAAGAAGGAATTTCTCAGGATAGTAGAGGAAATGTAACTGTCGCTGGAGAAAAATACATCTCTAACTTTTTGGGAACAACCGAGCTATACGACGGAAAGAAAAAATATACTATTATTCCGGAAGATGAAGAAATTACAATTGAATCGTATGACTCTAAAAAAGAAAATGCTTTTTCTCCTGCCAAAATGCTCACTTTTTACACTAAAGGTTATACCTATGCTTGGGACAAACTATTGTTACTTTCAGGCAAAAAAATACAATTTGTAAAACTAAAACCTACAGATCCTAAAAGTGATGTTCAAGAAATATTACTCGGAATAGACAATATTACCAAAAACATCTATAAACTTATACAAATTTCTAAAGACGGAACCCGTTCAGAACTGAGCATCATTTCTTTTAAACCAAATCAGGCTTTGTCAGAAAATCATTTTATCTTTGTTGAAAGTAAATATGCTGACTACTACATCAACAGATTAGATTGATTAAGTGAAAATAATTGACAAATACATCATTAAAAGTTTCCTGACTACATTTGCTTCGGTATTTGTAATCCTGTTTTTTATTTTCATATTACAACTACTTTGGATGTACATCCCGGAACTTGCAGGAAAGGGTTTAAGCATTTGGTTTGTGCTGAAATTTCTTTCGTATGCAATGCCTACGATGGTTCCTTTAATCTTACCACTTTCAATTCTTTTAGCCTCAATTATGACGTTCGGCTCGTTTGCAGAAAATTATGAATTTGCTGCTATGAAATCTGCAGGAATGTCTCTTGGAAGAGCCTCTAAAGGATTGACTGTTTTCATATTATTTTTGGCCGGAATAGCTTTTTTCTTTGCCAACGATGTAATCCCGTATTCTAAATACAAAGTAAAAAACTTTAGAAATAACCTCAAGGAAAAGCCTTCGATGGCTATTGCTGAGGGTCAATTTAATGACATTGGAGTTTATAATATAAAAGTTGACGAAAAATACGGAGATAACGACCAATTATTACGAGGAGTTATCATTCACAAAAAATCAGCTCAAGGCAAAAACACCACAGTAACTAAAGCCAAACGAGGAGAGCTCATAAGTAAAGAAGATTCGAACATATTGCAACTGGTTCTATATGACGGACATCATTACGAAGATATTGTCTCAAAAGATTTTAAAGAAAGACAAAGAGTTCCTTTTGCTAAAGCAGATTTTGAAAAATACATAATCAACATGGACTTGTCGGGTCTTATTAACATTGACTTGGAATCAGATAGCGGAGAAGGTGCGGATGGATTACTTAATGTTTCGGAATTGCGGTACACTATTGATTCTTTAAAAGTACGACAAAAGAATGATGAAATTTCGTATGCGGATAACATTCACCACAGAATGAGCTCTGTTTTTCAAACCATCAAAAGAAAAGAATTTCCTAAACAAGACTCTATTTCTTTAATTGCAGAAAAACCAGTGTTTAACCAAAAGAACATTATAGATATTGTGCCTATTTCTGAACGAGAAAAAATATATGAATCCGCTAAAATAACTATGACCGGATCAAAATATAATATAGCAGAAACCAAACACAATATGGATTTCTTGAAAAAAAACATTCGTTCTCATCAATATTCACTATACGAAAGGTTTGTGGCAGCCTACTCGTGCTTGTTGATGTTTTTTGTAGGCGCACCACTCGGAGCCATCATCCGAAAAGGTGGATTTGGACTTCCGATTGTATTTGCTATTATTATTTTTATAGCTTTTCATTTTACCACTACTTTCGGAAAAAAAATAGCTCAAGACGGAACAATAGAAGCCTTTTGGGGAGCTTGGGGATCATCAATAATTTTAACTCCATTGGCCATAGTTTTGACTTACCAAGCTACGAATGATAAAAGATTGAGCCTAGATAGATTTACTGAACCTATTCAGAGGTTTTTTACCAAAATATTTAAATCAAAAGAAAAAAACACCACTCAAAATGTCTGAAATAAAATTAAATACGATAGCAGAAGCTATTGAAGATATTCGTCAAGGAAAAGTAATTATTGTAGTTGATGACGAAGACAGAGAAAATGAAGGGGATTTTATTGCCGCTGCTGAATGTGTAACTCCCGAAATGATTAACTTTATGGTTACTCACGGAAGGGGTTTGGTGTGTGTACCGATTACAGAAACTAGAGCCAAGGAACTAGACCTAAAAATGATGGTCGAAAATAATACTGTTTTACATCAAACCGCTTTTACGGTGTCCGTGGACTTAAAAGGACATGGATGTACTACCGGAATTTCGGTTCACGATAGGGCTAAAACAATAAAAGCCATTACAGACGAAAATACCAAACCCGAAGATTTAGGAAGACCAGGACATATTTTCCCTTTGGTGGCTAAAAAAGGAGGGGTTTTAAGAAGAACAGGACATACAGAAGCTTCGATTGATTTGGCTCGTTTGGCAGGTTTTAAATCAATGGGAATTTTGGTAGAAATCTTAAACGAAGATGGCTCTATGGCTCGACTTCCACAACTAATAGAAGTAGCCAAAAAATTTGATCTCAAAATCATATCTATTGAAGATTTAGTAGCCTATCGAATGCAGCACGATAGCTTAATCTCTAAAAAAGAAGATTTTGATATTACCACTCGCTTCGGAACATTCCGTTTAAGAGCCTACCTTCAAACAACCAACAAGCAAGTTCATATTGCTCTAACCAAAGGAGTTTGGAAAGATAGCGAGCCTATATTGACAAGAATTAACTCTACACTGGTAAACAACGATATCTTAGGAACGCTTACTAACAATCCGGACGAAAAACTGGAAAGAATGTTCGATGCCATTAATAAAGAAGGAAAAGGAGCAATCATATTCATTAATCAAGAACTACAGTCTATGAATTTGCTCACCCGTTTAATCGAATTCAAAGAACTACAAGAACAAGGAACCCTCAAGGCTCCAAAAGTTCCGATGGATACAAAAGACTTCGGAATCGGGGCACAAATCTTGCACGATTTGAATATTTCAAAAATCAGATTACTGTCGAATTCTCAACAAACCAAACGCGTGGGAATGGTGGGTTACGGACTTGAAATTACCGAACACGTAGGGTACTAATTATAAACAACTCGATCTTTCCAGATATATTTCTTGTTTATAAAGACATAGACTCCTACAGCAAAACTAAAAAAAGGATAAATAAAGCCCGATAATACATAAAATATCGGGTTTGTCTTTTTAGATTGAAGTAGTAATACAAAATCTACTAAAAGCTTAAATAGGATAAGAATTAAAAAGCTTAAATCCCATAATAATCCTAAAACAGAAAGAATAAAACCTAGATTTCCAAAAAGCACTACAAAGGCTAATACTTTTGCAAAACTATTTTGATAAGCTTTGGTTTTTGATGCCCATCGCACGCGCTGCAAAAACATTCCCTTCCAACCCAAAACCGGATGAGTAACTACAGTGAAATCGTTAGAACGTAAATAAAAAATGTTATTCGGCTGCTTCTTAATTGCTTTTTGAAGCAAAAAAACATCATCTCCGCTTGCTATATTATCATTGCCTACAAAACCATTCAGTTCTTCGAAAAAGTCTTTCTGATAAGCAAAATTTGCTCCGTTACACATCAATGGTCGACCAATACCAAAGGTACCGATCGTAGCACTTTGTAAGCTTGCAAAATCCAACAGTTGAAAACGACCTAAAAAATCATTGGTTATTTTGCTGAACACCATCCCGCAAACCATTCTAGCTTTTGGTTGTTTCTGAATATAATTATCCAAAACCAAAAGCCAATTTTCGGGAACTTCACAATCTGCATCGGTTGTAATTATCCAATCAAACTTTGAGTTTCGAATTGCAGTGCGTATAGCGTCTTTTTTTGGAGAAGCCGATTGACGTTCGTTTTGTATTACCTTGATTGAAAAGGGTGTATTATGAATCAAAAAGGGTTGAAATGAATCATCATCAACCAATATGACTTCAAAGAGTTCTTTCGGATAATTAAGTTTAGAAAAAGAAGACAACAATGTCGGTAGAGTATGATTCTCGTTTCGAAATGGAACTACAATGCTAAAAGTGTGTTTAGGACTTTCAAAAGTGCTTCTAAACCATTCTATTTTAAAACATCCTATGGTAATCCAAAGGATAAAAAAGCCATACAAAGCAATAAGAAAAAACAATATTATAAAAAGCGTTCCCATTAAGCCATTTTTTTGCTGGATTTGGGTTTTAGAGAAAAACTCATCACAAAAAATGATCCGACAAGCACCGGAAGTACTACATTAAGAATCCACATCAAAAGCGCTACAATCATCACAATCCATTCATTTACGCCTATCAGTCCGAAAAAATAAACCGAAACTCCTCCTTTGACTACAAAATCAAAAAACTGAAAATTCGGAAGACAAGAAGCCAGTAAATATACAGCCATAATGGTTCCTATCATCATTAAGAAAGGTGCTTCTACGCCAAAAAACAGAAACAAATAATACTGCTGAAACGAAAAGAATATGTATCTACACAATCCTAAAACAGCATTGTTTTTATGAATTTTTTGTGGAATTTTATAAATCTCTTCGATGAGTTTTGAAAGCGAATAATTTCTGATTTTTATTTTCTTCAGTACAAAAACTAAAAACCATATTATTAAAACACCTAACAATACACCTAGAAACCAATTGTAATATCCTAAAATAATCAAACCTAACATCCCGAAAAAAACGGTAATTATCATTTGAATTCCGTTAGAGACAAAGTTGAGAAACACAACCTTTTTGGTTTGTTCCTTTTTATAAAAAAGTGCCTTTGCTCCATACTCTCCTACTCCGTTTGGAGTAAAAATAGAAAAAACAAGAGCAGACAAAACTTGTTTAGAAGCCTCGAAAACCGAAACTGTTCTAAGAAGGTTAGCTAAGTTTTTCCACTTTAAAATTTCAAAAAAGCGATTCAAAAAAGCTAAAAACAAAACTAGAATTGATGCGGTATATATATTTTTATCGGGTAGCCTATCTATAAACTCTTCCCAATCAACCCAAGACGAGTCGGAAAGTCGCTTATAAATAAACCAAAAAGCCAAGCCTACGACCAGAATTTTGGCGGTCAAAAGAAGTAATTGTTTAGCTTTGTAAGAAATTTGGTTCATTTGTGCAAAGAAACAACTTTTTTTATTGATGAGCAGCGATGAAACCGCTTTGATTTCAGAAATAAAAAAGCTTAAAACAAAGAAAACCCAAAACTTAATACGCGTGAAACAACTGAGCGAAACTAAATCTGACATAAAAAATACAGAACGAATCATTTTGGGTATCGATCCCGGAACCACCATCATGGGGTTTGGTCTAATTAAAGTGATAAATAAAAAAATGGAGTTCGTCCAACTCAATGAATTACAACTTTCTAAATACGACGATCATTATCTAAAATTAAAACTCATTTTCGAAAGAACTATTGAACTTATCGAAACTCATCATCCGGACGAAATAGCTATCGAAGCACCTTTTTTCGGGAAAAACGTACAATCAATGCTTAAGCTTGGAAGAGCTCAAGGCGTTGCTATGGCAGCCGGACTCTCTCGACAGATTCCGATTACAGAATATGAACCCAAGAAAATTAAAATGGCTATTACGGGAAACGGAAATGCAAGTAAAGAACAAGTAGCAAAAATGTTACAACAACTCCTCGGACTAAAAGAACTCCCTAAAAACCTAGATTCTACCGATGGATTAGCAGCCGCTGTATGTCATTTTTTTAATTCCGGAAAAACAGTTGTAGGTAAGAGTTATTCGGGTTGGGAAAGTTTTGTCAGACAAAATCCAGACAAAATAAAGTAGTTTAATCTGCAAAGAAGTTATTATTTTTGATAACATCTCTTAAGGCTTCGGTATTTTTTATTTTAACCTTATCGTCAAACGCACGGATATGATGTAAATGATGGACATCAGAACCTGCAAAATCAATAAGTCCTTCGGCTAAAAGCTTGTCAGCAACTTTAGTGATATTAGCTCCATAATATCCCATTGTAGAGAGTAAATTCATCTGAAATAAACAGCCTGCTACTTTCAGTTTTTTGTATTCTTCGAAGTTTTGATGATAAAATAAATACCGTTCTGGATGTGCAAGTACTGGCTTATATCCTGCGACCTGCAAGTCAAAAATAATATCGTATAATTGAATGGGAGGATTTAAATAAGACATCTCTACCAAAACATAATTATCTTTTAAAGTTAATAATTTTTCAGTTTCAAATAGCCTTGCAAATGATTCATCCATTAAATATTCCGAGGCCACTCGAAGATTAATTTTAGCAGACAATTCAGGTAGAAGTTGTTGTACTTCTGTGTATTTTGAAGTTATATTTTGCGAATTGTTATCCCAAACATCTTTTAAAATATGCGGAGTAGTAATGGCTCCCTCGAAACCTAGCTCTATAAAAGATTTTAACAGAACCTTACTGTCCTCAAGTGTTTTAGCTCCGTCATCAATTCCGAAAAGAACATGAGAATGGATATCGGTAAACTCCTGAACTAAGTCCTTTAAAAAAGGTTTTTTCTGTTTAAAAAAATAAAACATAAGCAAGTGGGTTATTTAAAACATACTGCAATAATTGTTTTACAAATCACAAAGAAAACTAAAACCGTAAGGGTTATTTTTAGTAAGAATTTGTTTTTCTTCGGGCTTTCTATACTGTTGTACTTTTTGTATAAAAAATAAAATATTGTTCCTGTAAAAATTCCGAAAAGATAACCCGTAATTATATCTGAAGGGAAGTGTAATCCTAAATAAACCCTACTATAAGCAAATATTAAAGGAAACAAAAACAATAAAAAAGCATATTTATAATACTTTCTGAAGATAAGAAACAGAAAAAAAGTTGTAGCCATTGAATTAGAAGCATGTCCTGAGAAAAAGCTAAAGGATTTTCGAGTGATAATGATTCGCAAATCGTTTTTAATATCCAAATCGTTTACTGGGCGAAGTCTTTCAAATCCGTACTTAAACAAATTGGTGGTCTGGTCACATACCATAATGATAAGAGCAATAAAAAGAAGAACTATACCTAACTCTCTCCAGCCTATTTTTTTCCAAAGCAGGTAAAAAACAAATAAAAATATAGGGGCTAAATAAAATTGGTTGGTAATAAAGAGCCAAAACGGGTCAAAGGTTTCTGAACCAAGATTGTTCAGGTAAACTAAAAGCTCCTTGTCTTTTAATATAAAATCTTCCATTTATCTTTGTCTTTTGATAGGACCTGTCATATCTTCAATTTCTTCTTTGACTTTATCAATTTCTTTGACAATATCGTCTGTTGGTGAAGCATTTACTCCCGAAATATCCTTTTCTATAGCGTCTTTTATATCCGTAATTTCTTTAAAGTCTGCACTTTTTTGAATTTCGTTTTTAATATCGTTTGTAGCGTTTTTGATTTGAGCCATTCCCTTCCCTAAGGTTCGTGCTATTTCAGGAATATTCTTAGCTCCAAAAAGCATTAAAGCTACCACCACAATCAAAACTATTTCAGAAATTGCCATAACAGAATTTATTCAAAAAATCACATCAAACAAAGATACGAAGTTTTTATCATTTTTGTTTTTTATACTATGTTAAGATATAAAAAAACAAATCCGGATTTTTAGCAAACCCGGATTTAATATTTGTTTAGAAACCAGCATCTTGCTATAAAATCAGCATCGCATCTCCGTAAGAATAAAACTTATATTTTTCTTTAATTGCTTCTTCGTATGCTTTTTTCATCAAATCATGCCCCATAAAAGCTGATACCATCATAAGTAGTGTAGATTTTGGCGTGTGAAAATTGGTAATCATACAATCTGCAATACTAAAATCGTAAGGAGGAAAGATAAATTTATTTGTCCAACCTTGAAAAGGATTAAGTGTTTGATGTGATGAAACAGAACTTTCGATAGCTCTCATCGAAGTAGTTCCTACAGCACACACTCTTTTTTTGTTAGCTTTAGCCTGATTTACGATATCACATGCCTCTTGAGACACGTATATTTCTTCTGAGTCCATTTTGTGTTTTGACAAATCCTCTACTTCAACCGGGTTAAAAGTTCCCAAGCCTACATGAAGTGTTATTTCTGCAAAATCAATTCCCTTTATTTCAAGGCGCTTCATCAAGTGTTTAGAAAAGTGAAGCCCTGCTGTTGGTGCTGCCACAGCTCCTTCATTTTTTGCATAAATAGTTTGGTAACGCTCGGCATCTTCCGGAACTACTTCTCTCGAAATGTATTTAGGAATTGGTGTTTCTCCTAATTCTGTAAGTTTATTACGAAATTCTTCGTAAGAACCATCGTACAAAAAGCGTAGAGTTCGTCCTCTCGAAGTGGTATTGTCAATAACTTCTGCCACCAAAGAATCGTCTTCGCCAAAATACAATTTGTTCCCGATACGTATTTTACGGGCAGGATCTACCAATACATCCCATAGTTTTTGGTCTGCATTGAGTTCACGCAATAAAAACACTTCTATTTTGGCTCCTGTTTTTTCTTTATTCCCGTATAAACGAGCAGGAAAAACCTTTGTGTTATTGAGTATCATCACATCTCCTTCATCAAAGTAATCAATAAGATCTTTAAAAAGTTTGTGTTCAATGGTTTTTGTTTTTCTATCGATAACCATTAGCCTTGCCTCGTCTCTGTTTTCTGAAGGAAATTCAGCCAAGAGTTCTTTTGGCAAATTAAAATTGAAGTGTGATAATTTCATTTTTAGGATTTTTTTTTAAGAAATGCAAATATACGATTCCAAAGTAGGGGTTGTCAAGTACTTTGACAATTATTTTGTTATTTCATCTGTTATAGGGAAGTATTTTAGAGAGTATTAACAAAAAAGCCCTGCAAAATGCAGGGCTTTTAACTTTGAGCGGAAGACGAGGGTCGAACTCGCGACATTCAGCTTGGAAGGCTGACGCTCTACCAACTGAGCTACTTCCGCTTTTGTGAGTGCAAATATAATACGCTTTTTGAATATAATCCAAATATTTTTTTATAAAATTTCGTTTTTTTTATATTCAGATAATAATCAGTGGTTTATAAAAAGACGAATTAAAAAATATACGCCTCATATATCTGATATAAAACAAATATTTACGATATTTGTAGGATTATGAATAAACATTGGACAGGCTTATTGCCTTATCTAAAATATTTAATAAAAAGAAACCCTGAGTGAATCGAGCCAGAGCTTGAATTTTCACAAGATGTTTAATACAAAAAATTAAAGTTATGCCTTTTTATCACAAACTAGGAAAAATTCCTCATAAACGGCACATACAATTTCGTAAAGAAAACGGAGAATTATATTACGAACAACTTTTCGGAACGGTTGGATTTGACGGAATGTCGTCAAATATCTATCATGTACATCGCCCAACACAAGTAAAAGAAATTCGAAAACAATATAGCATTGCTCCTAAAATTGCGAAAGAGAATAACATTCAATCTTATCGATTAAGAGGTTTTGAGGTAAAACCAGAAAGTGACTTTCTGGAAAGCCGGAAAATCGTTTTAACCAATAGCGATTGCCATATTGCCCTTGCAGCTCCAACAGAATCTATGAAAGATTACTTTTATAAAAACACTGATTCTGATGAAGTAATTTTTATTCATAAAGGAACCGGAAAACTAAGAACTTTTTTAGGTAATCTGGACTTTAAATATGGAGATTATTTGGTTATTCCGAGAGGAATGATTTACCAAATCAACTTTGACACTACAGACAATCGCTTGTTTATTGTCGAATCAAAAAGTCCGGTGTATACTCCGAAACGTTATCGAAACTGGTTTGGGCAATTGCTAGAACACTCTCCGTTTTGTGAAAGAGACATTCGTCAACCTCAAGAACTAGAAACTCATGACGAAAAAGGTGATTTTATAATCAAAGTGAAAAAGAAAGACGAAATTTTTGAGATGGTTTATGCCACACATCCTTTTGATGTGGTAGGATATGACGGATTTAATTATCCGTATGCCTTATCTATCCATGATTTCGAACCGATTACAGGACGAATTCACCAACCACCTCCAGTGCATCAAACTTTCGAAACAAATGCTTTTGTAATTTGTTCGTTTGTTCCAAGATTGTACGATTATCATCCACTTTCGATACCAGCGCCTTACAATCACAGTAATATTGATTCTGATGAAGTATTATATTATGTGGATGGTGACTTTATGAGCAGAAACGATATCGAAGCAGGGCATATTTCGTTACATCCGGCAGGAATTCCGCACGGACCACACCCGGGAGCATATGAGAGAAGCATCGGAAAGGCTGATACTCAAGAGCTAGCGGTAATGGTAGATACATTTAAACCACTTATGGTAACAGAGGATGCAATGAAAATATCTGATGATACTTACTATCAATCTTGGTTAGAATAAATAAAAAATGAATCAACATAAGTTACCCGCAGATTCATCTGCTACCGTTCTAGGAATTATATCTCTTGTAATAGCAATTACTTTGGGATGTTGTGGTTTTTCGATTATAGGAGTAATATTGGCAATAATCGGATTAGTTAGTGCAAACAAAAGCTTGTCTGAGTTTGCTGCGAATCCTGAAGCTTATTATCCGAATAGTAGAGGAAATGTTCAAACCGCTAAAATTTTAAATATTATAGGGTTAATACTTAACGGGATTATAACTCTTATATTTTTAGGATATTTATTACTTTACGGAACGTTCTTGTTTACAGCCATTAATCAAGCCAGAACTGTCCAGGAAAGTTGGGAAGAAGAATCGGGGTATTATTATGATGATAGTGAAACTGAAGAGGATGTTTTTATAGAAGAGAACGACTCTTTGTACTACTATCAAGATTCCCTTCAAGTAGAAGAAACAGAATAAAAAAACAATTTAAAAACAAAAAAATAAAACAAAATGTCAGAAGAATTAAAATCAGTAGAGTACGGATTAGAGAAAATTTTTGAAGGAGCACAAGATTTCCTTCCGATTTTAGGAACAGATTACGTAGAGTTTTACGTAGGAAATGCTAAGCAAGCGGCTCACTATTACAAAACTGCTTTTGGTTTTCAGTCAGAAGCTTATGCAGGTTTAGAAACCGGTTTAAGAGATAGAGCCTCGTATGTAGTTAAACAAGATAAAATTCGTTTGGTTTTGACTACAGCTCTTAATTCACAATCTCCAATCGGAGAGCATGTGAAAAAACATGGAGATGGTGTAAAAGTAGTAGCATTGTGGGTAGAAGATGCTCGAAGTGCGTTTGAAGAAACTACCAAAAGAGGAGCAAAACCTTTTATGGAACCAACTGTAACCTCTGACGAAAACGGAGAGGTAGTACAATCGGGAATTTACGCCTACGGAGAAACTGTTTTTGTGTTTACTGAGCGCAAAAACTATAACGGAATCTTTATGCCAGGTTATGTAAAATGGGAATCTGATTATAATCCTTCTCCGGTTGGACTTAAATTTATCGACCATATGGTTGGAAACGTAGGTTGGAATCAAATGGATGTTTGGGTAAAATGGTTTGAAGATGTATTAGGATTCGTTAACTTCTTATCATTTGACGATAAGCAAATTCATACCGAATATTCGGCTTTGATGTCAAAGGTAATGGCTAACGGAAACGGAAGAATTAAATTCCCAATCAACGAGCCAGCAGAAGGAAAGAAAAGATCACAAATCGAAGAATATCTTGACTTCTACGAAGGAGAAGGTGTTCAGCATATTGCTGTAGCTACAGACGATATCATTAAAACCGTATCGGAATTAAAATCACGTGGAGTAGAATTCCTTTCTACACCTCCTCAGGCTTATTATGATGCTATCCCAGAAAGATTAAAAAAGCATATGCATCGCTTTAAAGAAGACATCAAAGAACTCCAAAAACTCGGAATTATGATTGATGCAGACGAAGAAGGTTATTTACTTCAAATCTTTACAAAACCAGTAGAAGATCGTCCTACTTTATTCTATGAAATTATTCAAAGAATGGGAGCAAAAGGATTTGGAGCAGGAAACTTCAAGGCTTTATTTGAATCAATTGAAAGAGAACAA
>CAZOQH010000006.1:0-30010 GCA_964581855.1 uncultured Flavobacterium sp.
TTTGATGGGTTGTCATATTGGTTTACATACCAAGAATTTGGAGTTTCTTCGGCTAATCTTCTAGAGACAGAATAATACGAACGAGGGTCATCCGGTTCTACGTTAGTTGGGCAAACAATAACTTCTGCTCCCACAGCTTTCAGGATATCCATTTTTTCTTTGGATTGTTTATCCGAAATAACACAAATAAGTTTATATCCTTTTACAATTGCTCCTAGAGCCAATCCCATTCCGGTATTTCCTGAAGTTCCTTCGATTATAGTTCCTCCTGGTTTAAGTCTTCCATCCTTTTCGGCATCTTCAATCATTTTGATTGCCATTCTGTCTTTTACGGAATTTCCCGGATTAAAGGTTTCTACTTTTGCCAACACCAAAGCAGGTATTTCGGCTGTAATTTTGTTGATTTTTACAAGCGGTGTATTTCCGATTGTTTCTAAAATGTTTTTTGCGTATTTCATTTTTATATTTTTACACTTAAACTTATTAACTACTAATTATTTTTTTAATCATCATATCGTCTTCTAAAAGAACTCTGTAATAATCTTCTTCTGAAAACAATTGACGTATAAATTCTGCTTTAAGATATCTTTCAATACTTGACCTATTTTTTTCTAACGGCAGAAAAATACTTTTATCCGTAAGATAGCTTTTAAACTCATTAAAATAAAACTCTTTCTCTATCAAATGATTGCGGATTTCTGTTTCATTCATTTGTAAGAATTCAATTCTTTTTTGATCGATGATTTCGAAGACAAAATTACTCGACAAGGTTGAATTCATCATAAACACAACCGAATGATGGTCATCATTCTCATCCGAGAGAATATCAGGATAAATTCCACCTCCTCCGTAAACTACTTTTCCGCCTTTAGTAATAAACTTTAGGCTATCATTGGGTTTATACTCGTTTTTTTCTCTTAAAAACTCATGATAATATTCTTCTTCTGAAATGTTTTTGTAAGGCTTTTGGATGGATCGTCCGGTAGGAGTGTAATATTGAGCTACTGTCAGACGAATCATCGAGCCATCTCCTAAAGGCATTTCGCGTTGAACCAATCCTTTTCCGTAAGAGAGTTGCCCGACAATGGTACCTCTGTCATTATCCTGAATCGCTCCTGCTAAGATTTCGCTTGATGATGCTGAATTTTCATTGATTAGTACAAATAATTCTCCTTCTTCAAAAAGCCCTTTTTTGGTCGCAAATGATTTATCTTCGTTCCCTTTTTTATCTTTAGTAACCACAATAAGTTCATCTTGTTTTAGGAACTCATCTGCCATTGCAATAGCTGCATCCACATAACCTCCTCCGTTATCTCGTAAATCCAAGATTAGCGTTTTTACATTTTGTTCTACCAACTCCGAGAGAGCCTTATTAAATTCTCTTGCTGTAGTTTCTGCAAATCGATTGACTTTGATATAACCTGTATTTTCGTCTAATTTCAACGAAATATCTACACTTTTCAGTGGAATTACATCTCGAACAATAGTAAAATCATATTTTTTATTATCTGCTTTTCGAAAAACCTCTACGTTTAGCTTTGACTTTTTCTCGCCTCTCAACTTGGCAATAATAGCATCTGAAGAAAAATCTTTTCCGTAAATGGTATCGTTGTCTGCCAGAAGAATTCTATCACCTGCTCTTAAACCTGCTTTTTCGGACGGTCCATTTTCAATAGTTCGGATAACAGTAAGGGTATCTTTGTACATATAGAAATTAATTCCTATTCCGACAAAATTTCCTCTCATGCTTTCTTCAACATATTCAAATTCTTCTTTTCCGATATAAACCGAATGAGGATCGAGCTGCGCTAGAATCCCATTTACCGTATTATCGATAATAGAGTCTGTATCTACATCTTCAACATATTCATTTTCAATAAAATAAATCAAACGATCAATTTTATCTCTGGAATTTGCTTTTGAGCTAAAAACAGTAACTTTTGAAGAAAAGTCTAAAAGGCTACCCACAAGTATTCCGATAGCTAATATAAAAGCTATAATAACAGGAATGTATATCGGTTTAATTTTCAATGTTTTAGTCTAAATTTGGAATGAAATCTACTTGCACACCAGCTTTTTTCAGGAAATCTATTCCAGAAATATCTTTATAATCCTTGTGATAAACTACTCTTTTAATACCTGATTGATGGATTAGTTTACTACATTCTTTGCAGGGAGAGAGCGTAATATAAAGCGTTGCACCATCGCAGGTTTGTGTCGAACGGGCAACTTTTAGAATCGCATTTGCTTCTGCATGCAACACATACCATTTAGTGTAGCCTTCTTCATCCTCACAGCAATTTTCAAACCCTGAAGGTGTTCCGTTATATCCGTCTGAGATAATCATTCTATCCTTCACGATTATAGCTCCTACTTTTTTTCGGTTACAATACGAAAGCTGTGCCCATTCTCTTGCTATCTTCAGGTAGGCTTTATCGTATTTATTCTGTTTTTCGGCAGTCATTTTTATCTAATCGCATTAAGATAGCAAATATAATATTTTTAGGATAGTTATGTGTTAATAGTTTTCGAAATAAGTTAGAAAACAGCGCTGTATTGCTGTGAAAAAAAATAAATAATGCTTATATTTGTTATTCACTATAAAACCTAATAATATATGTCATTTTCAGAGTTATTCGATACCGAATTTAAAGACAGAAATAAGAGTCATTTTTCTGCTATTGTTCGCGTTGCTCTTTCGGACGGAGAAATCAGTGACAAAGAACAACGTTTTTTGGATAAATTAGCCACACAATTAGAGATTTTAGACGAAGATTATAAAGATATTTTAGCTCATCCTACCAAATATCCTATAAATCCTCCGTATTTGTATATCAATCGACTAGAACGATTATATGATTTGGCACGTATGGTTCGTTTAGATGACGGATTAGAAGAAAAACAAAAAGAAGTGCTTATTCGTTTTGGAGTAGCCCTTGGTTTCACACCTTCTAACGTAGATTACATTGTTGATAAAGCTCTTAAACTTATAGACAACAAAGTAGATATAGATACTTTTTTGTATGAAATGCAAAATATGAATAAATAGAAAAATATTTGCATTAATAATAAAAACCTGTAAATTTGACAATTGCAGGTTTTTTTTTCATTTCAATTTATCATAAAAAGTTTCTACTATGAGATTAATTAATGCATTATATATTGCTCTATTATCAGGTTTGACATTAACGGTTTCTGCTCAAGACTCAGAAATACAACCATCAGAAAACTTAAATGGAACCTTAGAACAACAGTTTGATTATATCTACAAAAGATCAAATAATTACGAAATCTACAAAGTAGTTTCTAAAAAAAACTTTGAACACCTCAAAAAAAGCAGTCTTGATTCGATAAGAGTTTATAAAAACGAAATCAATACGCTCAATTCTAAGTTAAGTTCAGAAATTCAAGAACGTGATAACCTTAGCACACAGCTCACTAGCCTCAAAGAAGATTATTTAAAGGTCAACGAAGAGAAAGAAAGTGTTTCTTTTTTCGGAATACGACTTGACAACAATCTGTTTAACATGATAATTCTTGGAGTTTTTATCTTTTTAGGATTGCTATTGTTCTTTTTTATAATGAAATTCAAGAGTGCTAAATCCGAAGCTAGAATTGCTGTAGATAACCTCACAAAAGTAGAAGAAGAATACGCAGACTATAAGCGTAGAGCTATGGAAAAAGAACAACAATTAGGACGAAGACTACAAGACGAAATAAACAAGCACAAGAACAAAGAACAATAAAAATTATAGTGTTTTTACAACTCTTGTAAAGCCTTAATCTCATCTCGGAGTTTGGCTGCTTGGATAAAGTCTAAATCTTTAGCCGCCTTTTCCATTGCTTTTCGTTTTTCTCGAATTCGTTTTTCGATTTCTGTTTTAGAAAGCAAAGACAAATCTTCTGTTTGGTTGATTGCTTTTATATCGTAATGAAAGGAAGTAATCGGACTTTGCACCAACGGATTTTCGATAGATTTATTAAGTGGTTTTGGTACTACATTATAAGTGCGATTATAAGTAGTTTGTTTAGTTCTTCGATAATTTGTTTCGTCAATCGTTTTTTGCATACTGTTTGTGATTTTATCAGCATACATAATTGCTTTTCCGTTTACGTTACGTGCAGCACGACCTACGGTTTGGGTAAGCGAACGATGGCTTCTCAAAAATCCTTCTTTATCCGCATCAATAATCGCCACTAAAGAAACTTCGGGCAAGTCCAAGCCTTCTCTCAAAAGATTTACTCCAATCAAAACATCAAAGAGTCCTTTACGTAAATCCTGCATAATTTCCACCCGCTCAAGCGTATCAATATCCGAATGCACATAACGACATCGAATTCCTACCTTTGTTAAATACTTGGTAAGTTCTTCTGCCATTCTTTTGGTCAAAGTAGTCACCAAAACTCGTTCGTCGGCTTCTGCTCTTACATGAATTTCTTCAATCAAATCATCAATTTGATTTTCACTCGGACGCACTTCAATAATCGGGTCTAAAAGTCCTGTCGGACGAATGATTTGCTCCACATACACACCTCCCGATTTTTCGAGTTCATAATCAGCCGGAGTAGCACTGACATACAAAACTTGATTTTGCATGGCTTCAAATTCCTCAAACTTCAAAGGTCGATTATCCATAGCTGCAGGAAGCCTAAAACCATATTCTACCAAGTTTTCTTTTCTAGAGCGGTCACCACCGTACATAGCATGAACTTGCGAAATGGTCACATGCGATTCGTCTACCACCATTAAATAATCTTTCGGAAAATAATCCAATAAACAAAACGGACGAGTTCCGGGAGCCCGTCTGTCTAAATATCGTGAGTAATTCTCAATTCCTGAGCAATATCCCAATTCTCGAATCATTTCCAAATCAAAGTTTGTACGCTCTTCTAAACGCTTAGCTTCGAGGTGCTTTCCGATAGATTTAAAATATTCAACTTGTTTTACCATATCTTGCTGAATCTCCCAGATTGCTTCTTTGAGTATATCCGGAGAAGTCACAAACATATTGGCAGGATAAATAGTGATGCGTTCTCGTTTATCAATTTTCAGGCTCGATTTTGGGTCAAATGTCTCTATTTCTTCAATATCATCTCCAAAAAAATGAATTCGAAACGCTTCATCTGAATAAGCCGGAAAAACCTCAACGGTATCTCCTTTAATCCGAAAGTTTCCGGGTGTAAAATCTGCTTCAGTTCTCGAATATAGGCTCTGAACCAATCGCTGTAAAAGTTTTGTTCTCGAAATGGTTTGATCCACCACAAGTTCGATTACATTTTTCTGAAACTCAATGGGGTTTCCGATTCCATACAAACAAGAAACTGAGGCCACCACTAATACATCACGTCTTCCTGACAACAGAGCAGAGGTTGTACTCAAACGCATTTTCTCTAACTCTTCGTTAATTGATAAATCCTTTTCGATATAAGTTCCCGTTACCGGAATATAGGCTTCGGGTTGGTAGTAATCATAATACGAAACAAAATATTCAACAGCGTTATTCGGAAAGAAGTTTTTGAATTCCGCATAAAGCTGTGCAGCCAAAGTCTTATTGTGAGCCAACACTAATGTCGGTCGTTGCACTTGCTCAATGACATTAGCAACCGTGAAGGTCTTTCCCGAACCTGTTACTCCTAAAAGCGTTTGGTATTTTTCTCCGTCAAAAATGCCTTGACTTAATTTTTGAATAGCTTGAGGTTGGTCTCCTGTAGGTTTGTAATCAGATACGACTTGGAAATTCATTTATATATGGAGTGCGAAATTTAAGATTTCGAAATTTATGAGTTGAAGAACAAATTTACAAAGAAAAGATTGTAATAACTATCGAGTTAATATTAAATCTATTTTCAGTCTTGCTTGTCTTTTTTACTAAAATAATAAGTATAAATCCAAGTAAGAGTAAAAGTAGGAATGATGTCTAATCCGGGCATCAACTCTTCGATAAAAACGATAATTCCCCCAACTTTACCCACTGTTCCTTTATACATTCGATTAAGGAGAAAACCTGCTATTGGAGCCCAAATCACGTCAAATGTTTCGCCTAACACAGGTATTACAAAAGTAGCCATACCAAGCAAATCAAACACAATACTCAACACGAGTTTTTGTGTTTTTTTGTTTGATTTTGCTTCAATAGGAAGTTGCTTTTCCATCTTATTTACTAAAAGTTACTGTGCAATTTTAGCAATTTTAATGCCAAAACTCAGGTCTTATTTTTTGAGTTTCCTTGCAAAAGTCTGTTTAAACTTCTGAAGCTTAGGGTTAACAACTGCCTGACAGTAAGGATTCTGAGGATTGTTTTTCAGGTACTGTTTATGATATTCTTCTGCTTTGTAAAAGACAGTAGCTTCAGAAACCTTTGTCACAATAGGGTTGTCGAATATTTTTTGGCTTTCGAGCAGTTGTATAAATTCTTCTGCTTGTTGTTTTTGCTCTAAAGAAAGATAGAAAACCTCACTTCTATATTGGGTTCCAATATCTCCGCCTTGTCGATTGAGGGTAGTTGGATCGTGGGTTGCAAAAAATATCTCTAACAGTTCGTTATATGAAATCTTGTTTGGGTCAAAAACAATTTCGACAGCTTCTGCATGTCCGGTTGTTCCTTCACAAACTTGCTCGTAGGTTGGGTTTTCGAGGTTTCCACCGATGTATCCAGAAGTTACAGCTTCTACGCCTTCTAATTCTGAAAAGATACTTTCCGTACACCAAAAACATCCACCTGCCAATATTGCTTTTTTCATTTTTAAACTATTTTGTTTTGACACATCAGACGATAACTCGCAAGATTATTACGTGTATTTACATCAAAAATCTAACCGTATTAATAATTCTGAATGTTAAAAATCCGTATTATCTTAAGATTGCTCCTAGTTTTTCGGTCAGATTCGTCACAATTTTAGACATGGTTTTTTCTATTTGATCCTCTGTCAAGGTTTTTTCTTGGTCCTGAATGATAAAACTTACCGCATACGATTTTTTCCCTTGAGGTAATTTATCTCCTTGATACACATCAAATAAGTCGATTTCTTTAACGAGTTTTTTGTCTGTTTGTTCTGCTATTTGATAGATGTCTTCAAACGTAACGTTTTCGTCTAAAAGCAAAGCCAAATCGCGTCTTACTTCAGGATATTTAGCAATCTCGGTAAATTTTATTTTATCTGTAACCAATTTGATGATACTTCCCCATTTTACATCAGCATACAGCACTTCGTGTTTGATGTCAAAATGTTTTAAAATATTTTTCTTTATTATTCCTAGTTCTGCCAAAACCTCATTGCCTCTTACTAACGAAATTCCTTCTGAAAAAACATCATCTGTAAGCGTAGCAGTGCGGACACCCTTGATTCCTAATCTATTAAAAACAAGCATTATGTATGATTTCAATAAAAAGAAATCTGATTTTTTACTTTTTTCTATCCAACTTTCTGCATTTCTATCTCCTGTGATAAAAATAGCTAAGTGTTTATTTTCGGTATAATTACCGGCTTGTTTTCTATAAATATTTCCGAATTCGTACAGTTTTAAATCTGCATTTTTTCGATTGATATTGTATGAAACAGCTTCAAGCCCGTTAAACAACAATGATTGTCTCATAACTGACAAATCGCTACTCAACGGATTGAGAATAGTTACATTTTGTTCTTCGGATAATTGTTCGGATAATTTGACATACTCGGGAGTTGTCAACGAATTAGACATTATTTCGTTAAATCCGTTTGAGGTAAGAAGCTCTGCAATAATATTCTGAAGCTTATATTCTTCTGTTCGAGACGAATAGGCTACCGAAGCACTTAATTTTCCTGAAAAATCAATATTATTATAGCCATAAACTCTCAATATATCCTCAACTACATCAATTTCTCGCTGAACATCTACTCTATACGGAGGAATCGTAAGCCCTAGACCTACATCAGAGATACTACCAATTTTTATTTCTAAAGAAGTCAATATATTTTTGATAGTTTCTTGAGGAATTGTTTGTCCGACAATTTTATTGAGGGTTTCAAAATTCAGAAATACTTGATGTCCTTCTATTTTTTTAGGATACAAATCGGTTGTGTCTGAAGTAATTTCTCCACCTGCTAGCTCTTTAATAAGTATAGCAGCTCTTTTCAAAGCGTATTCTGTAATAGTAGGATCAATTCCTCTTTCAAAACGGAAGGAAGCATCAGAGTTTATCGCATGTCTTTTTGCTGATTTTCTGACTGTAATTGCGTCAAAATAGGCACTTTCTAAGAATATATTGGATGTAGATTCTGACACAGCCGAATTCTTTCCTCCCATAACACCCGCTATAGCCATCGGAACTTCGTCATTATAAATCATCAAATCCTCAGCACTTAATGTACGTTCTACTTCGTCAAGCGTGATGAATTTTGTTCCTTCAACAGCTGTTTTTACAATTATCTTATTTCCTTTGATTTTAGACGCATCAAAAGCGTGTAGCGGTTGACCTAATTCGTGTAATACGTAATTAGTAACATCGACTATATTATTTTTAGGAGTAAGTCCGATTGCTTTTAATCGATTTTTTAACCATTCAGGAGATTCTTTAACTGTTACACCCGAAATAGTAATTCCGCAATACCTCGGACAAAGTTTAGCATCTATTACATCTACATCTATCTTCAAGGTTCGTTTATCAACTCTAAAGCTACTTATTGATGGAGTAATAAGCTCTGAATGAACACTTTCTGCTTGTTGCAAACCAGCTTTTATATCTCGTGCTACTCCCCAATGACTCATTGCATCGGCACGGTTTGGAGTAAGTCCGATTTCAAACACTTCGTCGCTTTCGATGTCAAAAATCTTACTTACCGGAGTTCCTATTTTGGTTTTGTCGTCTAAAACCAAAATTCCATCACTCGAAGTTCCTAATCCTAACTCATCTTCTGAGCATATCATTCCAAAGCTATCTTCTCCTCTTATCTTACCTTTTTTGATTTGAAATGCATTTC
Organism: uncultured Flavobacterium sp.; assembly: GCA_964581855.1. Lineage (GTDB taxonomy): Bacteria > Bacteroidota > Bacteroidia > Flavobacteriales > Flavobacteriaceae > Flavobacterium. The sequence continues at coordinate 8,959 of CAZOQH010000006.1, forward strand.
CTTCTTTATCATACAATGTTGTACCTATAGTAGCTACTGCTACCTTTTGACCTTGAGCTACATTAGGTGCTCCACACACTATTTGAAGTGGTTTTTCTTCTCCTATATCAACTGTTGTAATTTTGAGTTTATCTGCATTCGGGTGTTTTTCGCAAGTAAGAACAAGCCCTACAACAACTCCTTTTAAACCACCTTTTACTGATTCAAATTGTTCGATTCCTTCAACCTCTAATCCTAAATCGGTCAAAAGCACAGAGATTTCTTCTGAAGTCTTATTGGTTTTAATAAACTGTTTAAGCCAGTTGTATGATATTTTCATTGTTATTACGGATGTTTTTTATTGACTTGCAAAGATAGATTTTTGCCAATGAATTTTACGATAATTTAGGAAATAATTTGACACCACCGGCATATTAGTTATCCAAATCTATAACGTAACCTTCCTTAAACTCTCGACTTCTAAATACACGCTCAGGTCAATAAAGCTCGAAAAAACAGATTATAAACATAAAAAGTTAATTTTATATTTTTTTAGTGTATCTGCCACCTATCTGTAATATTCAGGATTTCACAGAGTTATATTTCATTAAAAAAATATTTCATCAATTTACATAAAAAAAGAAAGAAAAGTCTTGCAGAATCAAAAACCTGTTGTATATTTGCACTCGCAATCAAGCAATAAATCGGGCGATTAGCTCAGTTGGTTCAGAGCATCTGGTTTACACCCAGAGGGTCGGGGGTTCGAATCCCTCATCGCCCACAAAAACTCTCAAGGAAACTTGAGAGTTTTTTTTTAACCCTTAGTGAAATCAATTATACATCTAAATAAGCAATCTTTACGCAATCAACTGCTTTAATAGATAGTATTATATCTGAATTTCGAAAGGCTTATTTACTGCAAGGCTTCTTTTAAATCCTCAAACAAAAAAGTTATTAATTTTACCGAATCCCCATCAAATTCCCTTTGAGGTTTGTCTTGTAATTTAGTAAACGCTTCTGCTAAAATACGGTAACTTTTGTTTGCTTCTTGCCAATTGTAGAATAGTTTTTCCCATGCAGCATCTTCTTGTAATCTAAAACCGTTTGCAGCAAAATAAAAAGGGAGAGGTTCTAAAAAAGAAATCTCAGCCAATAAGCCTTGCTCCTTATGGTAATTCATATACACTACAGCAAAGTCAATAGCTTGCAAAACTCGAGTTCTAATTTGCTCATCGGTTTCTGAACTTTTAGCTGGAACTCTCCAACTGTTGTATTCTTTTTTTACAAAATCAAATTCTGATTTTTTTGTATCTTCTTCTGTTTTTTTGTACTGATAAACAAAATTATTGTCTTTCGAGGTATTGATTGTAAAATTAAATTCTTTGTTTTTGAGTTTTTTAATATCAAAAACAAGTGGTGTTTTAAAATTATAATTCTCTACTTCTAATTTCAATTTTCTCTTATCCTCATTATTCCACTTGCCATACAGCACTTGAGCATGAAAATCAGAATGGTAAGGATCTAAAAAGGTAATATTATCGGTAGAGTTCTCCGTCAAAGAAAAAACATCATTGATTCCGATTATACTCATTAAAAAATAACCATTCTGATTTACATAAAACGAAGAACCAAAATCTAATTCTCCTTTACTAATTACCTTATCAGAATCTAAATCATTAAGCTGATAGAACTCCCATTTTCCATAATTATTCTCATTATCAGGAATACAAGAATTTACACTTATCAGCATCAATAATCCTAAGATAATTTTAAACAAAGACTTAGATAGTTTCATTCCGTTCTCTTTTACTTTTTAATCAATCCTAAATCGACTAATCTTTCGTATAAAAACTCTCCAGCCGTAATATCATCGTATTGCTTCGGATTGTTCTCATCTATACAATTCTCTAATACATCCAGTTTCATTTCGCTTACCGGATGCATAAAAAACGGAATAGAATACCTAGAAGTTCCCCACAATTCTCGAGGAGGATTCACAACCTGATGAATAGTAGATTTTAATTTATTATTCGTGTGTCTTGAAAGCATATCTCCTACATTAATCACCAATTCATCGTCTTGAGCAATTGCGTCAATCCATTCTCCTTTATGATTTTGTACTTGAAGACCTCTTCCTTGTGCTCCCATTAAAAGCGTAATTAAATTTATATCACCATGAGCTGCAGCTCTAACCGCATCTTTTGGTTCTTCTGTAATTGGAGGATAATGTATAGGTCTTAAAATACTGTTGCCGTCTTTAACATACTCATCGAAATAAAACTCGTTTAATCCTAAATAAAGTGCCAATGCTCGAAGTACATAAACTCCCGTTTTTTCTAGCATTTGATACGCTTGCCTTCCTACTTCGTTAAACTTCGGAAGCTCCTCTACCGTTACATTTGCTGGATATTCTGATTCGTATTTCGAACCTTCGGATAGGTATTGCCCGAAATGCCAAAACTCTTTTAAATCTCCTGAGGTTCTCCCTTTCGCACTTTCTTTTCCAAAAGAAACATAACCTCTTTGACCTCCAATTCCCGGAATCTCATATTTGGTTTTAGTTTCTAAAGGAAGGTTGAAAAAATTACGAACCTCTGTATAAAGTTCATCCACTAATTTATCATCAAGAAAATGACCTTTTAATGCTACAAAGCCAATTTCTTCGTATGCTTTTCCGATTTCATTTACAAACTTTTGTTTACGTACCGAGTCACCCGATAGGAAATCACGTAAATCCACACTTGGAATGTTTTGCATAACTTGTATTTTATTGTTAATCTAACAAATATAAAATTTTAATTTTAGAGACTCTATCCCTTTTGTTTTTTTTTGATATTGCACAATCTATTCACCCTAAACATTTTTATTAAAAAATAGTGTAACAAAAATGTTTTTTTGTTTACCAATAGATTAAATCAAACCTCAATAATTTATGTTTAGACATTTTTTACAATTAGAGTGGAAAGCTTTTATCCGTTCTGCCAGCTTCGGAAAAAGTCTTGGTCTTAAAATCTTTATGGGTTTTTTGGCCGTATATTTTATGGGCTCCTTCTTGTTTCTCGGAATTGCGCTCTACCCTATCCTTAAAGAGTTCTTCCCTGATCAAAAGCCAATGAATGTATTAAATAACTTTGTTGCGATTTGGATTGTACTAGAATTACTGATGCGTTTTATTCTTCAAACGCTTCCTGTAATGAACATCAAACCCATGATGATTAACAACATCCAGCGAAAAACCATCATTCATTTTGTATTAACTAAAAGTATATTTTCGTTCTACAACATCTTAGCACCACTTGCTATTATTCCGTTTGGAATATGGTGCATTACACAAGGTGACTATAGCACAATCCAGATTATCGGATGGATGACAGCTATGTTGTCAATAGTACTTGTTATCAATTTCTCTAACTTTCTGATTAAAAAGAAGTTTACCGATAACCTTAAGGCTTTTTTACCTTATATAATTATAATTCTTGTACTTGCAGGACTAGAATATTTTGAGATTTATAGAACTAGCGAACTCATTGGGGCTGCAATGAATTTTTTAGTCGAAAATCCGTTTTTAGCCTTAGTACCTATAATGATGGTCATCGGATTGTACGTGTGGAATTTTAATTATTTAAAAACAAGTTTTTATTTAGATGCTTCACTCAAAGGTAAATCTACTGAGGTAGAAACCTCTAATTTATCTTGGACCAAGCGATTCGGAGAGATTGCTCCCTTTTTACAGAATGATTTAAAACTGATTTGGAGAAATAAAAGGCCAAAATCAACAATTTGGATGTGCTTATTATTCGGAGCTTACGGATTGTTTTTTTATACCCAACCTATCTTTTTAGAATCGGGTATAATGCCTGTTTTTGTTGGAATTTTCATTACCGGAATTTTCGTAATAAACTTCGGACAGTTTATTCCTGCTTGGGATAGCAGTTATTATTCGATGTTGATGTCTCAAAATGTTTCGATGAAACAATACTTAGAGTCTAAAGCAGGATTAATGTACTTTTCGATTGTTATCATGGCCGTACTGACCACTCCTTATATATATTTCGGAGTGAATATCTTACTGATTCATTTGGCTTGTGCTGTATATAATGCGGGAATTAATATTCCTTTGATTTTGTATGCAGGTTCGTTCAACAAAAAACGAATTGATATGGATAAAACGCCATTTATGAACTATCAAGGAACCGGAGCAACTCAATGGATTTTAGGCTTTCCGTTACTGCTGGTTCCGATGGCAATCTGGCTCATTATCAATTGGATTTTTGAATGGCAAATAGCAACTGCAACAATTGCCATAATCGGAGTTCTTGGACTACTCACAAAAAACCTATTGATGAAGAAAATCGTAGTAGCCTATAAAACCCGTAAATATGAAATGATTGCAGGATTTAAAGAACAAGAAAACTAAAAAACTACCATTTATAAAAACAACACTATGATACAGGTAAATAATCTCAGTAAAAAATACAACGGAACTACCGTTTTAAAAATCAATCAATTAGAAATCAAAAAAGGAGAAAGCTTTGGCTTGGTAGGAAACAACGGAGCAGGAAAAACCACTTTCTTCAGCTTGTTATTGGATTTAATTCAACCCACTACAGGAAGTATTACTAACAACGGAATTCAAGTTCATTTAAGCGAAGACTGGAAACCTTTTACAGCTGCATTTATTGACGAAAGCTTCCTTATCGGATATCTCACACCTGAAGAATATTTTTATTTTATCGGAGATTTAAGAGGGCAAAACAAAGCCGATGTAGATGCACTTTTAGATCGTTATAAAGATTTTTTTAACGATGAAATCCTGAACAACAAAAAATACCTTCGTGATTTATCAAAAGGAAATCAAAAGAAAGTCGGAATCATTGCTGCACTTATCGGAAATCCGGAAGTTATTATCTTAGACGAACCTTTTGCAAACCTCGATCCGACTACACAAATCAGATTGAAAAGAATTATCAAAGAGTTGGCCGATAATCCAGATATAACTATATTAGTTTCAAGTCATGATTTAGCGCATACAGTTGAAGTTTCGAACCGAATTGTAGCATTAAACAAAGGAGAAATCGTTAAGGATATTCAAACCTCAGAAGAAACCTTAAAAGAGTTAGAAGCGTTTTTTGCAGTGTAAAACCACAAATGAAGCAAATAAAATCAAAAAACAAATGGGACGGATATAAAATATTCGTCCCATTTGTTTTTTTATAACATATCTAGAAACTTCAGTCCTATCATTATTCCGTCTGTAGCGAATGACGAACCGTGATAGGCTCTTACGTAATCAAAGCGCAACAAACGAAATTTCCCGAAACCAATATTGTCCAAACCTATCGAAAATTCGTTATACGGCTTAATATCAGGAATGGCAATATTGTGATAGCCTACAATTAAATTCCATTGTAATTTATTAAAAAGCGGAATTCTGTTTGTTAAATATCCATTTAAATGATGTTCGAAATGCATCTCTAAATAGCTGTCATTGGTACTATGCGAATAATAAGGCAATAAATGAAACTGATTGAGATACCAACTGCTCGTTCCTACGTGAGTTTGATTTCCATTAAAGTGTTTGTAATCAACAAACGAAATATCTTCTGCATTAAAAAACTTACCCGCTTTGATGTTCGCTCCCAATGTCCCTTTATTTCCGAATGTTTTGTCGTGGGTAATTCGAGCCATCAATAAATCATAATTTAGCGCGCTTTCACTTGCAGAGAATCCTTTCTGATAATTTATATATAAACTTGGATAATCCCCATTCGGATAATTCCACTTGGCATCTGGTCTTGAAATATATTCTTGTCCAAAGCGAATTCGCATCCCTATATTTGCTTTGTAAATATGATGTTTGTCAAAAGCAGCAACCGAATCATCATTTGGAATTAAAGGATTATTGGACAGATAATCTTTGTCTTTTTTTAAGAGCACATAATCCGTAGTATTAAACAAAGCTTTTCGGTTAGAATACTCTAAAGAACCGCTCATATACAATCCGTTGACCACTTCTTGTCCGTAAGCTAATCGGAAAAACTCTTCGTTATACAGCTTCATATAATTATCCTTAAAAAACAAAGAACTCACCGTATTTATAAACGGACTTATCGGATTATCACCATTAAATTGGCTGACTCTACTTCCTCCACTTATAGCAATCGTAGCGTCATTGTATCGGTTAAATCGATGATTAAACCAACCGTTTACACGCAGCCTGTCGTCTGACAAACCATAATTAAATCGGGTTCCGATACTTGTATATGTGCCTTTTTCTTCATTATCTCTAAAATAACGAATGCCCGAGTTAAAGTTCCAACCCTGAACCGTATTGAACGAAGTGGACATTATATCCGAGATTCCATCATACGAAATACTCCATTTTTTATACGAATTCTTGTAGGTGTAACCCAACAATACATCGGTTATTCCAAATTTATTACTCTCCCTATCTAGCGAATCTAAATACACCTTTGATTTGCGAAGAGTCTGTATACTGTCTTTTTTTATATAATCCACAAATTCTTCGTCTGTCAAAGGAATCGGACGAAAATCATTCCAATACAAATTGTCTTTTTTGTTGGCTTCTTTATCAAACGAGACTATTTCTTTGGTAAAAGTCTTTTTTTCGAAAGCATCCACAAACTCATAGTTCGAGAAAACGTGCGTAAATTTTCCGTTGAATTTGATTCCGAAAGCACCCGCTTCAAAATCAAAAGTTTGTACGTTTTTGGTCCATTTATCATTTTGTCTGTTATATCCGAAATTTTGTGTAAGTTTTAGATTATCCAAAAAAGGTTGATTCATTCGATAGCCTTTTATATCGAATTCTACTCCATAAATGGCATAACTCCCTTCGATTATATAAATAAAACCTTCAAATACAGGGTCTTTGTCTCGTTTTGCTATTACTTGTATTTTATTGATTAGATTTTGGTTTTCGTCATAAAAAGCGTTGTCTAGTTTATAGTCATAATAACTAAAGGCGTTGTCTGCAAGAGGCGAAATCATATTCACTCCAAAGTCTATATAATTATCATAAAAGTCGTAATAGGTTCCTTGAGCAGTATTAAAGCTATATCCGCTGTCATCTCCGCTTATTTTAGAAGCTAGGATATGTTCTTTGAGTTTATCGGGTTTTTGAACTGTAATTTTCGAAATGGTTTCGGATAAATATAAAATTCCTGAGCGAGTGGAGTCAAGCCCTGCTTCCATACCACCTAAGTCGAGTTTTTGTCCAAAAATTTTATCCGGTAAATCTTTGACTCTAAAAATTCCTTTAGAATAAAAGTCTGCTGTGTATTTATCGCTTTTATCGGAATTTATTTTCTTGTTTTTGATTGCATTTTTTATGATTTCTATTGCAGGATTTTCAGCACTTGAAATCAAAATTTCATCCACAAAATAACTTTCATCCTCTAAAACGACATTCTGAACAAACGGAAAAGACTCTATCGCCACTGATATTTTCTGGGTTTTGAATGACAAACTTCTAAAAACAAGCACATAATTTTTAGCTTCTGCGACTTCAAGATGATAGTCTCCATTTTCGTTAGACGAAGTTCCTATATATGTATTTTCGATTAAAACACTCACATAAGGAATCGGATTTCCGTACGTATCAGTTATTTTTCCTTTGATTTGGGAGAAAGAAAAAAAACTTGTAAGTAATAATAATAAAGTAATTCTTTTACACATGACTTTGGTTTACTAATTAAGACGATTAAGATAGCGAAATGGTTGTATAGAATCACAAATTGCTTCCATCAATCTTATTATTTTAAAAAAATGTCCGATAAAGTTAAAAACTTTACCGGACATTTAGGTATTATATCTAAATCTAAAAGATTATTTCTTTGCGTTTAATTTTGCTGAAAGTTCCATTGAAATAGCAGAGCGTTCCATTTTCAGTTTTCCTGACATGGTTTCGATAACCACGCTATCTTCTGCAAGTTCTGCAATTTTACCATGAATTCCACTTTTAGTAATAATTCTGTCTCCTACTTTCAGATCGCTTTCGAATTGTTTTTCTTTTTTAGCTCTCTTTTGTTGAGGCATAATAATCAGAAAATAAAATACTGCAAAAATTAGCAAGTAGGGCAAAAAGGCCATCATTCCGTCCATATAGTTAGTTTTAAGATTTTACGTTTGCTTTAATTGTCAATATTTCAGTACCTGCTTCAGTATTGGTAGTTAGAGTAACCGTTTTGGTTTGTACTCCTGCACTTGTTGCATTAAACACGATTGGAACGATACCTGTCTCTCCTGGTTTGATTGGAGTTTTTGTATAATTATCAGGCACAGTACAACCACAAGAAGGTCTAGCCTCAAGAATAACTAAATCTGCAGTTCCTTCGTTTTTGATAACAAATGTGTGTTCAGCTCTATCATTAAGGTTCAAATCACCAAAATCGTGAACTTGATTATCTACTGTTAGTTTTGGCATTCCGGTCTGAGCCGCAACGGTTTCTTCTGAGGTGCTTTCGTTAAATTTGTTTGTAGCGCTTTCTTTGCAAGATGTAAAAGCAACTGCTAAAGCAAATAATAAAATTGTTTTACGCATCATAGTTGTTTGATTTTAATTATTTATAATTAATGGTTTTAGTTTACATTCTAAAATCTATTATCTCAGCTTACATTAATCCTCTCCCTGTTTTTAGTTGGCGATTTTCTTGATTGTATTTTTTAACCAAGTTATCTAAAATTCCGTTGATAAAGATACTACTTTTAGGAGTAGAGTATTCTTTGGCAATTTCTAAATATTCGTTAATTGTTACTTTGAACGGAATAGACGGAAATCTCAAAAATTCACAAATCGCCATTTTAAGGATAATGGTATCAATTTCTGCTATCCGGTCTTTATCCCAATTCGGGGTTTTATCTATGTATTCTTTTTCAAATACACTTTCGTTCAGGATAGTTTTTCTAAAAATTTGTTTAGCAAATTCTTTATCATCTTCATCCTTATAGAGTTTATAAACTTTAAACTCTTGATCAGCCGATTTCAGGTTCTTTAACTGTTTTTGAATATTAGTATTAACCGAAGGTATATCGTCTACCCAAGTTAGCTTATAATCTTCTAAATAGTCATATAATTTATCATTAGGAGCAATCACCTGAGTAAATAACTCAACCAAAAAATCGCGGTCTTCTTCAAACGAATTGGTTTTTGAAGACATATAATTTTTATAAATATCACTGGCTTTTATATCATTTAAAAGTAAAATAATATAGTCGTCATTGAGCTTCCAGTTGTTTATTTTTTTATCCTCTAAAGCCATCGAAAGCGAATTACTTTCAGCCAGAACCTGAAACACTTTATTATCAATAAATTTTGTATTTGGATTCAATTCTTCCGGAGTAGCTAGGTGCTTCCTTTTGGATTTTTCTATAAAATCAACTTCTAATTTTTGGATTTCTACCAATGCAGACAGAATGGTAAGATACAAGTTGTTGATATTTTCTATACTATTGAAAAGAAATTTTTCTTCTTTTTCAATAGCATCTGAATTACTTTGATGCATAGAATAAATGGATTGCATCACTTTTATTCTGATATGTCTTCTGTTTACTAACACCTTTTTAAGAACTTCTAGGTTATAAAATTACAAAGCGAAAGAAAATTCTTTCGCTTTGCAAAAATAGTAATTATTAGCTACTAAACTCACTATGTAGCATTTTTTTGTTGTGTATCTATTGCTTTGATTATTTAGTCTCTGCTTTTTTAGCATCAATACGTTGTTGAGCTACCTGAAAAGCTGCTTGGTGCGTAGTGATGTCGTTTTCTTTTGCAAAGTTCAAAGTCTGAAGGGTTGTATTATAGATATTTTCGGTTCTTTTTAAGGCTTCTTCTTTTCCATAACCTACAATTTCACCGTAAACATTAATAATTCCACCTGCATTAATCAAGAAATCTGGTGCATATACAATTCCTCTATCTTTCAGAATTTGCCCGTGAACAGTTTCGTTTGCCAACTGATTGTTTGCTGCTCCCGCAATTACTTTAGCTTTAATTTTAGCCACTGTTTCGTCATTGATAGTAGCTCCTAAAGCACATGGAGCATAAATATCAACTTCTTCTGCATACAAGTCGTTTCCTCTATAAATTGTAGCTCCATATTTTGTGGCCACTTCTTGAAGTCTTTCTTCATTTATATCAGCAATCAAAACATTTGCACCTTCTTTGGTCAAGTAACTTACTAGGGTTTCACCTACGTGTCCTATTCCTTGTACCATTATTTTTTTTCCTTCAAGATTATCCGAACCAAAGGCAAAATTATGAGCTGCTTTTAATCCCATAAAAACTCCAAATCCGGTAACAGGTGATGGATTTCCTGAACCTCCTTTACTTTCTGAAATTCCAGTAACGTGTGGAGTAATCTCACGAATTAAATCCATATCTGGTGTTGTGGTTCCTACATCTTCGGCTGTAATATACCTTCCGCTTAATGAATGTACAAATTCTCCGAATTTGGCAATCATCTCTGGGGTCTTATCCACTTTAGCATCTCCGATGATAACGGCTTTACCTCCTCCTAGATTTAATCCTGAGATAGCCGATTTATAAGTCATTCCTCTTGACAGACGCAGTACATCGTTTAGAGCTTCCCACTCATTATTGTATTTCCACATACGGGTTCCTCCTAAAGCAGGTCCTAAAACCGTATTATGAATTCCGATTATTGCTTTTAATCCTGTATCTTTGTCGTGACAAAACACAATTTGTTCGTGATCATTAAACGAAACCTGCCCAAACACAGGTGCCATTTTTTGTAATTCAATAGGGTCAGTAGTTATTGTCATTATATTTATGTATTGATATTATATATTGGGTTACAAAATTACCTTTAAATTTAAGATTATACAAAATATTTTGATTTAATTATTAATATACAAATAATACATTAATAATTTTGTGATTTTTATAGTCGCAATATTTAAAAAAAGTGCAAAAAACCTTTTTTTTAAGAATAAATGAAAGAATTAAGACATTTAAACAAATATTTTTATAAATATAAGTATCTTTTTATCGGAGGAGTGCTTATTACAGTCATAGCAAGGTTTCTTGCTCTTTATACTCCCCGATTGGTTGGAGATTCGATGCAAATCGCAGAAGACTATGTCAAAAACGGAATAGGAGCCCGACAAGAAGTTGATGCTCAAATCTTAGAGAATCTACTGTGGATTATTGCAGCTGCACTTGCTTCGGGAATTTTCACTTTCTTGATGCGTCAAAGCTTAATTGTAATGTCTCGACATATTGAATTTGACTTAAAAAACGAAATTTTCGCCCAATACGAAAAATTATCTCAAGGATTTTATAAACGAAACCGAACGGGAGATTTAATGAACCGAATCAGTGAAGATGTCGCAAAGGTTCGTATGTATACAGGACCGGCCGTAATGTATGGGATTAACACTTCAATTACATTTATTGTGGTTATTATCCAAATGTATTTGATCTCTCCAGAGTTAACCCTCTATACACTTATTCCGTTACCACTTTTATCTTACAGTATTTTTAAACTAAGTAATGCCATTAATAAAAGAAGTACTATTTATCAGCAAAACCTTTCGTCGTTGGCTAGTTTTACGCAAGAAATGTTTTCTGGAATTCGGATTATAAAGGCACACAATATTGAAAGTACTATCCAATCAGATTTTCAGAATTTATCTACCGAAAGCAAACAGAAAAACATGAGGCTTTCGTTTTTAAATTCACTTTTCGGACCGCTGATGATTTTTTTAATCGGACTGAGCAGTCTGATTGTTATTTGCATAGGAGGAATAATGTATATAAATGGTAGTATTACCCATATCGGAATCATTGCGGAATTTATTTTATATGTAAGCATGCTTACTTGGCCTGTGGCTTCACTTGGATGGATTTCGTCTATGGTTCAAGAAGCCGAAGCCTCACAAAAACGGATAAATGAGTTTTTAAAAGAGGTTCCTGAAATCCAAAACAAAACAAATCTACCGACAGAAATCATCGGAAATATTGAATTTAAGAATGTTTCTTTTACTTATGACGACACCAACATCCAAGCTCTAAAAGACATTAGCTTTAAAGTAAAAAAAGGCCAAACATTAGCCATACTCGGAAAAACAGGAAGTGGAAAATCTACCATTCTAGCATTAATTTCAAGGTTATACGATATTGATAAGGGTGAATTATTGATTGACGGCACTCCTATTGACCAAGTAAATTTGGATAGTTTACGCAACTCGGTGGCAATTGTTCCGCAAGACGCTTTTTTGTTTTCGGATACTATTAAAAACAACATTAAATTCGGAAAAGAAGACGCAACTGATCAAGAAATTATTGAAGTGGCACAAAAAGCGGTTGTCCATCACAATATACAAGAGTTCAAATTAGGATATGATACTATTTTGGGTGAAAGAGGAATCACGCTTTCGGGAGGACAAAAACAACGTGTTTCGATTGCAAGAGCTTTGATTAAAGACGCTCCTATTTTACTGTTAGACGACTCTCTTTCGGCTGTAGATACCGAAACCGAAGAAGCTATCTTGCAAAATTTAGACAAAGAAACTCAAAACAAAACTACATTTATCGTAAGCCATAGAGTGTCTGCTGCTCGTAATGCAGATAAAATTATTGTACTCGACGAAGGTAAAATAATACAAAAAGGAACTCATAATCAGCTATTAAGTGAGGAGGGATACTACAAAGACCTCTACGAAAAACAACTTTCAGAGAAAGATTTATAAAAAAATATTGTTTGTTACTATTTTTTTTTAGACTTTTGGAGTTAAAATGATATCTAAAAAAATAAAAACGAGTTATGGAGGAAAAAGATTTTTTAGAGAAAGATGAGATTTTTTCTAAAGTACAAAGAGCAGGAAGAAGAACTTATTTCTTTGATGTGAGAGCTACAAAATCTGATGATTATTACATTACAATCACCGAGAGTAAAAAGTTTACAGAAGAAGATGGCTCTTTCCACTTCAAAAAACATAAAATTTATTTGTACAAAGAAGATTTTGCAGAATTCAAAGAAATTTTAAACGAAATGACCCAATATGTTCTAGATAATAAAGGAACAGAGGTGATTTCTGAGAGACATCAAAAAGATTATAAAAAAGAAGAAGGAAACACTTCTTCAAATAGTTTTACTGATGTTCGTTTTGAAGATATTTAATCACTAATCGAAACTTCAATTATTAAACTCCAAAGACATCTTTGGAGTTTTTTGTTGTAATTTCGGCAATTTCATCAACAGACTTTCCGTACAGCTCTGCTAATTTTTGAGCCACATTCAATACATACGCACTTTCGTTTCGCTTGCCTCTATACGGAACCGGAGCTAAATAAGGCGAATCGGTTTCTAAAACAATGTGCTTCAAATCAATTTGATGAAGATACTGATCTATTTTTCCGTTTTTAAAAGTTACTACCCCTCCTATTCCGAGCTTAAAGTTTAACGAAATTGCTTGCTGTGCCTGCTCAAAGTCTCCGGTAAAACAATGAAAAATACCAAACAAATCTTCGGATTTTTGTTCTTCTAAAATCTCAAAAACGTGCTCAAAGGCATCTCTACAATGAATTACAATGGGGAGTTTGTATTTTTTGGCTAACTTTATTTGATAACGAAACGAATCTTGTTGTTCTTTCAAAAATGTCTTATCCCAATACAAATCGATTCCGATTTCTCCGATAGCTACAAATTTTCTTTCTTCTAATTGCTTTTCGACCAAAGCTAGTTCTTCTTTATAATTTGCTTTGGTATATGTCGGATGCAAACCACACATCAAAAAAACATGCTCTGGATAATTTTTCTCCAATTCATACATTGACAAAACATAAGAGGAATCAATAGCAGGAACAAAAAAACGCTTCACTCCTACTGATAAAGCTCTTTGAATCATCAAGTCTCTGTCTTCAGAAAATTCTTCACTATATAAATGGGTATGCGTATCGGTTAGCATTATTTGATTAAATTTTTAGAATTAAGAGCTTAAAGAACGTACATCCTTACATAAAAAATCTAAGAAAGTAGTTTTTAATTTTCTTTTGCCTTCTTTCTAGACATCAACGACCACACTATTGAAATCAAAAGCAAACCTCCGATAACAGTTAACGAAATACTTGACGGAAAGTGGTAAAAAGGCATGATTATCATTTTCATTCCGATAAAAGCCAAAATCACAGCCAACCCGTAATGAAGTTTTGAGAACATATCCATTGAATTTGCCAATAAAAAGTACAACGAACGAAGTCCTAAAATAGCAAAAATATTAGACGTATATAGAATAAAAGGATCATCAGGAGCAATGGCAAAAATTGCCGGAATACTATCTACAGCAAAGACCAAATCGGTAATTTCTATAACTGCCAAAGCTACAAAAAGTGGAGTAGCATACTTTACGCCTTGTTTAACAATAAAAAATTTATCTCCGTTAAACTCATTAGTTACTTTAAAAAATTTATGTACCAACCTCACGCCTAAGTTCTTGTTCAAATCTTTTTCTTCTCCATCGTCATCAGACGAAGACCAAGACTTTATTCCTGCAATAATCAAGAAAATACCAAATACAAATAACACCACGTTTAACTCTCTTGACAGACCTGTTTCTGGATCTATTCCTAAAAACGGAACCGTAACATATGTGTGTTTAATGAGCTCAACTCCTGCAAAAATAAAAATAGCTCTAAAAACTAAAGCTCCTAAAATCCCCCAAAACAACACTTTGTGCTGATATTCTTTAGGTATTTTAAAGAACTTGAAAACTAAAATAAACACGAATAAATTATCGACAGAGAGTGCTTTTTCAATCCAATAAGCAGCCTGGAATTTAGAAAAGTTATCACTTATTCCTTGTGGTTTATCTAACACAAAATAAATAACTGCACTAAAAATCATAGCCAGCGAAATCCACACAATAGACCAGTTTAAGGCTTCTTTGTTAGAAACCGCATGTGGATTTTTGTTAAAAACTCCTAAGTCTAATAAGAGCATAATTACTACAGCAACTCCAAATCCTGCTATAAGCCAAGGATGGTTCATCAAATGATCGTTCATTTATTTGTTAAATTGTAATTTGTTATTTATTGAGCGCAAAGTTAAAGCTATTTAATGTTATCAAAATCTTAAATTCCGTATAGCCAATGCTCCGGATTTAGAGTTGTAATATTTTGAGTTAACGTAAACTTCATCGTTGTGCTTCCGTTTGAGTAAGTGTGAATCTTTCCTAACTTTTGTTTAAAGTGTACTTTCTGGCCCTTTTTAACATACACTTTATCGAGATTTCCGTATATGCTAACGTAATCTCCGTGCTGTACCCAAACGTGCATATTTACAGGAGTTACCACCATGATTTGAGTTACCACTCCTTCAAAAATAGCTTGTGCTTCGGCTCCTTCATGAGTCGAAAAAATGATTCCTGTATTGTTTATAGTAAGGTGTTTTTCTACCGGATGTGGTTGATTTCCGTAACGAGAGGTTACCACTCCTCTTTCGACCGGACTTGGTAATTTTCCTTTATTGGCTCTAAAGTTGTCTGCTACTAGTTTTGTTTCAGGAGTAAGTTCGTACTTAGTAGTCGAAATTGTTCGTGTATCTACTTTTTTTCCGGTTGCTTTGGCTTCTGCTTCTGCTTTTTTGCGGTTGGCCTCAGCAATGGCTTCGCGTTTCAGTTTTTCTATTTGTCTGTCTATTTCGTCTGACTGTTGCTGTTTTTTCTTGATATCAGCCGTATATTTTCGTTTGTTACTATTTATAATAGCCATCAGAGCGTCTTGGGCTTTTCGTTCTTTTTCAAGATTAGCCAACTCTTTTTGAGTTTCTTGCAGTAGTTTTTGTTTCTCGGATTTTTGTTTTTGTAACGCTTTGTTTTTTTCTGCTAAAACTTCGGATTTTTGCTGCACTTCTTGTCCTTGCTCTTTTCTATAGTCAGCATATTGCTTCATATATTGTATGCGTTTGTAAGCTTGTAAAAAATTATCCGAAGACAGCACAAACATGGCTCTACTTTGCTCTGAGCGAGTCTCATACGACTTAACAATCATCTGGGCATAATCTGCTTTTAATTCCTCAAGTTCTTTGGTCAAAGCTGCAATTTGTTTTTCGTTAGCCGAAATATCTCTTTGCAAAAGATTTTCTTGTTCTTTAGTAGTTTTAATCAACGCTTCGGTCAAGCTAATTTTAGTTCGTTGCTCCTGTAATTGTTCTAATACAGTTTTTTCTTTGTTCTGCTCGGATTTAAGCAAGTCTCTAAAATTGGCGATTTGCCTCTGAATTTGAGCCTTTTGTGCCTCTAATTGTTTTTGTTTATCTGTTTGGGTAAACCCTACAACCGACACAAAAAGAAATATATATGTAATAACGCGTTTGAGCATTCCTTATTTTTTAGCAAAGTTACACACTGAACATACAAATTCTAAGTCCGATTCGTACAAATTTCCACAAAGTTTTGAACACGGATATTTCGTAAAAGCATCACAGTTATTAAATTTCTATTTTTTTATATCCATCAGGGATGTTATACGGAAAACTAATTTCGGTGTCAAAATCGATTGTTTTATAATCTACCTTAAACTCATTCTTATCTTTTTCGTTCAAAGAAAATATAAAAACAGAATACGGTAATTTATTGTTTTTATAAGTCTTATAGTTAGAATATTCTATAAATGCACTTCGATTTTGATGCTTTTGTTCTACGTATTGTTTAACCAAATTAAATTCCAAAGGATCAAAGTAATAAGCTTTGTTCAAATCTCTACGTTCGGATGAAAGTTTGTATAGATTATTTTCGATAGCATATACAAAACGCTCTCGATCGAGTTCGTCTAATGTTCTTCCTAAAAGTAAATTCTGTACTTTCTGAAAGTCGAGTTCTGTACCCAAAAAGTCACTCAAAAACGCATAGTCTCCTTCAAAATATTCACTATCCCATTTGTTGTAATAACTAATATAATCAGGAGTTATATAAGCTTTAATTACAGTTCCGACTAGTGGAGCACGACAACTCACCAATATGATTTCGTCTTTCTTAATACGAATATCAAGGCTTATGTTAAAAAGAGAATAACTCGTATTGCCTTTGATATGAAGGGTTTTAAAGTCAAGCGAATTTTGACTTTTGTGATTTTTGATTACTTCTTTGACAGAAACCGAAGTGTCTGCTTCTAAAACAGAATGTTTTGTCTTACAAGAAGTTACCAATACAAATAACACTAAAAAAGCTATATATTTTTTCAAGCTTACATTAAATTTTGATGCAAATCTACCATTTCCAATCCTCAACACCTTCATTATTTTTTCATAGTTTTCATTAGATTCTCTGCTTTCTGCATGTATTTGTCTCTATCTTTTGGGTTTGATAAACCAGCATTTGCCTCTGACAACTGGATATAAAAATTAACTTCAAGGGTCTGGTTGTCAATCAAGTAATCTAGTCCCTCTTCTAAAGTTTCTTTTGCCTTTTTAAAGTTTCTCATCTGGTTGTAAGCAAGTCCGTTATAATAATACAGTTCTGGTTGTAACGGAAATAAGCTTTTAAAATTGTCTGATTTTTGTGATACCAAATCAAAGTTTCCCATTTCGGTATAACATTGCAACAAAAGCAAAATGGTTTGAAGGTCGTTCGAATTGTCTTTTAAACTTATTTCAAAATAATCCGAAGCTTCTTTCCAGTTTTGTTTAGTAAAGTAAAATTTACCGACTTCTTTGGCTACAGATACATTGGGATCGTTTTTAAAATACGTAATTGCCTTTTCGAGTTCTTTGTCGTATTGCGGATTTTTATCTACAAAAATCAAAAACTCATTCAGAACCCGGTGCTTAATTTTATCATCAACTTGGTGACTTTCAAAAACTTTATGCATCGAGTTTATCGCTTTATCCACATCGTTCCCTTCGAGATAAAACTTAAACAAACTCACATGAGCCCATTCGGAATGAGGAATATTCTTGGCTAATAATTGGGCTGTTTCAAACGCTTTTTCTTCTTGATTGCTTTCGGAATATTGATAAATCAAGACAATATAAGCTTGTTCGTTTTTCGGATTTTTTCGGATTTCTTCTTCCAACTCAGCCGTATCTGCTGCATTTACCCTATCTTTTAGAATTTGATGTTTATACAGCTCACGCGTAGGATCTGAAGGCAAGACTTTATCGAGTTCTTCTATAATCTGCAGTGCTTTTTCGGGTTGGTTGGTGTACATATAAAGCGAAACCAAATCGTCCTGAAATTCTGTTTTGCGTTTGTCGTCAAAATCAATCAACTTTTTGACTACTTCGATGGAGTTTAAATAATCTTTAGTTTGATAATACACATCGTATAAACTCAAATAAAAGTATTTGTTCTTATTGTCTTTTGCAATGGCCTGTTGAAGATAATTTTCGGCCTGGGCATACTTCTTTTGAAAAAAATAATTCTTCCCTATTTCGTGATACAGCATTGCTTCATCAGGTTTAAGCTCTATGGCTTGTTGCAACACATTTATTGCTCGGTCATAATTCTCTATTCCTTTCTGTTTTAGCGACTCGTAAAACAATTCCTGAAACCTATCTTCAACCAGTGCAATGCTATCCGGCTCAACCATATTAGGTTGAGCAAAAACAGTAAGGCTTATTAAATAAAATATATACGTGAGCTTTTTCATCGCTTTATTTCTGGGTTTAATTACAATCTTATTCCTACTCCTGCCTTCAGCAAACTTACTCTTAATCTATAAGGCGAAGCAGAGTTTATGTTTTCTCCTGTTAGTCGGGTAAAATCATATTGCAACTGAATAAAAAGATTCTGTGCAATATCATAAACCAAACCTAAACCAAAACTGTATCCTCTTAACGTTTCGCTAGTATAATATAAATCATTTGTATAATTGGTTCCGTCTGCTTTAAAAATCATAAGCGAATAACCAGCATAAGCAAATGGACGAAATTCAGGTAAATGCTCAATATCTAACTCTGCAAAAATCTTAGGCTGAAAATAATAATTAAACAAGAGATAATGCTCAAACTCTTCTTTGTTCTGAAACTTCATAATCCCTGCATTTAATCCTGCTCCAAAATTTAAGAGTTCAGTATCTAAAATTCTGTATTTTGCACCTATGTCAAATATCCCTAAAAAGTTATGCCCCACAAAATTATTATCAACCGGAATAGGATAATTCACTTCTAAACTCCATTTCTTGTCTTGAGAAAAACAATGAGATAAAGGAAGACTGAACAATAAAAAAATAATGATTTTACGCATAGTTCATTATCATAAAAAAACCTAACTTAATGATTTACAATTATTTTTTTATTTTTTTCCCCACAGATGCACAGATTCTAAATTAAAATAATTTAGATAATACAACGTAAATCACACTGATATTGAATGCAAAGCATTCAATTAAATCCGTGAAATCATCTTTCTAAAAAAACATAAAAATCTGTGCATCTGTGGCTACTCAATAATACAGGTTGAATTTATATATTTTCATCGTATTCTCAACTTGCAATTGATTGTGTACAAAAGGCAAAGATAATACCATAGTACTATGCGAACTTACAAAAAAACCATAAAACAAAAAACAACTCTCTTAATTAAAGAGTTTATTTGAGAATAACGCTTTTTGATTACCTTTGCAAAAATGGTACAAACAACACAAATGAACACACTAACTACAACCAACTTTAACTTCCCTGGTCAAAAATCGGTTTATAGAGGAAAAGTAAGAGAAGTTTACAACATCAACGATGAACTTTTAGTTATGATTGCAACCGATAGAATTTCTGCTTTTGACGTGGTCTTGCCCAAAGGAATACCCTACAAAGGACAAATTCTGAATCAAATCGCAACTAAATTCATGCAACTCACCCAAGACATTGTTCCGAATTGGCTTATCGCTACTCCAGACCCAAATGTTGCAATCGGACATTTATGCCAACCTTTTAAGGTAGAAATGGTAATCCGAGGTTACCTTTCGGGGCATGCTGCAAGAGAATATGCAAGCGGAAAAAGAATGCTTTGTGGAGTTAGCCTACCGGAGGGAATGAAAGAAAACGACAAATTTCCACAACCTATCATCACTCCTTCTACAAAGGCCGATAACGGAGAACATGACGAAGATATTTCGAGAGAAGAAATCCTGAGCAAAGGTATTGTATCGGAACAGGATTATTTGATTCTAGAGAAATACACACGTGCTTTATTTGAACGAGGCACAGAAATTGCAAAACAAAAAGGACTCATCTTAGTCGATACAAAATATGAATTCGGAAAAACAAAAGACGGAAAAATCGTTTTGATTGACGAAATCCACACTCCCGATTCATCGAGATATTTTTATGCAGAGGGCTACCAAGAAAGACAACAAAAAGGAGAAGAACAAAAACAATTATCCAAAGAGTTTGTTCGTCAATGGCTCATAGCAAACGGATTTCAAGGTAAAGACGGACAACAAATACCAGAAATGACCGAGCAGTACGTAAACTCTGTTTCAGAAAGATATATAGAATTGTACGAAAATATATTGGGAGAAAAATTCGTTAAAGCAGATGTAACCAACATTGATGAGCGAATTAAAAGCAATGTGTTGGAATATTTAGAAAACAGAAAATAGAGAACAGAACAAAGATTTAAAACAAACATTATGAATACAAAATCAAAACTATTATTAGCACTGTTGGTAGTTGTGATATATGCTTGCTCTACCAACCCATTTACAGGAAAAAAATCTTTGGATTTAATCGGAAACAACGAAATCTTTGCCTCTTCTTTTCAGTCGTACAGTGCCTTTCTGAACGAAAATAAGGTAATTACAGGAACAACTGATGCCAACCGAATTAAAGCCGTAGGAGAAAAAATCAAAAAAGCAGCCGAAACTTACCTCCGCTCAATCGGACAAGAAAGCTACTTGGATGGCTACTCGTGGGAATACAACTTAGTAGATGACCCTTCGGTAAACGCTTGGTGTATGCCTGGAGGAAAAATTGTTTTCTATACAGGAATTCTCCCAATCTGTAAAGACGATGCAGGAATTGCGGTAGTTATGGGACACGAAGTAGCGCACGCACTTCTGAACCACGGAAAAGGAAGAATGCAAACAGCAATGGGA
>CAZOQH010000007.1:0-29240 GCA_964581855.1 uncultured Flavobacterium sp.
TTCTTTTGATGCAATCTCGCAATTTAGGAGCATCAAAGTTGGAATAAATGTAGATTTTTATTGATTGTTTATTTTGTTCTATTCCTCTTTCTCTATTCTCTGTTTTCTTATAAATACGTATCTTTGAACTTTGCTAAAAAAATGATTTCAAGAAATACTATAGATACGGTTTTTGAGGTGGCTCGTGTAGAAGAGGTCATCGGAGATTTCGTGCAGCTTAAGCGTGCAGGGAGTAACCTAAAAGGTTTGAGTCCGTTTTCTGACGAAAAATCTCCTTCGTTTATGGTGTCTCCAACCAAGCAAATTTGGAAGGATTTTAGCTCCGGAAAAGGAGGTAATGTTGTTACATTCTTGATGGAACACGAGCATTTTTCGTATCCGGAAGCTATTCGATATTTAGCCAAAAAATACAATATCGAAATCGAAGAGACCGAGCAAACTTCAGAAGAAAAAGAACAAGCTTCTGAAAAAGAAAGTATGTATTTGGTTTCGGAATTTGCTAAAAATTATTTTCACAAAACTTTATTGAACTCCGAAGAAGGAAAGGCTATCGGACTTTCGTATTTCAAAGAAAGAGGTTTTACAAATGCAACTATCGAAAAGTTTGGGTTGGGATATTCTCCTGATAGCTGGACCGCACTGACGGATGAAGCACTTAAAAACGGCTATAGCCTTGAATTTTTAGAAAAGACAGGACTTACTATCGTTAAACAAGACAAGAAGTTCGATCGATTCAAGGGTAGGGTAATGTTTCCGATTCAGAGCATGTCCGGGAGAGTTTTAGGATTCGGAGGAAGGATTCTGACCAATGACAAAAAAGCTGCAAAATACCTGAATTCGCCTGAAAGTGAAATTTATCACAAAAGCAAAATACTTTACGGACTTTATCAAGCCAAACAAGCTATTGCCAAAAATGACAACTGTTATTTGGTAGAAGGCTATACCGATGTAATTCAGTTTAACCAATCCGGAGTAGAAAATGTAGTTGCCTCATCAGGAACGGCCCTTACTGCTGACCAAATTCGTTTGATTAGTAGATTGACCAAAAATATTACAGTTCTTTTTGACGGAGACGCTGCAGGACTTCGAGCTTCAATTCGTGGAGTCGATTTGATTCTAGAAGAAGGAATGAACGTAAAAGTTTGTACGTTTCCCAACGGAGAAGATCCGGATAGCTTTGCCAAAAAAACTTCGTTTGAAGAATTAACGCTGTATCTCGAAGAGCATGCGAAAGATTTTATTCAGTTCAAAGCCTCTCTGTTGAACGAAGATGCTCAAAATGACCCTATAAAAAAAGCAGAGCTTATTCGGGATATGGTCACTAGTATTTCTAAGATTCCTGATAGAATAAAACGAGAGGTTTATGTACAAGAAACTTCTAAGATTATGGAAATCTCAGAAGATGTATTGGCGAATACTTTAGCTCAGATTCTACGAAAAGAACAATACGATGCCACTAAAAAAGCATTTGAAGAGAATCAAAAGATAGATGCCGTAAAACGCGAAGAGATTCAACTGAAAAAAATTGATTTTTTGAGCGTTATCGAAGAAAATACGCTGAAAATTCTTTTGAATCACGGAGACAAGGTTTTGACCTTTGAGGAACGGGTTTTTTTTAAAAATGAGGATGGAGATGTCGAAACAAAGGTTTTTAAAAAAGACTATAAAGTTTACGAAAAAATTTATTTGAGCCTTCAGGAAGATGAATTAGAATTTTCGAACGAAGTATTCAGGGCTGTTTACAATCATATAATGTTCTATCTTCAAAATAGGGGAGTGCTTGATAAAGAAAAGTTTATCGCAGAAACTCCCCAAGAATTGATTACAATAATTAGCGATTTATATCTTTCAGATGATAGATATCGTTTAGACAATTGGGAGTCTAAAAACATTTATCCCAAAGCAAAAGATCAAGAATCGGTAATTTTACAAAACGTAAACGAAACTATTTTGAATTTTCGTGTTCATCTGATTTATAAATTAATAGGAGATTTGATGAACCAACTCAAAGAAAAGGACAGCCAAAGCGACAACTCTGACCTCCTTTCAGAAGTAATGCATTACGGAGAATTGCGAAAACTTTTGTTTTCGTTTTTAGGCAATGTTACTCCGCTTAATCATTATTCGCAGTACAATTAGTTTTGTTATAGATTAGTTTAGGTAAGTGACAAAATTTTCTTTTGCACGTCTAACTTTCTTTTGATTTACCAGCCAATCGTTTTCCGAATCTCTATATCCTAAAGTAAGCAATGTTGTGCTTTTTAGACCTCTTTCTGTAAGTCCTAAAAGTTCATCTAACTCTTGATTTTTAAACCCTTCCATCGGAGTAGCATCTACTTTGAGAGCTGCTGCCTCGGCAATTGCCATTCCGAAACCAATATAAGCCTGTTTAGAAGTATGAGAAAAAGCTTGTTCAGGAGTTAGGTTAAGATAGGTTGATTTTAGAGTGTTGATATAATCGGAAAAACTCTCAAAAGGTATATTTCGTTCTTGTGCTGATATTTTGAATATTTCTTCGATGCGCTCCTCGGTATAGGTATCCCAGCTTGCAAAGACAAGTAGGTGAGAAGAATCAACGATTTGACTTTGCCCCATTGCGATAGGCTGAATCTTTTTTTTGAGTTCTTGATTATTAATTACTATTATTTCAAAAGGTTGGAGTCCTGATGAGGTAGGAGCTAAATATGCAGCTTCGATAATTTGCTCCACCTTATTCGATTCCACTTTCTGACCATTCATTTTTTTGACGGCATAGCGCCACTTTAATGCATCTATTATACTCATGATATATTGTTTAATTTGTATATACAAATATACATTCAAACAAATTAAAACTAAATTATATAAATGTTAAAAAAAGAGTTTTTAAGAAAACTTTATAAAAGAGTATATGTGTCTTTTAGCCGTTTTTAGGCAAAAAAACAGTACAGAAAGCGATTGTCGGTTTCTATTAGTTCAGCTTATCGGTTAGTTTTTTAAAGGTTTTTTGAGCGTCTTTGCCTTCGTATAGAATCTGATAAACTGCGTCAATAATTGGAGTTTTTGCTTTTAGTTTTTGATTTAAATCGTATGCGCTTTTAGCAGCATAATATCCTTCTGCGATCATTCGCATTTCCATCATGGCAGATTTGACTGTATAGCCCTTTCCGATCATATTTCCGAAAGTTCGATTTCGAGAAAAAAGCGAATATCCGGTTACCAACAAATCTCCTAAATAAGCAGAATTATTGATGTTTCTTTTCATTTTATACACTTTCTGAACAAAGCGCTTCATTTCACGAATAGCATTGCTCATCAGTACTGCCTGAAAGTTGTCACCATATCCTAATCCGTGGGCAATTCCCGCTGCTATGGCATAAATGTTTTTAAGCATAGCTGCATATTCTGTTCCTATTATATCGTCTGATATTTTGGTTTTTATAAAATAGCTCGACAAATACTTAGCAATATGAGTTGCTGTTTGTTTATCTCCCGAAGCAATGGTAAGATAAGAAAGTCTTTCTAGGGCAACTTCTTCGGCATGACACGGACCCGAAATCACCGCAATTTTATCATAAGGAATTCCGTAGTTAGTATGAAAATGTTCGCCTACAATAAGAGAGGTTTCGGGGATAATTCCCTTAATTGCAGAAATAATTACTTTTCCTTCTAATGATGTAGTGAGTTTTTCTAGTTCTTTTCCTACAAATGCAGACGGAATAGCCAGCACAATATAATCTGCATAAGCTACAGCTTGATTGATGTCATTTGTAAGAAATAATTTATCGGGATTAAATTCTACTGAAGTAAGGTAACTAGGGTTATGTCCGTGAATTTTTATGTGATTTATGGCATCTTGATTTCTGACGTACCAAGCTACTTCAGGCAAGTTAACCTTTAACATTTTAACAATGGCAGTAGCCCAACTACCTCCTCCGATTACTGCAAATTTAGGATAATTACTCATAAGTGATATAGGCGGTTCAGGCGCCAAATATAAACAAAATGGACGTACAGAATAAACTCAAAGTTCCTTTTGTTTGTTTTAACAAAAATTTATATCTCATAACACACTAACTATCAAATATTTTCGTTCATAAAATATACCTGCCTCAATTTCATAAGAGTTTTTAGTTAGTAAGTTTATTTTGATTTTAAAGTGCTTTTCCAACTCAGGAAAGCACTTTTTTACTAATAACTTAAGCTTACTATCTCTTTTACTTTTTCTAAGGTTATATTTTTACTTTCTCCCATAACCGAAATACCTCTTTCTTGGAATCGGTTTCCGATAAATTCAGCTGTGTTAGAAATGTCTTGGTCTGTATTTTCGCTGATTTTGGTTTTCATTCCCATGGTATGGAAAAACTTTTCGAGTTCTATAATGGCATTCTTGGCTATTTTTTCATCATTACCAGATAGCTTGAAAACTTCTTTTCCTAGTTGTGCTAATTTTTCTTTTTTTGAATCAAACATCACTCGATAAAGACTTGGAAAAATAATGGCTAAGGTTCGTGCGTGGTCAATTCCGTAAAGAGCCGTTAATTCGTGACCAATCATATGCGTAACCCAATCGGTCGGAACTCCTTTAGCAATCAAACCGTTTAATGCCATGGTACAACTCCACATAAAATTAGAAGCTAATTTATAATCGTTCGGATTTTCAACCACTTTCGGACCGATTTCGATAAGAGTTTTTAGAATGCTTTCCGAAAATTTATCCTGAAGAATTGCATCGTGTTTGTAGGTTAAGTATTGTTCTAATACATGCGAAAAAGCATCAATTACTCCGTTTTGAATTTGTTTTTTAGGGAGTGAGGAGATTACCGTAGGGTCGCAAAATGAAAATTTTGGAAACGTATAATCGCTTCCAAATGACATTTTTTCCTGAGTTTCTCTTCTAGATACAACCGAACCTGAATTCATTTCGCTTCCTGTCGCAGGCAAAGTTAAAACTGTTCCGAATGGAAGGGCCTTAATTGGTCGGTGTTTTCTGTAAAAAATATCGAGAGGATCACCCTCATAAGCCACAGCCGAAACAATAAACTTTACTCCGTCAATAACCGAACCTCCTCCAACAGCCAACACAAAATCGATTTTTTCTTTTTTAATTACTTCAACTGCTTTTATCAAAGTTTCATAATACGGGTTGGCTTCTACTCCTCCGAATTCCAAAACGTCAAATCCGTGTAAGGCAGCTTTTACTTTGTCGTAAATTCCGTTTTTAAAAATACTCCCTCCTCCATAAACCATTAGTATTCGGTTGTTTTCGGGGATTTCGTTACGTAATTTTTCTATTTGGTCTGTACCAAAAATTATTTTTGTCGGATTGTATAATTCAAAATTTAACATTTTATTGCTTTTTAGTATCACAAAGTTAAGTTTTATCTGTATAATCTTTCATTTACAAATGTCTTTAACCGAATTTTAACCTAATTAGTTGACTCGGGAAACAGAAAACCAAACACTAAAATAAGTATCTTTGCAACTTATTTACATCAAATGAGATTACACAGAAATTTAGTTTATACTACTATAGATTCGCTTAATGCAATTTTTAACGAAAAAGAATATGCAGATAAGGTTGTACAAAGAGCGTTAAAAAAAGACAAGCGTTGGGGGAGTCATGACCGTAAATTTGTTGCAGAAACAATATACGAAATTGTGCGTTGGAAACGACTTTATGCCGAAATAGCAGAGGTAAAAGAACCTTATAATAGAGAAGATTTGTGGAGGATGTTTGCGGTTTGGGCTGTGCTGCGAGGATATCCGATTCCGGATTGGAGACAACTCGAAGGAACTCCAGAAAGAAGGATAAAAGGTCGATTTGATATGCTTTCTAAAGAACGACATTTTAGAGAATCTATCCCGAATTGGATGGACGAATTAGGTGTTAAAGAGCTTGGAGAAGCGGTTTGGACCAAAGAAATTGCCGCTCAAAATCAACCGGCTAAAGTAGTACTTAGGGTAAATACACTTAAAACTACTAAAGAAAAACTCCGTGCTATTTTAATGGACGAGGATATTGAAACAGAGTTTTTAAAAGATCAACCCGATGCCTTGGTTTTGAAAGAAAGGGCTAATGTGTTCCTCACAGACGCTTTTAAACAAGGTTTTTTTGAGGTACAAGATGCTTCTTCGCAAAAAGTAGCTTATTTGTTGGATGTAAAGCCAGGAATGCGTGTAGTTGACGCTTGTGCAGGAGCAGGAGGTAAGACACTACATTTGGCTTCACTTATGGAAAATAAAGGACAAATCATTGCTTTAGATATTTATGAAAGTAAACTAAAACAGCTAAAGCTTAGAGCCAAACGAAACGGAGTTTTTAATTTTGATTACCGGATTATCGATTCAACCAAAGTGATTAAAAAACTACACGACAAAGCAGACAGAGTCTTGATTGACGCTCCTTGTAGCGGATTAGGAGTGCTTAAAAGAAATCCGGATGCCAAATGGAAACTAGAACCTGAATTTATCGAAAACATCAAAAAGGTTCAAGAACAAGTGTTAAACGATTATTCCAAAATGGTAAAAGTTGGAGGGAAAATGGTATATGCTACTTGTTCCATACTTCCGAGTGAAAATCAAGAACAAGTCCAAAAATTTTTAAATTCAGAATCTGGAAAAGGATTTAAATTTATCAAAGAAGAAAAAATATTGGCTCACCAATCTGGATTTGACGGGTTTTATATGTGTTTGATGGAGAGAATGAGTTAAAATAATTTCGGATGTGTAGCAATCGTTCTAACAACAAAATTACCCTGAAAAAGATTTTAATATTTCCTTTTGTGGTACTTATACGTTTTTATCAGGTCGTGATTTCACCACTGACACCTGCCACTTGTAGGTATAGCCCTACTTGTTCGCATTATTCGTTGGAAGCACTCAAAAAACACGGAATTTTTAAGGGAAGTTGGTTAGCTATAAAACGAATTTTGAGCTGCAATCCTTGGGGAGGGAGCGGCTATGACCCCGTTCCATAAATCTTTTTTAATTTAGTTTGAGGCGATTCAGAGCTAAATTAACTTTTGAGTTTAAAAGAAACTTGCATTACAGTGCCTTTTCCGGGTTCAGATTCAAGGACTTTTATTCTCCCGTTGTGATACTCTTCTACAATTCGTTTTGTAAGGGAAAGACCAAGTCCCCATCCTCGCTTTTTGGTAGTAAACCCAGGTTCAAATATTTTTTTAAATTCATTCTTCGGAATTCCCTTTCCTGAGTCTTTGACTTTAATTTTAATAAATTTTCCATCGTCCTGAATAGTAACATCAATTTTCCCTTTTCCTTTAATTGCGTCTACAGCATTTTTGATAAGATTTTCTATAGTCCAGCTATGAAGTAAAGGGTTTAGCATTAAATAAATCGGATATTCGGGTGTGGAAATACTAAATCGAATTTGATTTGAAAAACGAGATTTTAGGTATTCATATGAAGATTTGGTTTGCTGAACTACATCAATTTTTTCCAAAGCTGGTTCAGACCCTATCTTAGAGAAACGGTCGGCAATAGTCTGTAAACGATTGACATCTTTTTCGATTTCGGTTACTATTTCTTCGCTTACATTATCTACTTTCATAATTTCAATCCAGCCCAAGAGCGAAGAAAGAGGTGTTCCGATTTGATGTGCAGTTTCTTTTGCCATTCCTGCCCAAAGCTTGTTTTGAGCTGATACTTTATTGGTTTTGAAGTAGCTTGCAATTAATGCCATGAACAAAAATATAATCAATAAGAGTGCAAAAGGATAATACGTAAGCTGGGTAAGCATCGGTGAATTTCCATAATACAGATACTGAAACTTGTCTGTATCATATTGAATCACGATAGGATCATTCTGGTTTTTGAATTTTTCTAAAAGGCGTGTGGAATTTTTTTTAAAACTTTCTTCATCAATATTGTTGTAATTAATAATTACATTGTTCTCGGTCAGTATAAGTGGAATACTAGTGTTTTTAGAAAAAATTTCCAGAACAAGAGGAAGTTCTGCATCAATATCCGAAGTGGTTAATGTTTTTTGAGCTTCAGCCCATAATTCCATTTTAGTGCGTTCTTCTTCTTTTACTTTTTGGAAAAATTGATAAGTATTCCAAATAATCAAGGTGACTATCATAAAAGAAATGAATATCAAAAACCATTTGAGGTTATTTCGCTTTTCAGAAAACATATTGTGGTGAAAGAATTTAAAAACCTAAAAGTAATTAAATTTTATCGTATTTCTAAAAAGTTTGTTTTTAAAGTTTCGGAACAGTTGTTTTACAAGGGATAAAAGAGAATTTGAAGGGTCTTGGGTTCTAAAAATATTTTCGTGTATGTTTAGCTCAAAAATAAAAAATTGTAAACTTTTCAACATTTTGTAAACTATAACTAGTTGTTTGCCAGTATGTTGTTTCAAAATGTTTGTAAACTTTTCGGAAAGGTTGTTTTTTGTATTTATAATTTTTTTACATTTGCTTAGATAGGTTTTACAAAATAAATTTACGGTATATGGAAGCAAATGTTGATTTAAAAAGGGAGGTTTTTTCTAATGAAGAAGTTTTTCAAGAGTCGTTAAAGTACTTTAACGGAGATGATTTAGCAGCACGAGTTTGGCTAAATAAGTATGCTCTTAAGGACTCTGAAGGGAATATTTATGAGAAATCTCCTGCAGATATGCACCGCAGAATTGCGTCAGAAATTGCAAGAATCGAGTTGAGATACAAAAACCCGATGACCGAAGAGCAGATTTATGATTTGATTAAAAACTTCACTTACATCATCCCACAAGGAAGCCCGATGACCGGAATTGGAAACCCGTTTCAGATTGCTTCTTTGTCAAATTGTTTTGTAATCGGAAACAAAGGAGAAAGTGATTCGTATGGAGGAATTATGAAAATCGATCAGGAGCAAGTTCAACTCATGAAGCGTAGAGGAGGAGTCGGGCACGACTTATCTCATATCCGTCCGAAAGGTTCTGCTGTTAAAAACTCAGCTTTAACTTCAACAGGATTGGTTCCGTTTATGGAGCGTTTTTCTAATTCTACTCGTGAGGTAGCACAAGACGGACGTAGAGGAGCACTTATGCTTTCGGTTTCTATTAATCATCCTGATGCCGAAGATTTTATTGATGCAAAACTAGAGCAAGGGAAAATAACAGGAGCTAACGTATCGGTAAGAATAGACGATTCGTTTATGCGGGCTGTAAAAAATAATCAAACCTATACCCAGAAATATCCTATTTTTAGTCAAAATCCTAAATTCTCTAGAGATGTTAATGCTAAAGAACTTTGGAAGAAGATTGTTCATAATGCTTGGAAATCAGCAGAACCGGGAATTTTGTTTTGGGACACTATTATAAAAGAATCTTTGCCGGACTGTTATGCGGATTTAGGTTATAAAACACTTTCAACTAATCCATGTGGAGAAATTCCCCTTTGTGCTTATGATTCGTGTCGTCTGCTCGCAATAAACTTGTTTTCGTACGTAGTAAATCCTTTTACTAAAGAAGCCTATTTTGATTTTGAACTATTCAAAAAACATGTAGGTTATGCTCAAAGAATGATGGATGACATTATAGATTTAGAGCTTGAGAAAATTGATGATATCATTGCTAAAATAGACGAAGATCCTGAAGATGCGGAAATTAAAAGAGTGGAGCGAAACCTTTGGATAGAAATTCGTAAAAAAGCAGAAGAAGGACGTAGAACCGGTGTAGGAATCACCGCTGAAGGAGATATGTTGGCAGCCCTCGGAATCCGTTACGGAAGTGAAGAAGGAAATGAGTTCTCGGTAAATGTTCATAAAACCTTAGCTTTAGCAGCTTATCGTTCGTCTGTGGAAATGGCAAAAGAAAGAGGATCTTTCGCAATTTTTGATGCAAAACGTGAACAGAATAATCCGTTTTTGTTGCGTATGAAAGAAGCAGACCCTGCCCTATATAATGATATGCAAGAATACGGACGTAGAAATATTGCTCTTCTGACTATTGCACCAACAGGAAGTACATCGCTTATGAGCCAGACTACTTCTGGAATAGAACCTGTGTTTATGCCGGTTTATAAAAGAAGAAGAAAAGTAAATCCTAACGATAAAGGAGTTCGTGTAGATTTTGTAGATGAAGTAGGAGATTCTTGGGAAGAATACGTAGTGTTCCATCATAAATTCAAACAATGGATGGAAGTAAACGGAATGGATACGACCAAAAATTATTCGCAAGACGAAATTAACGAACTTATCGAAAAGTCTCCTTATTATAAAGCGACTTCTAATGATGTAGATTGGTTGAGCAAGGTAAAGATGCAAGGAGCTATCCAAAAATGGGTTGATCATTCTATTTCTGTAACTATTAATATACCGAATGATGCAACAGAAGAGTTAGTAGATAAACTTTATATGACCGCTTGGGAAGAAGGCTGTAAAGGAGTTACGGTTTATCGTGATGGTTCTCGTTCAGGAGTTTTAATATCAGCCGAAGAAAAGAAAGAGGCAAAGGATATCGATGTAGATTATAAACTGATTTTCCCGACCAAACGACCTCAAACCTTAGAAGCAGATGTAGTTCGCTTTCAGAATAACAAAGAAAAATGGATTGCTTTTATCGGAAAAATAGAAGATAAACCTTACGAAATTTTTACCGGATTAGCCGATGATGAAGATGGGATTTTGCTGCCTCGTTGGGTAGAAAACGGATTTATTATAAAAAATAAAGACGAAAAAGGAAATTCAAGATATGATTTTCAGTACGCTAATCAAAGAGGATATAAAACCACTATCGAAGGACTTTCATATCGCTTTAATCCAGAATTTTGGAATTATGCAAAGATGATTTCCGGAACCTTACGCCATGGAATGGAAATCGAAAATGTAGTGGAACTTATCAATAGTTTGCAATTGGATAACGAATCTATTAATACATGGAAAAACGGAGTGGCAAGAGCCCTAAAACGCTATGTGCCAGACGGAACTCAAGCCAAAGGTAAGTGCTCTAATTGTGATTCGACAAACTTAATGTATCAAGAAGGATGTTTGACCTGTAAAGACTGTGGCTCATCAAAATGTGGATAGTAAGAAAAAACGGGTAAACTTGTGGAATATAAATATAGATTTGTGGAAATTCTACACTTTTTACTTGAAAATAAACCCTAAAACACCTAATAATTAGAACAAAAAATATTTGGTATCGAAATTGCCACCTATCATTTCAAAATTTTAAAACTTAACAAATGTCAACAAACTCAAACAAAGGATTAAAAGCAGCAGTAGTTGTTTTATCTCTATTGCTTTTAGGAGCTATTGCATATATCGTAAAGTTGTCAGGAGATGTAAAAACTACCAACACCGAACTTACGAAAACTGTATCTGAAAAAGATGCTGTTATTGCAGACCTAGAAGCCCTAAAAATTACGTATGATCAGGCTATTGCAAGCAACACAGAGCTTTCGGATGAACTGAAAGCAGAACGTGAAAAGGTAGTGCAACTATTAGAGGAAGTTAAAAAAGAAAAAGCAAATTCGGCCTCTTTAGGTAATTACAGAAAACGCTATCAAGAATTAGAATCTAAGTTTAATGCTCTGGTGTTAGAAAATGAAGAGTTGAAATTTTTGAACGAAGGTTTAACACAAGCAGTAGATAGCGCCAATACTATGCTTATAGAAGAAAGAGAGTATGCTCAAACACTTTTAGGTCAGAATGAAGAATTGTCTAAAATAGTAGATGAGGCATCTAAACTTTCGATTTCAAACCTAAAAACAGGAGCTTATAGAGTTAAAAATTCTGGAAAAGAAGTCGAAACCGAAAGAGCTAAAAGAGCAGACGTTTTAAAAGTACAATTTACTATTGAAGAAAATAAAATAGCAAAAACTGGAGATAAAACTTATTATGTGCAAGTAATTGACAGTAAAATGAATGTTCTGGGAGAAAGACAAAACATAACTTTTGACGACCAAGTCCTAACGTATAGTTTTATAACTACTATCGATTATAATAACTCTAAAGTAAATGTGTCTGAAAACCTTGAAGGAGAGAACTTCGAAAAAGGATTGTATAGAGTACACATTTTTGATGGGAATGAATTGGTTGCTTCTCAGACCTTTACCTTAAAGTAATTTTCTCATATATTTTCTATAAAGCGGAATAATCTATTGATTGTTCCGTTTTTTGTTTGACGTAATTGTTGTAATTTTGCAGTATGCTAGAAAATAAAAATCAACCTCGTACTTCGCTGTCTGAATTAGGAGAATTCGGACTCATAGAACATTTGACTCAAAACTTTTCGCTCCATAACAAATCATCCGAAAAAGGAATCGGAGATGATGCTGCAGTATTAGATTTTAAAGGCAAAAAAACAGTTGTGTCAACCGATTTGTTAATTGAGGGAGTACACTTTGATTTGGCTTATGTTCCGTTAAAACATTTGGGATATAAATCTGTGGTAGTAAACGTCTCGGATATTTGCGCTATGAATGCCGTTCCGACTCAAATCACCGTTTCGGTAGCAGTTTCTAATCGCTTTCCTCTTGAGGCTTTAGAAGAATTATACGAAGGTATCGCATTAGCCTCAAAAATCTACAAAGTAGATGTGATAGGAGGCGATACAACTTCATCACAAAAAGGATTGATTATTAGCATTACAGCCATAGGAGAAGCTGAAAATGAGGATTTAGTTTATCGAAATGGAGCCAAACCTAATGATTTGGTAGTAGTGACCGGTGATATTGGTTCGGCTTATATGGGATTACAAGTGTTAGAACGTGAAAAACAAGTTTTTCAGGTCAATCCTAATAATCAACCTGATTTGTCAGAATACACCTATCTCATAGAGAGACAACTCAAACCGGAAGCTCGAAAAGACATCAAAGCATTACTCAAAGAGCTTGATGTTAAACCTACCTCGATGATTGATGTGTCTGACGGATTGTCTTCTGAAATTCTTCATATTACTAAACAAAGTAAAGTAGGGTGCAATATTTATGAAGATAAACTTCCGTTTGATCCTCAGTTTATTTCGGTATGCGAAGAGTTTAACCTCGATGCAACTACTGTTGCGCTTTCTGGAGGTGAAGACTATGAGCTGCTATTTACTATAAATATGAACGATTTTGAAAAAATAAAAGGAAACCCTAACCTAACTATTATCGGGCATATTACCGAAGAAAAAGAAGGCGTAAACCTAATTACACGAGACAACGCGTCAGTTCCGATTAAAGCACGAGGTTGGAATGCCTTAAAAGAATAAGAAATCTCTTATAAATAAAATATTGTACTAACAGCTAAAACAATAGTTGCAAATACCACTCCTCTTGCCCACATTTCTCGCTTCATCTTAAGCAAAATAAAAAAAGCAAGGAGATTAGGTATGGCTCCTAATGTTATTACTTTTCCGAAATCGTTTTGGCTTTTTACTGCATTTATTCCGTTTACAAAGTCGGTTTTCATAACCAGAGTTATAAATAAGTAAGAGCCTATTAGTGTTAAAATAAGGCCTAAAATAAAGCCATATAACAAATGTATTTTCTTATTCATTGATGTTCCATGTATTTAAGGTTTGTATAGCATGATGGGCTGTCAAATCAAATTGAACAGGTACAACCGAAACATATCCGTTGGCAAGTGCCCACTCGTCTGTGTCTTGTCCTTTGTCATAATTTACAAATTCTCCGGTAAGCCAATAATAATCTCGTCCGTGAGGAGTTTGCCGTTTGTCGAAGCGCTCTATCCACATAGCATTGGCTTGTCTGCAAATTTTGATTCCTTTAATTTCTTTATCGGGTAAATTCGGAAAATTTACATTTAAAACGACACCTTTAGGTAGATTATTGTTTAAAGCTGCACTAATAATTTTTCGAACAAAAGGTTTTGTGGGTTCAAAATTTGCATTCCAACTAAAGTCAGCAAGCGAAAATCCAATTGCAGGGATTCCTTCAATTCCTGCTTCAACAGCTGCGCTCATTGTTCCGGAATAAATAACATTGATAGAAGAGTTTGAACCGTGATTAATTCCTGAAATACACAAATCAGGCTTTTGTTTCATGAGTTCATGAACTGCCATTTTTACACAATCTACAGGAGTTCCAGAACAGCTATATTCTGTCTGAGAAATCTTATTGACATAAAGCGTGTTGTTTACCGTGATAGCATGTCCTTTTCCGGATTGAGGACTGTCAGGAGCTACTACCATAACATCTCCAAATTCTTCTGCTATTGATATAAGTGTGCGTATTCCAGGTGCTGTAATTCCGTCGTCGTTGGTAACTAAAATTAAAGGCCTCTTGTGTGTAGTCATAATGGTGTTAAATGAAAGTGTAAATATACGTATTTATAACAGAAAGAAATATCTTTGTATCTTTAACAAAAAATTATACCCCGAAATTCGGTTCTTGGTACAGTTTTGTATAATTTAGTCTCAAAAGATTGATGAACCTTATATTGTCATTTATGAAAAGAAATTATAAAGCCTTAGTGCTAATAGGTGTTTTTGCTTTAGCGCTATGGGGATTTATGCCTAAAAGCGAAAAAATAAACGCAGGAGCTAATTCTGATAAAGATAGGTTGTTATTAGAACTTGTAGTCAAAGTTTTACAAAACGGACATTATGATCATTTTCAACTTGATGATAACTTTTCAAAGAGTTTATACGACAGCTATCTGGAAGCAATAGACCCCAATAAACGCTTTTTTATTCAAACAGATATTGAAGAGTTTTCTAAATATGAAAATTTATTAGACGATCAGATTCTAAACCGAGATATTGCTTTTTTTGAGCTCACCTATACAAGATTGATGAAGCGTATGGAAGAAGCACAATCTTATTACAAAGAAGTGCTAGAAAGTCCGTTTGATTTTTCTAAAGACGAAGATTTTAATCTGGATTTTGAAAATCAACCTTACGCAAAAGACAAAGCTTCTTTAAAAGATAGATGGAGAAAGCAAATAAAATTGTCTGTTTTGTCTAAGATTTATGACAAAGAAAAACAACAAAAAGGAATTGAGGATAATCATTTTGACGATGAAGAAGAAATTGTAGAAAAGCCTAAAAAGAAAGAAGAACCAGTTGAGATAAAATCGTTTGAACAATTAGAAAAAGAAACTCGCGAATCAGAGTTAAGTACGCTAAACGATTTCTTTGATTTTATTAAAGAACAAGATCGTGATGATTGGTTCTCGATATATGTAAATGCAATTACCGAACAAGCTGACCCACACACCAATTATATGGCACCTGACGACAAAGAAAGATTTGATACAGGAATGTCAGGGAAGTTTGAAGGAATCGGAGCCCGCTTGATGAAAAAAGGAGATTTGATAGAAGTTTCTGAGGTGATTTCCGGAGGACCTGCTTGGAGAGAAGGAAAGTTAGAAAACGGAGACTTAATTACCAAAGTAGCGCAAGAAAATGAAGAGCCAATTGACATCTCTGGAATGCGTCTTGATAATGTGGTTAAGCTAATTAAAGGAAAAAAAGGAACCAAAGTAATTCTTACGGTCAAAAGAGTAGACGGATCAATTGTGGATATCCCGATTACTCGTGACGTAGTTGAAATGGAAGAAACTTATGTCCGCTCGACAACTGTCGAAAAAGATGGAAAAAAATACGGAATAATCTACCTTCCGAAGTTTTATTTTGATATGAATGACCGAAAAGCGAGAGATGCAGCTAAAGACGTGGAACAAGAAATAGAACGACTAAAGTCTGAAAAGGTAGATGGTATAGTAATGGACTTGAGAAACAACGGAGGAGGATCACTTCGCACAGTAGTAGAAATGTCGGGTCTATTTATTGATAAAGGTCCGGTTGTTCAAGTTAAAAATCCACCTCAAAGAAGAAATGACGGAAGTGTAATTGACGGAAGAATAGACACACATCAAGATAGGAATTCTGGTGTGCAATGGGAGGGGCCGCTCGTAGTGATGGTCAATAGTTTTTCAGCCTCTGCTTCAGAGATTTTTGCAGCAGCTATGCAAGATTATCATAGAGGAATAGTAATAGGAAGTAAACAAACTTACGGAAAAGGAACAGTTCAGAATGTTGCGATTCTTAATAATTTTGTACGCAACACAGATATTGACTTTGGGGCTATAAAAATTACTACCCAAAAGTTTTATCGTATAAGCGGAGGTTCAACTCAGCTCGAAGGAGTAAAGAGTGATATAGTTCTTCCGGATAGATATACCTATATAGACGTAGGGGAGAAAGACCTTAAAAAAGCTATGATTTGGGACGAAATCCCTCCTGCAACTTATAAACCTGCAGCAAGTTCGAATGTTTTTGAAAATGTAATTGCAAAAAGTAAGCATAGAGTAGGACAGAGCGAACACTTTAAACTTATAAACGAAAATGCAAAATGGATTGCAGAACAAAGAGATGATAATATCTATAGTCTGAATTATAAACAATTCATCCAAAAAGAAGAAGAACTAGAACAAAGAAGAAAGGAGTTTACTAAACTCAAAGACTATAAAAATTCATATACGTTCAAATCGCTTCCATACGAACTCGAGCAAATGAAAACAGATTCTGTTTTAGCCAAAAAACGCGAAAGATGGCACGAAAACCTAACGAAAGATATTTATGTTGAAGAAGCATTGAATATTTTAGACGATTTGGTACAGAGTTCTAAGCAATTAACCATCAAAAGATAAATCGACAGTATTCTTCTGTAGTCTTAATTTAAAGAAGACTAACTTTGAAGTGCCCGTAGAATGAAAGTCCCTTTTTATATAGCCAAAAGGTATGTTTTTAGCAGAAGTAAATCTTCTGCTATTAACTTTATTACAGGTATTACAGCTGTTGGAATTTTTGTTGGAGCATTGGTTATGTTTGTGGTGCTATCTGTTTTTAGCGGACTTAAAGAGTATAGTCTTTCGTTTGTTAAAGGTTATGACCCTGATTTGAGAATTGTTTCGACCGTAGGGAAAACACTAGAATTGACTCCCGAAAAAGAAGAAAAGCTCAATGAAATAGAAGGAATTCAACTGTATAGTAAATATTTAGAAGAACGAGTTCTACTCCGATATGATTCTAAAGAACAAATAGCCTACGTACGAGGAATTGACCAAAATTTTAATAACGTAAATCCAGTCGAAGAATTTGTTTTTTTAGGAGAATGGAATCCCGAAGGAAATGAAGCCGTTATTGGATATATTATTGCACAAAAGCTTTCTGTCGGAATTTTTGACTACGAAAACAACTTGCAGGTACTTGTTCCGAAAACCGGAAAAGGCACAATATCACAAGATGATTTTAATAAAATTACATTAGTGCCAACCGGAATTTATTCTTTTAATGACGAGGATAAAGATGCTAAATATGTGTACACCAACCTTCCGATGGTTCAGTATTTACTTCAAATGGATTCGACTAAAGTATCCGGTATTGAATTCAAACTAAAACCCGAAGCTTCTGAAAACAGAATAAAAGCACAGCTTACGGATATCTTTGGGACAGATACAGATATTAAAAATCGGACCGAGCTAAACCAAACGCTCCATAAGATGCTCAATACAGAAAACCTGATTGTTTATTTAATTATTACTTTAGTTATTATCATTACTCTTTTTACGCTTATCGGAACGATAATAATGGTGGTTTTAGATAAAAAACAAAACCTGAAAACACTCTATAACATTGGGCTATCTATTAAAGGACTAAAACAAATATTTTTATATCAAGGAATTTTGCTGAGCTTTTTTGGTTGTGTTTTAGGGATTTTATTAGGAGTTGTCATTGTATTGATACAACAAAAATTCGAGCTTTGGATGTTAAGCCCTACACTTCCTTATCTGGTTAACTTTACTTTCGAAAATATACTTATTGTGTTTTTTACAATTATGTTTCTGAGTTATATCGCCTCAAAAATTGCTTCCAGTAGAGTTTCTGAGAGATTGTTTTAAGATTGTTCTTCATTTATAGTTCGCGCAATTTTATCAATATTTAAACTGTTGGCCATTGCGTTGAAAATTTCGAAATAGGTAGATTTATTGTCGTATAATTCATCGTGGGTTCCTTGTTCCACAACTCTACCTTTTTCTAAAACCACAACATTTTCAGCATCAATAATTTGTGAAATACTATGCGAAATAATAATTACGGTTCGGTCTTTTTTGATAGCATCAAGACTCATTTTGATTTGTTCGGTAGCAATAGCATCCAAGCTTGCTGTAGGTTCGTCAAGAAAAATAATAGGAGGGTTTTTTAAAAATAATCGCGCTATAGCGATGCGTTGTTGTTGTCCTCCCGAGAGCAAATTGGCTTGCGAATCATACCCATTTGGCAAATCCATTATTTGAGAATGAATATATGCTTTTTTCGCTGCTTCGATTACTTCTTCTTGGCTTGCGTCCGGTTTTCCGTAAAGGATGTTTTCTGAAATAGTTCCTTTAAAGATGTGATTTTTCTGTAAAACCAGACCAATGTTTTTTCGTAAATACTCAGTATCGTATTCTTGTAAATCAATGCCATCAAGAGTAATAGTTCCTGCTTTTGGGTGATAGAATTTGTCTAAAAGATTGATAATGGTGCTTTTTCCGGCTCCGCTCAATCCTACTAAAGCCGTGATTTTGTCGGGAGGCACAGTAAGCGATACGTTGTGTAATGCTTTGGTGCCGTTCGGATATTCAAAATCAACATTTTTAACCTCGATGAGTCCGGTAATTTTTTTGGGTTTATAGTTCCCGGAAGGTTCTTTTTCGTGATCAGCATCTAAAATATCAAAAAATCCTTCGGAATAAATTAAAGCATCGTTTACCTCGTCGTAAATTCGGTGAAGCTGACGAATAGGAGCAGAAACATTGTTAAACAACATAATATGAAACATAATAGCTCCGATACTCATTGATTCATCCAACACAAAATAAGCTGTTAGAATAATAATGACAACAATTCCGATTTGCTCTAAAAAGCTTTTAATACTTTCAAACAAAAAACTCAATTTTCGAGTTTGCATTTGATTTTCGGTCATGTCATACTGAATTTGCTGGTGTTTTTCAGCCTCAAGAGGTTCTCTTACAAAGGATTTAATTACCGTGATAGAATCAATCAAACCAATTATTCCTGCACTTTTGTTTTCGCGATAACTACGCATCCTTCTTCTGAAGCCTCCTAGCTTTTTGGCTTGTGCCTGACTCACAAAAAAATAAAGAGGAATGATGCATAAACTCACCAATCCGATGTAAAAATTAGCCGAAAACATAAAAATAAGAGCCACAATCGAATTGGCAAAAAGCGGTAGAATATCAATAAAGAAATTTTGTACCAGTCGTGTCAGACTAGATATTCCCATATCGATGCGGGTTTGTAGTTTTCCGCTTTCGTTTTCGGTCGAGGTATAAAAAGCAAGTTTATAGGTGAGGATTTTTTCAACTATCATTTGCGAAAAGTCTCTCGAGATGTAGATTCGGAGTTTTTCACCAAAAAATTTTTGTCCAAACTGAATAAGGGCGTAAATCAATTCTTTCGAAAGTAGAACAATGGTGATGAAAATTAATAGATTTTTCCCATCCCCAAGGGTTTTACCTTCAGTAACCAGCAAGTTAACTTCATCTACGGTATATCTAAGAATATGAGCATTTACTTGTGCCATAAACGACCCTATTACCGTTAGCACAAGCGTTGCTATAACAAGCCATTTGTATGACTTTACGTATGAAGCAACTTTTTTAAATAGTTGAAATATTGTCAAATCAGTTTACTTTTCGTCTTTAAACCAACTCGAATATAAGACATAATTATTAGAAATTCGATCAATTTCTCCCGCAAACTCCGAAGCATCAATACTTTTTACTTTTTTTGCAGGAACTCCCGCATAGATACTTCCCGATTCAATAACTGTATTTTGAGTAACCACAGCTCCGGCTGCCACGATAGAATTGCTTTCTACCACACAATTATCCATAACAATAGCTCCCATCCCGATAAGTACATTGTCATGAATGGTGCAACCGTGTACAATGGCATTATGTCCGATAGACACATTGTTCCCGATGATGGTAGGATGTTTTTGATAGGTACAATGGATGATGGCTCCGTCCTGAATATTCACTTTGTTTCCAATCTTGATATAATGCACATCTCCTCGGATGACCGCATTAAACCATACACTACAATTTTCACCAAGTATTACATCACCAACAATAGTAGCGTTTTCGGCTACAAAACAATCTTGTGGAATTTTTGGTTCTTTTCCGTTTACAGATTTTATTACAGGCATTTTTCAATAAGGTTTAAAGGTCAAAAAAAAGTCCCGAACAGGTCGGGACAGATATTGTTAATTAACAGCAGGACAATTACAATCCCATCTTTCTCTTTTACAGAATAAATTGAATCCTATTGTAATTTGATGGAATCCGCCGCTATCAAACTTGACATCTCCAAGCAAGTGAGAATAAGTATAAGCAAACATAAAGTTTTTGTAATTGATTCCTACAATTGGACTAATCCATTGCAAATATTGTTCTTCAACAGAATTTCCGTTCAAGTATT
Organism: uncultured Flavobacterium sp.; assembly: GCA_964581855.1. GTDB lineage: Bacteria > Bacteroidota > Bacteroidia > Flavobacteriales > Flavobacteriaceae > Flavobacterium. The sequence goes on from CAZOQH010000007.1 coordinate 20,426, forward strand.
GAGTTCCGTCAAAACTTCTTCTATATGATAAAGCTGCCCACAATCTTCCGAAATCCAGGTCTTTATAAGCTTTAAGATTCAGGTCAATAGCTTTTTCTCCGGTTTGATCTACATATTGGAACATTACTGAAGGTTCCCACAAAATGCGGTCTGCATCTCCAAAGATATATCCGGCACTTAACAAAATTTTACGCAGATTATCCGGTTCCATATCTGTGTATAAATCCCTTCTGTTTTCAATAACATTTTTAATGGTTAAATGAGCAAAAAAATCAAGATAGTGATAAGAAGCTCCTATATCTACGTTAAAATAAGAGTCTTTCTGTGTCATTCCTCCGTGAATACTAGGATCTCCTGGGTCGGGAGCACTTCCTAAGAATTCAGTTTCATCCAAACGACTTTGAACTACTCCTGCGCTTATACCAAAAGATAATTGATTTAAATCATAATCACTTCTTGAAAAACGCAAGTGGTGAGCATAAGTAAGTTTAAAAGCTGTTTGAGAGTGATACCCGTTTCTGTCATTAAAAGCGATAACTCCAACCCCTGAACGCTCTCCTAAAGCTGTATTAAAACTCAAGGTTTGTAACATAGGAGAATTACTCTGATCAAACCACTGTTGCCTTGCCGTAAGTCGTACTTTAGCACAATTGGCTGCTCCTGCCATCGAAGGGTGTATCAGGTAGTAGTTATCTGATAAATAATCAGAATAAACCGCCATTCCTTCTTGAGAATATGTAAACTGCGATAGCAAAAGTAATAGGGCTAAGTATCTCTTTTTTAATTGCATATTTTTGTCGTTTTAACGAAAGAACCTAAAATTCTTTTCTTGAAATTACTAATTAATTACTATCTAATTTTATCCTAAAAAATCAAAAAAATTGTCAAATCAATTTTGCACTAAAATTAAAAAGCTTTTTATAGATTAAAGTTTCTGAAAAAAGCTTTCCAAAATGGTCAAAGATATAAATTTCTCTATAATCCTGAACACTATTATAGAATTCTATAATAAAAATGTTTGCAATATTATTTTAACAAGACGTTTTAATTATCGAATGTCAAACATACTTAAATTAAACTTAATATTAACCTATGAATTCGTAGATTAACATAATGTCGCATTGTTTTTTTTAAGATGCGAAATGTACAAAAAAATAATTTATAAAAAATCTTTTTTCCAATTAAACAAACGGAATTTATCTGTTAAAATTGTTTTTTAAGAAATTTATACCCGGAGTTTTAATACAATTAATCCCTTGTCTTCGATGTATGTTGTTGGTTTTTAGAGATGTATTTAAAAAATCCTTACAAAGTCTTAAAGAGTATAAAAGATTCAAGTTATATAAAGGAATTGCTTTTAGTTCAAATTAAAATAAAAAATTAAAGCCCGACTTAAAAAGTCAGGCTTTAAATAATAGGTATATGTTTTTGAGTTGAGATGAATTGTAATCTTTATGTTTTAACGGATAATATATCTCTCTATATCTCCATTTTGATTCAGAAGGTCGATTCGTGTAGATGAATTAGGCTTTTTTCTGGACATAATTTCATTTAATTTTTGAGTGTTTTGAATTTTATATCCATCCACCGAAATAATCACTTTTCCTTTAACATCTTCGTATTCTTGACTATCTACAATTTTTACTCCAGAATCCACTCCGAATTTTTTCTTGTCAGCCATAGATAAATCCTCTATTTCCATTCCTAAAAATTCAGTAGTCAGTAATTCAAACTTCGTAAGTGTTACAGGAAGTTCGATTTCTTTTCCATCTCTTATGACATAAACATTTACGGTGTCATTTGGTCTTTTGGTCGAAATATATCCGGTAAGCTCTGCGAATGAATTTACTTTTTGGTTGTCAATCTGAACAATTACATCTCCTTTTTTTACTCCTGCTTTTTCGGCTCCAGAACCTTTGGTAACATCTGCAACATAAAAGCCTTGAGTGCGTTTAATTCCTAATTCCTCAGCAACTGCCTGGTTGAGTTCTCCTCCTTTTACTCCTAAAACCCCTTTCTGAACATTTCCAAACTCCATAATATCTTCGATGATTTTACGAGTAATGTTCGAAGGAACAGCAAATGAATAACCTACATACGAACCTGTAGTCGAAGAAATCATCGTGTTAATCCCGATAAGTTCCCCTCGAGTGTTTACTAGTGCTCCTCCGCTATTTCCAGGGTTTACAACAGCATCAGTTTGAATAAAAGATTGGATGTTGTTTTGCATGCGATTTCCTACATTACGTGCTTTGGCAGAAATAATTCCTGCAGTAACAGTCGAGTTTAAATTATACGGATTTCCGACAGCCAAAACCCATTCTCCTACCCGAATGTTATCAGAATCTCCGAAAACCGTATAAGGAAGTTTTTCGTTGGCATCAATTTTTAGCAAAGCAATGTCCATCTGAGAATCTGTTCCGATAAGTTTTGCCTTGTAAGCTTTTTTGTTGTTCAAAGTGATTTCAATTTCAGAGGCATTATTAATAACGTGATTATTGGTAACAATATATCCGTCTTCCGAAATAATAACTCCTGAACCTGTTCCGATTTGGGCTTGTTGATGTCCTCCTCTATATCCGTAAAAAAATTCCATAATCGGATCATTTATTTGTCGGTATGAAACATTTTTAACGTGTACAACTGAGTTGATAGCTAACTCTGCAGCCTCTGTAAAATCAGGCGCTTCAGAAGTAAAACCAACATTTTTATAATTAGCAACCGGAAGTGTAGAAACGGTTGTGATTCCGTTTGTATGAGTAGTTGCAGGTTTTTCTATAAAAAGTTTATATGCTCCAAGAGTGATTCCTCCACTCAAAAGAGCAACCAAAAATAAAGATGAAAGTCTTTTCATAATGAGCAAATTTTTAAGTTCAACTATAAAATTACTGCATTTTTTATGCCGATAAAAATGGTTTAACTACCGATTAACAGGGTTTAACGTTTTTTTAAATTTACAAATGAAATATTGTCAGCTTCTAAAGACAAAAATAACTAATTTGATTTTACTTGATAACTTTAAAACTATTGATAACTGACATTTTACCACTAAAATTTGTATCTTTGCAAGTCAAAAATAAAGTCAAATGCAAAGCATTTTAGAACCAAGACAGGCAAAACCGAAGTGGCTTCGGGTGAAATTGCCTACCGGACAAAAATATACTGAACTTCGTGGTTTGGTTGATAAATATAATCTGAATACTATTTGTACGTCGGGTAGCTGCCCTAATATGGGAGAATGTTGGGGAGAAGGAACTGCAACGTTTATGATTCTCGGGAATATCTGTACGCGTTCGTGCGGATTTTGTGGTGTAAAAACCGGTCGACCAGAAACGGTGGATTGGGACGAACCCGAAAAGGTAGCTCGCTCTATCAAAATCATGAACATCAAACATGCGGTTTTGACAAGCGTGGATAGAGATGACCTGAAAGATATGGGAAGCATTATTTGGGCAGAAACCGTTAAAGCCGTTCGAAGAATGAACCCTGAAACGACTCTAGAAACGTTAATTCCGGATTTTCAAGGAATAGAACGTCATTTAGATAGAATTGTTGAGGTTGCTCCAGAAGTGGTCTCACACAATATGGAAACCGTAAAACGCTTAACCAGAGAAGTAAGAATTCAGGCTAAGTACGAAAGAAGCCTTGAAGTGTTGAACTACCTCAAAAAAAGTGGAGTAAACCGAACCAAATCAGGAATTATGCTCGGTCTGGGTGAAACCGAAGACGAAGTAATCGAAACACTTCACGATTTACGCAAAGTAAACCTTGACGTAGTGACTATCGGGCAATATCTTCAACCAAGTAAAAAGCACCTTCCGGTTAAAGAATTCATCACGCCTGACCAGTTCAAAAAATACGAAGAAATAGGAAAAGAATTAGGTTTCCGTCATGTAGAAAGTGGAGCGCTAGTACGTTCGTCTTATAAAGCACAGAAACATATTCTTTGATTTAGTCTTTATCAACGATTAAACCATTTAGCCCTTGAAGATAAAAATTGCCATCAACGGATTCGGTCGCATTGGGCGAAATCTTTTCCGTTTGTTATTAAATCATCCGGAAATCGAAGTCGTTGCCATCAACGATATTGCAGACAATCGTACGATGGCTCATTTGCTGAAATATGATAGTATTCACGGAGTTTTGCCTTATGAAGTTTCGTATGATAGTTTACATCTTTTGGTAGGAGGTAAGAGATTTCGTTTTTTTCACGAAAAAAACATTTCTGATTTATCTTGGAAAGAATTAGATGTTGATTTTGTAATTGAATGTACCGGAAAGCACAAAACCTTCGGACTTTTGTATCAACATATTTTGGCAGGAGCTAAAAAGGTGATTTTATCAGTTCCTCCCGAAGATGACAAAATAAAAACAGTGGTTTTAGGAGTAAATCACGAAATTTTGGACGGAACCGAGAAAATTGTTTCCAATGCGAGTTGCACTACCAACAATGCAGCTCCGATGCTTAAAGTTTTGGATGACTTATGCGGAATCGAACAAGCTTATATTACAACTGTTCATTCTTATACAACAGACCAAAGCTTACACGATGTGCCCCATAAAGATTTGCGACGAGCCAGAGGAGCAGCTCAATCAATCGTTCCGACTACTACCGGAGCAGCCAAAGCATTGACTAAGATTTTTCCGAGACTAGAAAAAAAAATCGGAGGTTGCGGAATCCGAGTTCCTGTTGCTGATGGTTCTTTGACTGATATTACTTGCCATGTTCGACGAAAAGTAACCATCGACGAAATAAACCGTACTTTTAAAGAAGCTTCTGAAAAAGAACTGAGAGGGATTTTAGGCTACACCCAAGATCCGATTGTCTCTGTCGATATTATCGGAAATCAACTTTCGTGTTTATTTGATTCAGAACTCACATCGGTTATAGACGATATGGTAAAAGTGGTTGGATGGTATGATAACGAAATTGGTTATTCCTCAAGGTTAATAGACCTGGTTTTGTTTATGAATAGAAAATAACTGTAACGTTTTTAGTTTTAAAAGGGCTAAAATCACCCGTCTAGCACTTTTTTATATTCTCTATTTTCTATTTTTTGATTAACCTTTGTATCTTTGATACGTCTAAATGTAATTCCAGATTTACAAAAATGAAAAATCCAATTAAAAACAGTGTCCAAAAATATCCCATCCTAAAAGTTTTTGGGAATCGATATTTTGTGGTATTACTGTTTTTTATCATTTGGATTCTGTTTTTAGATGATGCTTCACTTCTTCAACATAGAGTTTTGAATAAGGAAATAAAGACCTTAGAATCTAATAGAAATTATTACAAAGAAGAAATAAAGAGTGACCAAAAGCAAATTAAAGAACTCAAAAACACCGAGTATATCGAAAAATATGCCCGTGAGAAATATTATATGAAAAAGAATAACGAAGATATTTATATAATTGAGTACGAAAACGATACAATTAAATAATGAACGATAAATTATTTCAAGAATTCGAGCCGGTTTCCTCTAAGCAATGGAAGCAGCAAATTCAATTTGATTTAAAAGGAGCTGACTACAATCAGACCCTTATTTGGGAGTCTCCCGAAGGAATCAAAGTAAAACCGTTTTACCACAATGATGAATTTGAAAATAAAGTGAGCGTAAACACTAAAGTTTCAGATTTTAAAATTCTTCAACGCATCTATGTTTTTGACGTAGAAAAATCTAATAAAAGAGCAAAAGAAACTCTTTTAAGAGGAGCCGAAAGTATCTATTTTACGGTTGAAAAAATAGATACAAATCTTTCTCAATTATTTGCTGATCTTCCTAAAGATAAAGTTTATTACATCAAACCGCTTTTCCTTTCGGAAGATTTTTCATTGAAAGTAAACGAATTTGCAAAAGCGAATGATTTACAGATAAACGTATTGCTTGATCCCATAGGACAATTAGCGAAAGACGGAAATTGGTTTACGAATCTCGATACTGATTTTTCGGTGTTGAACACCCTGAATACTAAAGTTGACATTCCGTTTTTGAGCATCGATTTAGGTTTGTATCAAAATGCAGGAGCGAATATCGTTCAGCAATTAGCCTATACATTAGCTCATATTAACGAATATTTCAACAGAATCCTAAATCTTAAATCCCAAATCTTAATTGAGGTAAGTGTGGGTTCAAATTATTTCTTCGAAATCGCAAAACTTCGAGCTTTACGAATGTTGTTTGATGCGTTGAAAAAGGAATATAACTACGAATTTGATTGTCATATTATTGCACAACCTACCAAACGCAACAAAACACTGTACGATTATAACGTAAATATGCTTCGAACCACAACCGAATGTATGAGTGCTATTTTGGGTGGGGCTGATGCGGTTTCGAATCTTGCGTATGATGTTTTGTTTCATAAAGAAAACGAATTCGGAGATAGAATCTCGAGAAATCAACTTTTGGTTTTAAAACACGAAAGCTATTTTGATAAAGTTGATAATCCGGCTGATGGAGCTTATTATATCGAATCGCTCACAGAACAATTAGTCGAAAAAGCATTGGAGCTATTCAAAGATATTGAGCAAAACGGAGGTTTAATCACGCAGCTTATCGAAGGAACTATCCAACGCAAAATAACCGAATCAGCTGAAAAAGAGCAAAATCTTTTTGACCAAGGAAAAGAAGTTTTACTCGGAACCAACAAATACCCAAACAAACAAGACCGCATGAAACACGATTTGGAATTGTTCCCGTTTGTAAAACAAAACCCTAGAAAAACATTGATTACTCCAATTATCGAGAAGCGTTTGGCGGAAAAATTGGAGCAAGAAAGGTTAGCAACGGAATAAACGTGAGCTGATTTTCCCGGGTTGAAGCGTCCCACAATAGAGAACAATTGAAAATAATTTTTATTATGGAAAAGAAAAACGAAATAAAATTATTTGAAGAAAAGAAAGTCCGTACACTTTGGGACGAAGAACAAGAAAAATGGTACATTTCTATTGTTGATGTGATTGAGGTTTTGACAGAAAGCACTGTTCCAAAAAGATATTGGTCTGATTTGAAAAAGAAATTAACCAAAGAAGGAAGTCAGTTGTACGAAAAAATCGTACAACTGAAAATGCAATCCTCTGACGGTAAGTTTTACAAAACCGATGTTGCTGATACAGAACAGATTTTTCGTTTGATACAATCTATTCCGTCGCCAAAGGCAGAATGGAATTAGAACAAAAAACAGGCAAAAAAGTAGTTGCTTCGCTAAATGCAAAAATGACATTAAAAGGAAAAGATACGGTTAAACAGATTGGGAAAAAATAAGTTGGTTATGAAAAAAATCCTTTTTACGATATTATTTTTATTGAGCTTGACTCATGCAAAAGCCCAGCTTCCTGATAAAATTTCTATGGAAGATAAGCTATTTGGTGCTTCGACTTTTTGGAATGAAGTAAATCAAAACTTTGTGTATTTGGACAAATTGGATTATTCCACGCTCGAAACGGACTACAAGCAGTTGCTGAAAGATATTTTGGAAACCAAAAACGACTATGAATATTACAGGCTATTGGAAAAATTTTGTGCTACGCTAAAAGACGGACATACCAATGTTTATATGCCTGAGTATATTGATGATTATCTTGGTTATCAGAGTTTTGGAACGATTGAATTTCGTCTGAAAAACATTGAAAACAAAATGATTATTTCCAAAATCAACGAAAGTGCAAAAAATGAGTTTCCCATAGGAACGGAAATCCTAAAAATCAATGATTTAGACATAAAAGAATACCAAGAAAAATACATAAAACCTTATATTTCTTCTTCCACAACTTATATTTTGGAAAATTGGTCTGCAAGTAAATTATTTTATGCTCCTTACGGAACAGAATACAAAGTAGAATTTTTGTTGCCAAATAAAACAACAGTAGTGAAGGAATTGGTTTTGCATAAGTCAACAGATGAGGAATTGATTCCAAAAGACAAATCATATGAGCTGTTAGAGTATAAATGGCTTGAAAACAACACGTTATATATTGCTTTAAATTCATTTGATACACCAAAAATCGTTGATGAATTTAAAAAAATCATATTCGAACTTCCAAAAGCAAAATCATTTATCATTGATTTGAGAAACAACGGAGGCGGAAATACCAATAACGGATTTCAGATTTTGCAGTATTTTACCAAAGACGAAAAGCTGAATTATGCCAAAATGTCGAGCAGAAAAACTATTTCAGCATACAAAGCGTGGGGAAAATATGTAGAAGCAAAAGACACGATAAATAATGCCTCGAGAAAAGAGCAATTTCTTACGTTTCATAATCGAAATTACTATGAATTTCCAAAAAATGAATTTAAAATAGATAAAAATATTCCTCGTTTTGTAAAACCTACGGTAGTTTTAATTTCCAATAACACGGCTTCTGCTGCTGAAGATTTTTTGGTTTCAGCTGATAATCAGGAACATTTTACAAAAATCGGACAGCCAACTTTCGGAAGTACAGGACAACCTGTTGTTTTTGATTTACCAAACGGAGGCGAAGCAAGAGTTTGCACCAAAAAAGATACGTATCCCGATGGAAGGGAATTTGTGGCAATTGGTATTTTACCTGATATAGAAGTAAAACAAACAATAATAGATTTTTTAAACAGAAAAGATGTTGCTTTAGAAAAAGCATTAGAATATTTAAAATCTAAAAAGTAAAATTCATTTCTAATGAACAGAAAAAACATACAACATATAAAACTTGAGAAATCAAAAACTCAAAACTCAAAACTCAAAACTCAAAACTTCCTCACAGCAGAGGGAATTGAAGTCAAACAATCCTATTCCGAAAAGGATTTGGAGGACTTGGAGCATATTGGCTTTGCAG
>CAZOQH010000008.1:0-28423 GCA_964581855.1 uncultured Flavobacterium sp.
TGAGCAAAATCTGTTCTCCATTTACAGAACTCCATAGCTTGAATCCAGTTTACACCTACCACAGGATATTCACCATAAGCAGGATGCCATAGGTAATCGGTTACCATAGATTCATTGTATCCTAAACGGTCTCTCCATACTAATGTATCAGGAAGAGCTCCCGCATAAATGTTTTTATAATTTTCTTCTGTAGGTGGAAATACTTTTTTAATATAAAATAAGTATTCTGCATACATCACGTTAGTAACCTCTGTTTCATCCATAAAGAAGGATTGTACGTGTTGTTGATTTGGAGTATTATTCCAATCATGCATCGGATCGTCTTGTACTTTACCCATGGTAAAAGTACCTCCTTCAATAGCAACCATACCAATTGGGGTTTCTTGTTGCTTAAATTTGGAATTATAACTAAATCTGCCTTCTCTACCATCCATTTTCCATCCGGTAGCTTTAGAAACACCCGATTTGTTTTTACTACAACTCGTCATCCCTGCCGCAAGTCCGGCAAGAAGAAGTAAATTTAAAAATACAATTTTGTTAGTTCTCATAATGTTTTAACAAATACTAAATTAGCGGTGCAATATAATAATTAACAATTAAATTACAACAAGAAATTAATAAATTTTTTATCGCTGTTTTGAACAACCTTCCTCAGAAGAACGCAAATTTATAAGTTTTATTATACAAATAGTTATTCGAAATAATTATTTTTACAATTTTGTAATATTTAACATTTATTATCGTTATCTGTAAGCGATGAAAAATATTGTATATCCTATAGTACTACTAATGAGTATGATTTCTTTTGGACAAAAAGAAATCGACATTACCTTAGAATGGAGTGAGACTCCTTTATTGTTTTCAGACAACATAAATGTCGAGGTTCCTCACTTTCAGACAGAGTATTTTTATTATGACGGAAGCAGCAACACTGTTTTCTTTACTTATTCATACCCTACTTCGACAGAAACCAACTTTGAAATTAGTAATATTACTTACGAAAACATTTCAAAAGAGCAATTAGGACGCTTAGCTACCGAAAAATTACCAAGAGAAATTCAAAAACAAGTAGCTGTAAACAGCAGTCGTGATGTTAAATTCTTAAGTATCCAATTCATTCCGATAATACAAGAGGGTAATTCTTTTAAAAGAGTAAAATCATTTACATTAAAATCTCTAAAAGAAGATCCTACATACACTACATTTTCAGCTACAGACATAAATAATGTTCCGTCAATCAGCAATTCAGTATTAGCCAATGGTGAATGGTTTAAATTTTATGTCGAAAAATCTGGTGTATATAGGCTATCTCGTTCTTTTATTCAGAGTCTAGGAATGAACCTAAACAACGTAAATCCTCAAAAAATAAAAATATTCGGAAACGGAGGACGTATGATTCCTCTCAGAAACAATGTAGATTATCCATTTGATTTACAAGAAAATGCCATCCAAATCATCGGAGAAGAAGATGGGAAATTTGACTCGCAAGACTATATCCTTTTTTATGCAGAAGGTGTTGATACTTATAACCAAGAAAGCGACACACACCTTAATTTATATAGCAATCGCTCTTATTATTATATCACTGCAAGCGGGTTGAACAACGGAAAAAGAATTACCACGATGAGTGAACCCGCAGGAACCCCCACTTTATCAGTTTCAGAGTTTGATGATTATCAATTTTACGAAAAGGATCTAAATAACTTTGCTCGAATGGACAGAAAGTGGTTTGGAGAAACCTTCAACATCCAAAGCGAACAGACTTTTAAATTTAACTTTCCTAACTTGGTTACATCTGTTCCTATCAAATTCAAAGGCAATACCGCTCTCAATAGCTACCATCTTCCGGCTACATTCACTTTTTCCGCAAACGGAAATAATATCGGTACAGTAGCTTTTGATTCAAGAGACCCAAATGATGATCGATCCGGAAGACAAAGAGCTTTAAACACTACATTTAGTTCAAACTCTGAAAATATAGATATCACCATAACATTTAACAATAACGGAATACCTACAATTACGGGATACCTAGATTATATTGCTATTACTGCTCGGAGACAACTTAGAGGAATAGGTAAACAGTTTCAGTTTTTTTATGATGAAGCCCAAAGCAACATCGGAATTATTGAGTATCAAATCAATTCAGCCAATACAATAAAAGAAGTTTGGGACGTCACCGATATTTTTAATGTAACCAAAAAAGAAAATGCAGCAAACGCTACTTTTTCTTTCAAGGCCAATATGGGAGAAAAACGAAAATATATTGTAGTCGAACCTAACGATTATTATACACCTTTACGAGAAACTCAGCACATGCGAGTTACCAACCAAAACATTAAAGGTGATATTTTTAAAGACAATAACGGAAATTTTACGGATGTTGACTACATCATCGTAACGCCTGCTTTTTTGAATGCACAAGCAGAAAAACTAGCTAACTTTCACAGAAACAACTCCGGATTAGTAGTCAAAGTATTAAATCTCGAAAATATTTACCAAGAATTCTCTTCCGGAAAACAAGATATTGGTGCGATACGAAATTTAATGCGATATGTATATCACAATGCTTCACAACCGGATAAACGCGTCAAATACCTAAATCTTTTTGGAGACGCCTCTTACGATTATAAAAACAGAATTCAAGGAAATACTAATATTGTTCCGATTTACCAACCTTATAGTGCAGGAGAATCTTTTTATGTCGGTGATAAATGCTCGGATGATTATTTTGTGATGATGGATGAAAATGAAGGAAGTCTAGCCTCTACAGACCGACCAGATATTGCTGTGGGAAGAATGCTTGTAAACACAGTAAGTCAAGCCGAACAAATGGTTCAAAAAGTGATTGACTATTACGACCAACAATCGTACGGAAGATGGAGGAACAATATTACACTAATTTCTGATGATGTGGATAAAGGATCCGACAGAAATATGCAATTTCAGATGGATCAGTTGGCTCAAGATATTGAACAAAATCGTCCATTCTTTAATATAAATAAAATTTATACCGATGCCTACGTACAAGAAACTGCTTCGGGAGGAGCGAGATATCCAAAAGCCCGAACCGATATCGTAAACGCTTTTGAATCTGGCTCGTTAGTTTTTAACTTCTTAGGACACGGAGGAGAAGAAGGTTTGGCACACGAACGAATTTTCGAAAAATCAGACGGGCAAAACCTAAATAATAAGTATAAATATCCTTTATTTATTACGGTTACTTGTTCGTTTACAAAATTCGACAATCCACTCAGGCCTACTGCTGGAGAATATGTTTATTGGAATCCAACAGGAGGAGCGGTAGCCATGATTACTACCACAAGAGTTATCGGAATCGGAACGGCTGAGAATTTCAACCTCCGACTCGGAGAAGTACTTTTTTCGTACGGAAATTATGCAGACCAACCCTATCCGACTGTAGGAGAAGCCCTTCGATTAGCCAAAAATTATCACGGATCCATGGACGCCACACGAATGGTGGCTTGCGTTGGAGATCCTGCTTTGCAACTGGCAATCCCAAAACCAAATGTTGTTCTTACACACATTAACGACACTCCTATAAATGACTATACCGGCAGTCTTGAAGCCCTTTCGTACGTAAAAATGAAAGGAGAGGTAACCCATGAATCGGGTACACTATTATCGAATTATATAGGAGAATTGGCCGTTCAGATTTATGATAAAAAAATCAGCCGAACTACCTTAGGAAATGACGGATATGTCGAGAATGGAGAAATTTTAACTATGGATTTTGACATCCTAGGAGAAACTATCTTTAGAGGAAACACAACAGTAGTAGGAGGAATATTTGAGTTTGACTTTGTAGTTCCGAAAGACATACGCATCCCTATTGATTACGGTAAAATTAGTTTTTATTCGAAAAGACAAACGCCTTTAGAAGACAAAACTGGATATTCTACAGCGATAAGAATCGGAGGAATAAACGAAAATGCTCCGGTAGATAACACGCCTCCTACCGTAAAATTATATATGAATGACACCAACTTTATTTCGGGAGGAATAACCAACGACTCTCCTATCTTTTTGGCTTATCTTGAAGATGAAAACGGTATGAATACAGCAGGAGGTATCGGTCATGACATGATAGCTATTTTGGATGGAGACGAAAACAATCCGTATATCCTCAATGATTACTATCAAACCGAATTGAATGACTACACCAAAGGAAAAGTATCGTATCCTTTCAGAAATTTAGCTCCCGGATTACATACCATCACCTTTAAAGCTTGGGATGTTTACAACAATATGGTTACAGCCGAAATCCAATTTATTGTAGTGGGAGACGAAAAAATTCAGTTAGAAAACGTTCTAAACTATCCAAATCCGTTTGTGAGTTATACCGAATTTTGGTTTTCGCACAACCGTCCATTCGAACCTTTGGACGTGCAGGTTCAGGTGTTAACCATAACCGGAAAAGTGGTTTGGACTAAAAATCAAACCATTATAACCGAAGGGTTTTTATCTAGAGATATAACCTGGGACGGAAGAGACGATTTTGGAGACAAAATAGGAAAGGGAGTATATGTATATAAACTCACAGTCAAATCAAGTTTAACAGGAAAAAAAGCAGAAAAATACGAGAAACTCGTTATACTTTAGGATAGAATAGTATATTTGTGCAACTTAAAAGAGAAATACCACAAAATGAAAAAAATCGCATTATTAGTTATTTGTTTGTTTACTTTAAAAGGAGCTATAGCTCAAGATAATAACCGTGTAATCACTACAGCCGTACCGTTTTTACTAATTCCTGCTGACGCTCGTTCTGCCGCTATGGGAGATGTGGGAGTAGCAACATCTGCAGATGGATATTCACAACAACACAACCCTGCTAAATACGCTTTTGCACTAGACGAACAAGGAATCTCTTTAAGTTATACTCCTTACCTTACCGAATTGGTAAATGATATCAATTTAGGCCAGTTAAATTACTATTACAGACTGAATGAACGTAGTGCTGCTGCTGCAAGTTTACGTTATTTTAGTTTAGGAGATATTCGACTTACTAATAGTTTTTATGACGAAGGAAGAGATGTTAGACCAAACGAATTGGCTCTTGACATTTCCTATACCTTGCGTTTAACCGAAAGATTCGCACTAGCTGTAGCAGGTCGTTATATACGTTCTAGTTTAGAAATTCCTAGTGAGTTAGTTGACGCATCAGCAGCTAATACTTTTGCAGTTGATTTAGCAGGTTACTATCAATCAGAAATGACAGCTTACGGAGATTTTGACGGACGTTGGAGAGCAGGATTTAACATCCAAAACATGGGACCAAAATTGAGCTATGACGACGATGAATTCAGCTCAAATTTCTTACCTTCTAACCTAAAACTAGGTGTTGGTTTTGATTTTATCATGGACGAATACAACACTATCGGGGTTACCCTTGAAACAACAAAGTTATTGGTACCAACACCTCAACTTCACGAAGATATGACTGATGATGAAAGAGCACAAGCTTATGACGACTATCAAAGAACAAACTGGTTTTCGGGAGCTATTGAGTCTTTCGGAGATGCTCCTGACGGATTTAGTGAAGAGTTGAGAGAATTTACTTTAGGAGGAGGTGTAGAGTATTCTTATATGGACTCTTTTGCTCTTCGCTTAGGGTACTTTAACGAACACGAAACCAAAGGGGCTAGAAAATACTTTACTTTAGGAGCAGGTTTTAAATACAATATCGTAAAAATTGATGTATCTTACTTGATGTCAACTTCAAAAGTTCAGAATCCGTTAGAAAACACTTTGCGTTTTTCTCTGACGTTCAACTTTGGTGAAAAGTATGACGAATATTAGAAATTAAATTAGCACAGCGATTGAAAAAAATTAATGTAAATACTACTTTCTCGGTTTATAGTTCGATTGACGAATTAGACAACTCTACTCACGAATTAATGCTAAAGGCTATCGAAATTCGCGAACAAGCTTATGCTCCTTATTCTAAATTTAGAGTTGGAGCAGCCATCTTACTTGACAACCAAAAAGTAGTTTTAGGAAATAATCAAGAAAATGCCGCTTATCCTTCGGGATTATGTGCAGAGCGAGTTGCAATATATCAAGCGGGAAGCTTATATCCGGAAGCAAAAATTTTAAAAATTGCTATTTCTGCGACTTCAGATATGCATCCCACACAACGACCTACTCCACCTTGTGGTTCGTGCAGACAAAGCATCGCAGAATACGAACAAAAACAAGAAAATCCTATAGAAATATATTTTATGGGAGAAGTGGGAGAAGTTTATAAATCTGATTCTTTAGAGAATTTACTTCCCCTAAGCTTTGACAAAGACTTTCTTTAATTAATACACAAAACAAAAATCCTGATAACTCTCATTATCAGGATTTTTTGTTTAAACTATTGTGTACTTTTTACGGCTTCTTTTTTCACAACCCATTTTACGATGTAAATACTAATTTCGTATAAAATAAGAAGCGGAATAGACACCACAATCTGACTCACCACATCAGGAGGCGTGATAACCGAAGCTATAATTAAAATCAATACAATTGCTATTTTACGGTATTTTCTAAGTGTTTCAGGAGTTACAATTCCCAATCTACCTAAAAAGTACATCAAAATCGGAAGTTCAAATATAAGCCCTGAAGCCAAAACACAAGTTTTTATAGTTCCTATATACGAATTGATATCAAATTCGTTATTCACTTGTTCGCTCACCGTAAAATTCCCCAAAAAGTTAATGGATAAAGGAGCCAACATATAATATCCAAAAAGCACTCCTACAAAAAATAAAAACGAAGCAACAATAATAAACCACTTCGCATTTTTTCTTTCGTTTTCGTATAGAGCCGGACGGATAAACTTCCAAACCTCCCATAAAATATACGGAAAACCAATAATAAAACCAACTGTAATTCCCATCCAAATGGCAGTATTAAACTGCGAGCCCATTTGTCGGCTTTGAATCGTAAAGTTTAACTCGTTGATACAAAGATCTTCACTTGCACCGAACATTTGCCCTAGCTCGCAAAAAAATCGGTAGGTAACAAAGTTTGGGTCTTTGGGTCCGAAAATAATGACGTCAAAAATGAAATCTAAAAAGAAAAATGAAATTAAAGCACCTATTACTATAGCTAAAGTACTTCTGATTAGTACCCACCTTAAACTTTCAAGATGATCTAAAAATGACATTTCTCCTAAATCTTTCGTACTCATTTATTTTTAAATGTATTTAGCGTTATATATTGATAAAAATACAAATCTTTACAATTCGTTGATAAAGCAAATTATTGGTTAGCCTACAATCCCTTCTTTAAGTATATCGTGAAGGTGGATTACTCCTTTGTATTGTTGGTTGTCTGACACAATAAGTTGAGTAATCGAAAAGTTTTCCATAAGATTCAACGCTTCGACCACCATACTGTCACTTTGAACAGTTTTAGGGTTTTGAGTCATAATATCTCGAGCTGTCATTCCTATAAAGCTATCATGTTTTTCAAGCATTCGTCGAATATCTCCGTCGGTTATGATTCCGATAAGTTGATTATTCTCAACTACTGCCGTAACTCCTAAACGCTTTTGCGAAATCTCTACAATCACATCTTTAATTGTAGCTTCTGGTTTAACTTGAGGTCTATTTTCTGTATCGAGCATATCTTTTACTCTAAACAATAGCTTTTTGCCTAATGCTCCTCCTGGATGATATTTTGCAAAGTCATTTGCTGTAAAGTTACGTTGAGTCATCAAACAAACAGCCAGTGCATCTCCCATAACCAACTGGGCAGTGGTACTGTCGGTTGGCGCAACGTTATTTGGGCAAGATTCTCTTTCGACATAAGTGTTTAAAATATAATCTGATTGCTTTGCCAAAAATGAATCTGTATTTCCGGTCATCCCTATCAAAGTGTTTCCGAAGTTTTTCACTATCGGAGCCAAAACTTTTATTTCAGGTGAGTTTCCGCTTTTTGAAATACATATTACGATATCATCTTCTTGAATCATACCTAAATCTCCGTGTATAGCTTCTGAAGCGTGTAAAAATTGAGCCGGAGTTCCGGTAGAATTTAGCGTGGCTACAATTTTTTGTGCTATTATGGCACTTTTCCCAATTCCGGTTACTATGGTTTTTCCTTTCGAATTCAGGATAAGCTCAATGGTTTTTGCAAAGTTATCATCAAGCAAATCAGCTAAGTTAGCAACTGATTTACTTTCTGAGAGAATAGTTTCTTTTGCGGTGTTAAGGATACTTTGTTGTGTTGTCAAAACGGTGAAGTTAAAAGTTTTGTAGTTATCAAAAAGTTGTTATATCTTTATGTAATGCAAACTTACGTAAAAAAATAGTTTAATAAGAAATGAAATCATCTGAAATTGATTTACACAAAGAACTGAAAAAACATTTTGGTTTTAGCCAGTTCAAAGGTTTACAAGAACAGGTTGTAAACAGCGTGATTAAGGGTCGTAACACATTTGTTATTATGCCTACCGGAGGCGGAAAATCTCTTTGTTATCAACTTCCGGCTTTGGTGCTTGACGGAACAGCCATTGTTGTTTCTCCGCTAATTGCTCTGATGAAAAATCAGGTTGATGCCATTAGAGGACTTTCGTCAAACCCAGGTATAGCTCACGTTCTTAATTCTTCTCTTACTAAAACTGAAATCAATCAGGTAAAGAACGATATTAGCGAAGGAATTACTAAACTCTTATACGTTGCACCAGAATCTTTAATAAAAGAAGAGTATGTTCAGTTCTTACAACAACAAACTCTTTCGTTTGTAGCTATTGACGAAGCCCATTGTATTTCTGAATGGGGACACGATTTCCGTCCGGAATATAGAAATTTGAGAAGTATTGTAAAGCAATTCGGAAATATTCCTGTAATCGGACTCACAGCAACTGCCACACCAAAGGTTCAAGAAGACATTCTGAAAAACCTCGAAATGCCAGATGCAGATACTTATAAAGCTTCGTTTAACCGACCAAACTTATATTATGAAGTACGTCCAAAAACCAAAAATATAGAATCTGACATCATCCGTTTTATTAAACAAAGAAAAGGAAAATCAGGTGTTATTTATTGTTTAAGTCGCAAAAAGGTAGAAGAAATTGCTGAACTTTTGCAGGTAAACGGAATCTCCGCTGTTCCTTATCACGCTGGTTTGGATGCCAAAACCCGAGCCAGACACCAAGATATGTTCTTGATGGAGGAAGTAGATGTGGTAGTAGCAACGATTGCTTTCGGGATGGGAATTGACAAACCGGATGTTCGTTTTGTAATTCACCACGATATTCCAAAATCGCTCGAAAGTTATTACCAAGAAACAGGACGAGCAGGACGAGATGGTGGAGAAGGACATTGTATTGCGTTCTATTCGTATAAAGATATCGAAAAATTAGAAAAGTTTATGTCAGGCAAACCCATTGCAGAGCAAGAAATTGGTTTTGCTTTACTACAAGAGGTAGTGGCTTATGCCGAAACTTCAATGTCTAGACGTAAATTTCTACTCCACTATTTCGGAGAAGAATTTGACTTAGAAACAGGCGAAGGTGCAGATATGGACGACAATGTGAGAAACCCGAAAAAAAAGGTAGAAGCTCAAAATCAAGTCGTTTTATTATTGGATACAGTTCGAGAAACAGGCGAATTATTCAAAGCAAAAGATTTGGTATCCGTACTAGTAGGTAAGTTAAACGCAAACATCAAAGCACATAAAACCGATAGTAACTTTATTTTCGGCAAAGGAAAAGACTTTGACGATAAATATTGGATGGCTCTGGTTCGTCAAGTTTTGGTCGAAGGATTTCTATCAAAAGACATTGAGAGTTACGGAGTTATAAAACTAACCGAAAAAGGATTAAAATATCTGAAGAAGCCGGAATCATTTATGATGACCGAAGACCACGAATATACCGAAGCAGACGATGAAACCGTAGTTTCAGCTTCTAAAAGTTCGGCTACAGCCGACGAACAACTCATGGCATATTTAAAAGATTTACGCAAAAAAGTTGCTAAAAAATTAGAACTGCCTCCGTTTGTCATTTTCCAAGATCCTTCACTCGAAGATATGGCCCTAAAATATCCGATAACCATAGAAGAACTCTCTAATGTACATGGAGTGGGTGAAGGAAAAGCTAAAAAATACGGTAAAGAGTTTGTAGAACTTATCGCAAAATACGTAGAAGAAAACGATATTATGCGTCCGGATGACTTGATAGTAAAATCAACCGGAGCAAATTCAGCTTTAAAATTATATGTCATCCAAAGCATTGACAGAAAACTTTCGTTAGAAGACATCGCTAACGCAAAAGGTCTTACCATGGATGTGCTACTGAAAGAAATGGAGCAAATCGTATATTCGGGAACCAAACTCAATATCAAATATTGGATAGACGAAATTCTGGACGAAGACCAACAAGAAGAAATCCACGATTACTTTATGGAGTCCGAAACAGATAAAATAAGCGAAGCCATCAAAGAATTTGACGGAGATTATGACTATGACGAATTACGACTGATGAGAATCCAGTTTATCAGCCAAGTAGCTAACTGATAGGGGGTTCAACATCTGCAAAGAAAATAACTTTAAACTTAAAAAATGTTACAAGTAGGCGATAATGCACCACAAGATTTAGGAATAGACCAAAGCGGAAAACAACATAAACTATCTGACTATACAGGAAAAAAGCTCGTAATTTTCTTTTATCCAAAAGCAAGCACTCCAGGTTGTACGGCAGAGGCTTGTGATTTGAGAGATAATTATGATAGATTTTTAGCACAAGGTTACCAAATTTTAGGAATAAGTGCTGATGATACTAAAAGACAAACCAACTTTAAAGAAAAAAACCAATTGCCTTTTCCGCTAATTGCCGATACAGAGCGCAAGGTAATTGAAGCTTTTGGAGTGTGGGGAGAAAAAAAGTTTATGGGACGAACCTATGACGGAATTCATAGAACAACTTTTATAATTGACCAAAACGGAATTATAGAAGAGGTAATTACAAAAGTTAAAACCAAAGAACATACCCAACAAATCTTAAAATAATAGGTTATGAAAAAGTCCTTTTTATTGCTTTTATGCGTCGGCTTTTTATTTAGTTGTACTAAAGATGACGAATATAAAGTTCCCAGAGAAATTGAAGTTCAAGACTTTGTTTGGAAAGGACTTAACCTCTATTATTTATGGAAAGATGATGTTCCGAACTTGACAGATGACCGATTTGACAGCCAAGAACAATTGAACAATTTTTTAAAAGGATATCCTAATCCTACAGATTTGTTCAACAGTTTATTATATCAAAAAGGAACCATTGATCGTTTTAGCGTAATTTATAGTGATTATACAGCTCTAGAGCAAATATTGACAGGAACCAACAAAAACAACGGAGTAGATTACGGATTATTCCGAAAAACCAGTGGTTCGGACGAGGTAATTGGATGGGTACGATATATTTTACCTAATTCAGACGCTTCAAATAAAGATATCGAAAGAGGTGACTTGTTTTATGCTGTAAACGGAACTCCACTGACCCTTCAAAATTACCAATCTTTGTTAGCAAGCGAAAGCTATACCCTGAATTTAGCAGATTATGACGATGGAAATTTTACTCCAAACGGACAAAGCGTAAGTCTTACAAAATATGAATATTCCGAAAACCCGGTGTATTACTCAAACGTGTACGAAGTAAACTCACACAAAATCGGATATTTAGTGTATAATGGCTTTTACGGGAGTTATGATGTGCAACTAAACAATGTGTTTGGAAACTTCCAATCTCAAGGTATTACCGATTTAGTCTTAGATTTACGCTATAATTCGGGTGGATTAGTTACTTCAGCCGCTCATTTAGCAAGTATGATTACCGGACAGTTTACCAATGATATTTTTGCAAAACAACAATGGAATTCAACTATTCAGGATTATTATACAAGCAACGGAAAAGAAGAAGAACTAATCAATCGCTTTACAAATAAATTAAGCGGAGGAGAGCAAATTAACCATTTGAACCTAAATCGAGTGTATATTCTGACTACTTCTAGTACTGCCTCTGCAAGCGAATTAGTAATCAACGGACTTGAGCCTTATCTTGATGTAATTCAAATCGGAGGAACAACTACAGGTAAAAATGTAGGGTCTGTAACCCTATATGATTCTCCTAATTATAGTAATAAAAATAAAAACCCAAGACATAAGTATGCCATGCAACCTTTGGTCTTAAAAATAGTAAATAGCACCGGATTTGGAGATTACCAACAAGGTTTGACTCCAGATATTACAGTATCCGAAAACCTTGCTAATATGAAAGCAATTGGAGATGCATCCGAACTATTTTTAGCAACAGCTATTTCTGAAATAACAGGAATTCAGGTTCCTCCTTCTGCCCAAGAAGCGATTCAAGAGCTTGTACCAATAAGCGATTCTAAAAAAATGATGCCTTTAAAATCCGAAATGTATTTAGACAAAATTCCGGAAGGAATGATAGATATTATACAAAATTAAATCGTTTTTTCGGGTAATTACCAATAACCTTAACACCACAACATATGTCAAACGTAGGAATGATTATCGAAGAAAGAGCAGCAGATATAGGAAACTTTATGGTAGGAAGGCTCTTGCCTTTTAAACAAAAACGAACGGTTGGTCCTTTTTGCTTTATTGATCATATGGGACCTGCAAAACTCAAAGATTACCAAAACTTAGATGTAGACGTTCATCCTCATATTGGGCTTTCCACACTTACCTATTTGTTCGAAGGCGCGATTATGCATCGAGACAGTATCGGTTCAGAAATCGAAATCGAGCCTGGTGCAGTAAATTGGATGACAGCAGGTAAAGGCGTTACACATTCCGAAAGAACTCCAGAGTATTTGCGAACTACAGATAAATCACTTCACGGATTACAAATTTGGGTTGCATTACCAAAGGACTTAGAAGAAATTGAGCCCTCTTTTCATCATGTCGAAGCAACCGATATACCTCAATGGAAAGAAAATGGTTGTGAAATAAAATTGATTGCAGGAGAAGCTTTCGGAAAAAAATCACCTGTTCCAGTTTATAGCAAACTGTACTTTATCGAAATAAAAGCTGACAAGCCAACTATCTTAACTATAGGAGATGACCTGTACGGAGAAAGTGCTTTATACATACTCGAAGGCGCTATTAAAGACGGTGGACATAGATATGAACCCAAGCAAATCTTAATTGCTAAAGACACCAAGTTATGCCACTTCGAAATGGAAGAAAATACTACTATCTACATATTCGGAGGCGAACCTTTTGACGAAAAACGATATATCTTTTGGAATTTTGTTAGTTCCAGACAAGAGCGAATCGAACAGGCTAAACAAGATTGGATAAATCGTAAGTTTCCTAAAACCAAGAATGACGATACTTATATACCGTTACCTGATTATCTCATCGATAAAAAACCACTCTAAAATTACACTTCTTCTGAAGTGAAATGTAATTTAACGGATGGGTATTTTTGCTGGGTCATTTGTATTGAAAAATCCGAGTCTGCCAAAAACACCAATTGTCCTGATTTATCTGTTGCCAAAAACTTTTGTTTCACTCTCGAAAACTCTTTAAACTCCTCGTTTTTAGGATCTTCAGGTCGTACCCAACACGCCTTAAAAGCAGGGAAGTTTTCATACGTACATTTAGCTCCGTATTCATGCTCTAAACGATACTGAATCACCTCATATTGCAGAGCACCAACCGTTCCAATTATTTTTCTTCCGTTCATCTCGAGCGTAAAAAGCTGTGCCACTCCTTCATCCATCAACTGATCAATTCCTTTTTCTAATTGTTTAGATTTCATCGGATCTGCATTGTTGATATAGCGGAAGTGTTCCGGAGAAAAACTTGGAATTCCTCTAAAACTCATCATTTCTCCCTCGGTCAAGGTATCTCCGATTTTAAAGTTCCCCGTATCATGCAACCCTACAATATCTCCGGCATACGAAGTATCGACCACTTCCTTTTTTTCGGCAAAAAAAGCATTAGGAGAAGAGAATTTTAAGTTTTTCCCTAAACGGACGTGTAAGTAAGGTTTATTTTTTTCGAAAGTTCCTGAAACAATTTTTATAAAAGCGAGTCGGTCTCTGTGCTTAGGATCCATATTTGCGTGAATCTTAAATACAAATCCCGAAAATTTAGTTTCTTCTGGCATTACAAGTCGTGTGTCAGATTCTTTGGGTCTTGGAGATGGAGCTATTTCGACAAAACAATCCAAAAGTTCACGAACTCCAAAATTATTCAAAGCCGAACCAAAAAAAACAGGTTGAAGTTTAGCCTCAAGGTATTCTTCTCTATTAAAATCAGGATAAACCTCTGCTACTAATTCTAATTCTTCACGTAATTTTTGAGCTGCCTTTTCTCCCGTAATTTTTTCTAACTCAGGATTGGATAAGTCATCAAACGATATGGTTTCTTCAATATCACGTTTGCTATCACCTGTAAAAAGGTTAATGTTTTTTTCCCAAATGTTATAAATCCCCTTAAAGTCGTAACCCATTCCTATCGGAAAACTAAGCGGAGTTACTTTTAATTTCAACTTTTGCTCAACTTCATCCATCAAATCAAAAGCATCCTTCCCTTCCCTATCCAATTTATTGATAAAAACAATCATCGGAATATTGCGCATTCTACAAACCTCAACCAATTTTTCGGTCTGTTCTTCTACTCCCTTAGCAACATCAATTACCACAATCACACTATCTACGGCCGTAAGAGTTCGGAAAGTATCTTCGGCAAAATCTTTATGTCCGGGTGTATCTAAGATGTTAATCTTTTTTTCTTTGTAATTAAATGCCAAAACTGAAGTGGCCACCGAAATCCCTCTTTGTCTTTCGATTTCCATAAAGTCAGAGGTTGCTCCTTTTTTTATTTTATTGCTTTTTACTGCACCTGCTTCTTGAATAGCTCCTCCGAATAACAATAACTTTTCTGTCAATGTGGTTTTACCAGCATCGGGGTGGGCAATTACTCCGAATGTTCTTCTTTTGTGGATTTCGTCTATAAAACTCATAACTTTTTTCTAAAGAGATGCAAAAGTAAATCTTTTAGACGAAAGGACAAAGGTTTGTTTCTACGATGAGTATTTTATAATAAATTTATAATTTCTTGTTGAATCTGAATTCCTTTATCCGCATTATACCAGTTTTGAAGTGCAAGCTTTAAGGCTTCAAAATCAGACCCTTTGTTTTTTTCTGTCATAAAAAAGGTTTGGCATTCTTTCGGACGTGGACCCCAAATTGCCAAATCATTACCTTGTGCATCTTGAATGATTAAAACAGGAATAGATTTGCTCCCATTCGTCAAATAATTTTCAATTCTAAAAGGTTGGCTATCTCGTAATTCGTAGGAAACAGTAATCATTTCTGTTTCTCTCGACATAAGTTCAATAAACGGAATGATGTGCGATGCATCTCCACACCAAGGCTCAGTAATAACAATCCAATGTTGAGCAGATTTAATATCTTTTAGCTTTTCTACTGTTGAATCAAGAAGTTTTCCGGTTTTCATCCAACGGTTTAACCGAGCCCAATTGAGTTTAGTATAGTCAAGGTATTCAGGATCTTGATATAGTTCGGGCAATACTCCATCCTTGTAATCAATTATACTTTTAAAGTAATCTAAGTAAGAGGTAAAGTTCATGTTATAACTGGTTTTAAAAGTTGTCTTGTCCTACAAAGTTCGGGAAAATTATAATACTGTTGATGATGACTGAGTACTTTTTAAGCATTCTATTTTATATTGTAAAAAAACAACCCGAACCCTCTACTCAACACATACGCAATTATTTAACAGATTTTATACACATACACAACATAAACATTTCACTGCCCCGATAACTTATTCTTTTATTTGTTATAAAACCGTTATTTAACCACTAAAAAAAACAATATCCGACCAAAAAACCCTCTATCTTTTAACAAGGTTTTATCATTTTTCGAGTCTTAAAAAAGATTTAAACCGGCATTTATTATTTATCTTTGCGCAATTCATAAATTCCTTTCTCTAATGGATAAGAAAATTTTTTCCTTTTTATTTTCCACCCGATTAATGGCTGTTTTGTTTATTGTATTTGCAGTAGCTATGGGTATCGGAACATTTGTAGAAGACAAATACAACACTGATACAGCGCGAATTCTAATCTACAACGCTTGGTGGTTTGAAGTAATTATGGCGTTTTTCTTGATTAATTTCGTCGGAAACATCAAACGATACAATCTTCTGCGAAAAGAAAAATGGAGCACCCTTGTACTTCACCTTTCATTTATACTAATTCTTGTCGGAGCCTTTGTTACTCGTTATATAAGTTACGAAGGAATTATGGCAATACAAGAAGGCAAAAGCGAAACTCAGATGTTCTCAGATAAATTTTATTTGACTGTAATGGTGGATGGAGAGCATGAAGGAGAAATGAGAAGAAAAACTCACGAAAAACCTCTTATTCTTTCGCAAGCCACAAATAACAACTTCAGCATACGAGGTGAGTTTAGCGGTAAACCTTATGAAATAAAATATAAAAACTTTGTGATGGGAGCTACCGAGAACATCGTAGAAGACCCTAACGGAGACCTATATTTAAAGATGGTCGAATCAGGTGACGGAAACCGACACGAGCATTTTTTAAAAGAAGGAGAAGTTCAAAGCTTTCACAATATTCTTTATGCTTTTAACAAAGAAACCGAAGGAGCCATCAATATATTCAAAAATGAAAATGATGAGTACTTCATAAAAACGCCTTTCGGAGGAAACTTTATGGTTATGGCTACGCAAGAACAAGGATTAGTTTATGCTGATTCGTTGCAACCTTTGCATTTGCGTTCGCTTTATACAATGGCAGGAACAAGTTTTGTTTTTCCTGAAACCGCTATGAACGGTAAGATCGAATATACATCCAACGGAGATTGGAAAGATCAAGTAAGCGATGATGCTCTAACGGTAACTATTACCTCAGAAGGAATAGAAAAAGACGTTACTCTACTTGGTGCTAAAGGGAAAATGGGAATCCCGTTTAACTTTAAGCAGGGAGAGCTAGAATATACAGTGTTTTTCGGAAGTAAGTTATATCAACTCCCTTTTGCTATTCATCTCAATGATTTTATAGCCGAAAAATATCCGGGAACCGAAAGCGGGTTTTCTGCCTTTAGAAGTCAAATTACTGTTGAAGACGAAGAACCATTTGATTACGAAATCTATATGAATCACGTTTTAGATCACAAAGGATATCGATTTTTTCAAGCATCCTATGATTATTCTAATTCGGATAACCGCGCTAGATTCGACCCTGATATTACAGTACTTTCAGTAAACCATGATTTTTGGGGAACATGGATCACCTACATCGGTTACACCTTATTATATATTTCAATGGTGTGGATAATATTTGACAGAAACTCACGATTTGGTGATTTAAGAAAAATGTTGAAAAGAGTCAAAAACAAAAAAGCTAAAATTCTTTCGATCTTAACATTGTGTCTAGGCCTTAATGGATTTGCTCAAGAACAAGAGCACCAACATGTTCAGGATACTATTCAAACGCAAGAACATACACACAAAAGAATTACTTTAGGTATTTCTGGAGCTGAAATTGATTCTCTGATTACGGTTTTAACAGTAGATAAAGCTCATGCCGAAAAGTTCGGAAAACTAGTGATTCAGGATGCAGGTGGAAGAATGAAACCTGTAAATACTTTTTCGTCTGAGTTAGTTCGTAAAGTAAGCAAAAGCGACCATTATAAAGGTTTGAACTCTGATCAGGTATTTTTATCAATGCTTCAATACCCTAACTTATGGAATGAAGTTCCGATTATTCATCTGAAAAGAGGAAACGATAGTATTCGACATTTATTAGAAGTTGATGAAAAAGCAAAGTATGCTTCGTTACTTAACTTTTTTGATGAAAATGACAACTATAAACTTTCGCCTTTTTTAGAAGATGCTCAAAAAGCGAGAGTTCCGAATGCTTTTCAGAAAGATATCATCGAAGCACATAAAAAAGCGGTTTTATTAAGTTCTGCTTTAGGAGGAGGAATCTTGAGAGTCTTCCCTATTCCGAATGACGAAAACAACAAATGGATTTCGTTTTTAGAGCTGAGCAACTCGAGCATTAAAGGACAGGATTCAATGTATGTGCGCAATGTAATTCCATTATATTTCCACACATTGCAAGAAGCAAAACGTTCTGGAGGTTATAATCAAGCAGACCAACTCCTAGAAAGCATTAGTGCTTATCAACATAAATTCGGGTCTGAAGTAATGCCTTCGGACAAAAAAATACAATCCGAAATAACTTATAATAAATACGATATTTTCAAGAGATTATTCTCTTGGTATATGTATGCAAGTCTGTTGATGTTCACTTTGGGAATTATACAGATATTTTATAATAATCGAGGAATTAATATAGCCATTAAAGTCAGTCAATACATCATTGCTTTCTTGTTTGTTTTACACACTACAGGCTTAGCTCTGCGTTGGTATATTTCAGGACACGCTCCTTGGAGTGATGCTTATGAATCGATGATTTATGTAGCTTGGGCAACCATGCTATTCGGACTTATTTTCGGTAAAAAATCTAGTCTTACTACAGCCTCTACAGCTTTTGTAGCCTCGATGATTTTGATGATTGCTCATTGGAACTGGATGGATCCTGCTATTGCAAACTTACAACCGGTTCTAAACTCTTATTGGCTTATGATTCACGTTTCTATCATTGTTGGTAGTTACGGACCTTTTGCTATCGGAATGATATTAGGAATTGTTGCGCTGTTTTTAATGATTTTCACCAATTCTAAAAACAAGCAAAGAATGGAACTTAACATCAAAGAGCTTACTTATATCAACGAAATGGCTCTTACCGTAGGACTGGTTATGCTTACTATCGGAAACTTTTTAGGCGGACAGTGGGCCAACGAAAGCTGGGGACGTTATTGGGGTTGGGATCCAAAAGAAACTTGGGCTCTTATCTCGATTATGGTATATGCCTTTGTAATCCACGCAAGATTGGTTCCAGGATTAAGAAGCTTGTGGTTTTACAACCTAATTAGTGTGTGTGCCATCGCTTCTATTATTATGACATACTTCGGAGTAAATTTCTACTTATCCGGACTACACTCTTATGCTAGTGGAGATAAAGTAGTGACTCCTACTTTTGTGTACTATTCTATAGCTATTGTAGCGGTTATCGGCTTGCGATCTTATTTTAAATATAAGAAGTATTATAAGAAATAAATTATAAAAAAGTAGTATTATTGTTACTTTAAAGAATAGTAGAACAAAATAGTATTACGTGTGAAAAACATTCTTTTCATATTACTTTTAACGGCTTCTATGTTTGCTTTTTCTCAAGAAAAAACAAACATAGAAGTTATTAATTCTGACTATATGGACATCAATCAGACCGAAGTTCCTGATGCTGTTCTATATACAGGAAATGTTCAGGTCAAGCACTCAGGAGCAACAATGTTCTGCAACAAAGCTTATTTATTTACCAAAGCCAACAAAATTCAAGTCTTCGGAAATGTTCATATTGTACAAGGAGATACACTTTTTTTAGATAGTCGTTTTGCTGAATACGACGGAAACACCCGTATTGCTTTAGCCTCAGGAGATGTAGTTATGCGAGACTCAGAAATGACGCTTACTACAGACAAAATTTATTTTGACAGAAATACACAACAATCCTACTACAACTCAGGAGGAACTATTGTCAATGCAGACAATGTATTGACCAGCAAGGCAGGAACCTACTACGCTACTGAAAAGACATTTAAATTCAGAGAAAAAGTTGTGGTTACAAATCCGGAGTACGTAATCAATACAAATCACTTAGACTACAATACCTTAACCGGAGAAGCCGATATGCTTGAGCCTTCGACTATACAAAGCGAAACCAATACTATCTATACCGAAAAAGGAAAATATAATACTAAAACCAACCTATCTACGCTGACCAAAAATTCGTATATCCTATACGATAATCGCAAAATTGAAGGAGATAGTATTTATTATGACCGGAATACCGAATTTGCATCAGCAACTAATAATATCAGAATTACAGATACTATAAACAAAACTTTAGCTACAGGTGATTACGGAGAAATTTATCGTCTGCAAGATTCTTTAGTTCTGACCAAAAAAGCCTTGGTAGCTACAGAATCAGAAGATAAAGACACTCTTTATACAAGTGCTCAACGCATTATAATTACCGGAAAACAAGGAGAGCGAATAATCCGTGCTTTTAAAGATGCACGATTTTATAAAAGCGAGATGAGTGGAAAAGCAGATTCAATCCATTCTGACGAAATAACAGGTGTTACCCAACTTATCGGAAGACCGGTTCTTTGGAACGGAGAAAGCCAGATGACAGGCGATTTAATGCTGTTGTTATCCAACAAAGAAACCCAGAAACTAGACTCCTTAAAAGTACTAAACAATGTTTTTATTGTAGAAAAAGACACTTTAGGTACAGGCTATAATCAAGTAAAAGGACAAAATCTCTTCGGAAGATTCGAAAATGGAAAATTAGCCGAGGTTGATATCATCAAAAATACCGAGATGATTTATTATACCTATACAGACGGAGAACTCTACGGAATAGACAAAAATATAAGCAGTAAAATCAACCTTACTTTTTTAGAAAATCAAATAGAAACCGTCACATTTCATACCGACATTAAAGGAGATACCTATCCTGAGAGTGAACTTCACGAAAATGCTCGAAAACTTCGAGGATTTATTTGGAGAGGAGACGAACGAATTAGGTCAATAGAAGACGTAATTGTCCCCTGATGAGCAATACACATCCTTTTATTACCAATCATAATCGTATGTTATTTTTGTAGATTGCTTCATTGGGTTTTACTACATTAGCAAAAACAAACCTTTGGGTGTTTATAATGGCTGAAAAAAGTAAAATACTATACTGCTTTGCGTTGGTGCTTTTTTGTCTTTCTGGGTTTTCGCAAGAACCACAAAGTCAAATCAGCAAAGACACTATAAACCCGAAACAAATAGACAACCTCGAAAAACTTGAACAAAAAGTAAAAGAAAAAGGAGGTTTTACTAAGTTTATCCATCGGTTGGCTTTTAGACCTATCCGAAAAAAAACATCAAATTCTGCTAATCAGAACCAAATTTCATACGAAAAGTATGAAGGAAAAATCATCCGAAACATTAATATCACTACCCTAGACCCTTTCGGATTTTCGGAGTCAGATTCTCTAAAACAACCCAAAAGATGGAGTGAAAAAGCAGGAAATAACCTCCATATAAAAACTAAAAATCGGACTATAAAAAACCTTCTTCTTTTTAAAAAGCATCAAGCTTTAGATTCTATTAAAGCAAAAGAATCCGAACGTTTGATTAGAAGTCAACGATATATCAGAAGAGTACGACTTGAACCTACATTGGTAGCAGAAAATTCTGATTCGGTTGATATTAACATTAGGGTTTTAGACTCATGGAGTTTGATTCCACAAGGCAGTATTTCGACTTCTAAAATGAATTTAGAGCTTTCTGAACGAAATTTTTTAGGCTTAGGACATACTTTCAGAAATGACTTTCAACAACGATTTGATGACTCCAGAAGTGCCTATGGAGGACGATACATAATTCCGAATATCAGAAATACATATATCAACTCTGCTTTTGTTTATGATATTGACGTAGACCAAAACTCTATCAAAAGTGCCGAAATAGGAAGAACCTTCTTCTCTCCTCTTACAAAATGGGCAGGTAGAATTTATTTGGATGAACGATTTTGGAGAGATTCTCTACCCGACAATATAGGTGAATTTGCCATGCAAAACTTTAAATCCAGAACTCAAGAGTATTGGATTGGTCGCGCTTTTAATTTGTCAAATAGTAATACAGAATCAGACCGAACCCTAAACCTAGTGAGTACTCTGGGATATTATAACGTGGCTTTTTCGGAAAAACCTAATAATTTATATGATAGTATTGGTTATTTTTCTAACTCACAAACGTATCTCGCAAGTATAGGTCTTACTTCCCGAAAATACATACAAGACAAATATTTGTTTGAATATGACCGAACTGAAGACGTTGCCATCGGAAAAGTATATTCTATAACAGGTGGTTTTCAGGATAAAAACAACAAAAGAAGAATTTATTTAGGGATGAAGTATTCGTTTGGAAATTATTACAATTTTGGATATTTCGGAAGTGATTTTGAGGCTGGAACTTTCTTTAACAAAGGAGATACAGAACAAGGTGTAATCCGTGTTAGGGCCGTATATTTTACAAAACTACATCAAATAGGAAATTGGTATTTTAGACAATTTATAAAACCCGAAATTGCTTTTGGATTTGACAGAGAACCGATTATTAAAGACCAGTTTCACTTAGCAGGAACTAATGGTATCGAGGGATTTAACAACAGACTTCTTGGTACACAAAAAGCTCTTTTATACCTTCAGACCCAATCCTATGCTCCTGGAATATGGTACGGATTCAGGTTTAGCCCTTTTTTAAATTTTACTTTAGGAATGATAGGTGGTAAAAACAATTCACTATTCGAGAACCGGCTTTATTCAAAAATAGGATTAGGAGTTCTGATTTCAAACGACTTTTTGGTATTTAACCAATTTCAAATTTCAGTTGCCTATTACCCTACCATTCCGTTCGAAGGAGAGAATATTTTTAAATTCAATTCTTTTAATAATGATGATTTCAACCTTCAAAATTTTAGAATTGAACAACCGGAACTCATCAAATTAGAATAAGTTAAACCAGATAAGATTGCTATACAATTATACTTTTTAAGCTCTCTTCCCACGTTTTAATTGTAAGATCAAATATTGTTTTTATTTTAGTTTTATCCAAAACGCTGTATCTCGGACGAATAGCAGGAGTAGGATAAGCCGTTGTAGGAATTGGATTTAGCTCAATATCGATAGCTTTCAATTCAAAAATTTTACGTGCAAACTCGTACCAAGAACAACTTCCTTCGTTTGAAAAATGATAAATCCCGAAATCAGGTTGGCTGCCAGAGGTCGAATGTCGAAGTATATGAACCAGCACATTAGCTAAACAATTTGCATTAGTCGGAGTTCCGATTTGATCATTTACTACATTCAAACTGTCTTTTTCTGAGGCTAAGCGAAGCATAGTTTTGAAAAAATTATTCCCGAATTCAGAATAAACCCAGGAAGTACGAATAATATAATACTTCTGTAAAAGCTGCTGAACCTCTTTTTCTCCTTTTAATTTTGTTTTTCCATACACGCTTTCCGGATTCGGTTGATCTTCTTCGGTATATGGAACTTCTTTTCCTCCATCAAAAACAAAATCAGTTGAAATATGAATTAGTATTGTTTGATGTTTTTTGCAGGATTCGGCTAAATTCTTAACTCCGATTACATTAACGCTATAAGCTTTTTCTTCTTCGGATTCTGCTCTATCAACTGCCGTATAAGCTGCTGTATTGATACAAAAATCAGGTTTTAATGCATCAAAAACACTTTGACAATTATCTTTATCTGTAATATCTAAAGTAGTAGAATCTGTAAAAACAAACTGAATATCTGAGTGAGCCTTAGCTACTTTCTGAAGAGCTTGCCCCAATTGTCCGTTTTTTCCTGTTACTAAAACTACCATACTCTGCGAGCGTTTTCTAAAGTAGGATTATTTTGGTCTTTCTCCGAAATTATAAGTTTTTCTGACGAAAAACCCCAATCGATTCCGATAGTAGCATCGTCAAAGGCAATCCCTCCTTCGGCTTCTTTATGATAAAAATTGTCGCATTTATAACTCAACAAAGCTGTCGGACTCAACACTAAAAAACCATGAGCGAAACCTTTTGGAATAAACATTTGTTTTTTATTCTCACCTGTCAAAACCACCGAAACATATTGCCCGTAAGTAGCTGATTCGGGACGAATATCTACAGCTATATCAAGCACCTCGCCTTGCAAAACCTGAACTAACTTTGCTTGAGCAAATTCGCCCACTTGATAATGTAATCCTCTTAGCACTCCTTGGCTAGAAAAAGATTGATTGTCTTGAACAAAATGAATATCAAGTCCCGTTTTTTCTGTAAAAGTTCTTTCGTTAAAACTTTCAAAAAAGTATCCTCTTTCGTCCTTAAAAACACGAGGTTCAATAATAAAACAGCCCTGTAACGAGGTTTGTATAATGTTCATCCTTCATAAATTTATATAAAAACAACCTTTTCAGTTTTAAAAAACTGAAAAGGTTGGAAAGTTATTTTACGTTGAAAATTTGTTCTAAAATTTTAATGGTAATAAGGTATGTGGGCTTTACTCCTGTAGTTCCTAACCCTCCTGATGCCAATGTACTTCCGGTTTCTAATGGATTATCAGAAGCGTAATAGGCATAACGAACTTTTACGTCTTTTGGTATGCTTTTTCTGATTTTCGAGGCCGATTGAATAGCTTTTTGATAATGAGCACCCTCCATCTCAAGTCCGATTACTCCCCAAGTTGATTTATGGAAAAACTGCAATAAGTCTTTGTTCTGAAGCGAGGTTCCAAGCACAGATATCATCGGGCCTGCAAATACAGGAATTCCGTAGCCTTCGAACATTTCTTTGGTAAGTTCGTTTTCGAACGGGTAGTTATCTCCGGTTCCTTCGTTGATATGAGCAGATGGAATCATAATATCGCCTTTTCCGCCTTCTAAAATTCCGGCTTTCCCCATAATCGAAACGGATTCTACGTTTAAAAAATGCTTAACGTCATTGATTTTATAGGGTTTTAACAGTTCGTCAATAGTTTCATAAGCCTGCTCTCCAAAGGCATAATCCATCACAATGATAACCGGTTTTTCGGCAGCGTTTGCATCCGGAAAGTTAGATTTTTTAAAATCAATTTTGGCGGTATCAAAAATCTGTACGTCAATATTAGTTCCTGAAGTATCCCAAAGTTGAATCATTCCGTTTTTCAGTGCTACATCTTCTACTTTTTTACGAAGGTCTCCGTTGGCAGAATCGCTCAGTGCTTCATATACATCAATATCTTCAGCATCTTTAAACTTTGATTTTAGTGTAGGAATTGCAAAAATCGAATTCATCACCGAATGCATATTCGCACTTATAATATGAATAGGCCTTTCTAACAGATTGTTCTCTTTTAGGGTTTTCTTGATGTTATCTGCCCAAATTTCACCGTGAATGTGATGTCCTAGTCGCTCTCTTAAAATAGGGCTAAAGGTGATGGCTCTTTTGTTGTTATTCACAACTTCTTCAATCGCTAATTTTCCTAACCAATAAATTACGTGTAGGAATCTATCCGGATTTTCAGGAATTGCAAACGAGTCATAAATATTGAGTACTTCAACAAATGTTCTACCCAACATGTTAGAAACATGAGCAATTGCTTTTTCTTTTTCTTCTTGCGATAAAGCCTCCTCTTGGTTTACCAAACCTTCTAAAGTCTTCCAATCGCGATTTACGGTTCCGTTGAATTCGTTAATCAGCACATGGTCTTTGATTTTATGTGATTCGATAAAAATAAACGTCAAATGCGTCAGTATATCATAAATATCTGAGCGTCCACGAGTAATCTCGATGTTCATTTGTTCGTCATCAATACGATAACAGTTTCTACGTCTTTTTGGAGGCACAATGGCTTTGAAATGTGATTTTGAGTAACCTTCGTCTGAAATCAAGTTGATATATCTACATTCTTCAATACCGATTGGCAAACGTTCGATTACGTATAAAAGTCCGTTTAGTTCAACTTTCTCGCTGTTTATCGAACCGTAAATTTCAGGACGAAGTAATAATAGTGCTTCTCGAAGTGTTTCTCCCGAAACTCCCATTGGTTTATAAAATCCACGATTGAACAAATGCCTCATCGTGATGTACATTCTCTCGATAGCTGCAGAAGATTCCTGCGCTCTAGTTCTTTCTATATTTCTAAATTTTGTCATATTTCTTATGTTTTTTAACTCCAACAGAGTTTTAAACTCTATTGGAGTTGCGAGTTATATATCAAATTATCCCAAAAACTTCAAAATACTATCAGTGATGAATTTAATTTGTTCATCTTCAAGTTCTGTATGCATTGGTAGTGATAAAACTTCGTTTACTAAACGGTTGGTTACCGGAAAATCTTCTTCTTTATAACGAACGTCCAAATATGCTTTTTGGCTGTGTAGCGGAATCGGATAATAGATAGCACACGGAATTCCTTTGTCTAACAAATGTTGCATTAAAGCATTTCGGTCTGCTCCCACAATTCTTAAGGTATATTGGTGGAATACGTGAGAATCGTCATCTCCTTTAATAATTGGAGTAACGATATTTTTGTGATTCGCTAAAGCGGAGCTGTATTTTTTAGCCGCTTCACGACGAGCAGTATTATAATCGTCAAGTTTCGGAAGTTTAGCATTTAAAACTACTGCCTGAAGGCTGTCTAATCTCGAATTTACTCCAACCACATCGTGATGATAACGAACGTACATTCCGTGATTTACAATTCCTCTTAACGTATGTGCCAGTTCATCATCATTCGTAAAAATAGCTCCTCCATCACCATAGCAACCTAAATTTTTTGACGGAAAAAACGAAGTAGCCGCTACGTGACCGATAGTTCCAACTTTTTGTTTTTGTCCGTTTGATGATTTGTAATTTGCTCCAATAGCTTGTGCATTGTCTTCTATAACATACAAATTATGTTCTTTGGCAATAGCCATAATCTCGTCCATATTGGCAGCTTGTCCGAACAAATGAACCGGAACAATGGCTTTGGTTTTCGGAGTAATTGCTTTTTTAATTGCATCAATCGAAATATTGAACGTATCTTCTTCCACATCAACCAAAACAGGTGTAAGTCCTAAAAGAGCTATAACTTCAACCGTTGCTGCAAAAGTAAAATCAGCTGTGATCACTTCGTCTCCTTGTTTTAAACCCAATCCCATCATTGCAATTTGAAGGGCATCGGTTCCGTTGGCACACGGAATTACGTGTTTTACTCCTAAGTAGTCTTCTAAGCTTTTCTGAAAAGCGTGCACTTGTGGTCCGTTAATATAAGTTGTATTGTCTAATACTTCCTGAAACCCTGTATTTATTTGGTCTTTTATATGTTCGTACTGACCGGCAAGGTCAACCATTTGAATTTTTTTCATCCTATTATATTTTGATTCAAAAATATTGAAATTATATGTTTTCTAGTTTTTGTAATTGTAAATTTTCTCCGTTAAACTCTCCGAAAGTATAGTACTGTATCCAATCTCCGAGGTTGATATAAGTCGAATTGTCGTTAAGTTTGATGGTCATCGGCAAATGTCTGTGTCCGAAAACGAAGTAATCGTAGTGTTTTGTCTCTAACTTTCGTCTGGCATATTGCACGAGCCATTCGTTTTCTTCTCCTAAAAACTTTACATCATCATCACCTGAGATGAGTTTATTTTTTACCGATAAATATTGTCCTAATCTCACGCCTAAATCCGGATGTAACCATCTGAAAAGCCATTTAGAAAGCGGATTGGTAAACACTTTTTTCATGCGTTTGTACCCTTTGTCTTGTGGACCTAATCCATCTCCGTGCCCGATAAAAATAGATGTTTCGTTGATTGTAAACACTTGAGGTGAATGAAAAACAGGAATATCGAGTTCTTCCTGAAAATAGTCATTCATCCACAAATCGTGATTTCCGACAAAGAAATAAATCGGGATTCCGCTGTCTCTTATCTCGGCTAATTTCCCTAAAACTCTTACAAATCCTTTCGGGACCACTGTTTTGTATTCGAACCAGAAATCAAATAAATCTCCTAAAAGAAAAATTACTCCTGCATCTTGCTTGATTTGGTCTAACCATTGTACAAATTTCTTTTCTCTTGGAAGACTTTCGAGTCGAGTCGGAGCTCCCAAATGGTTATCGGAAGCAAAATATGCTTTTTTTCCGTTTTCTAAAGTTATGTGATGTTCTGGTTTCAAGTGGTTTATTCGTTTAATCGGTTGACTTTATGACATTCGACTTTAAGAGTTTATAAATTATCAGAGGCATACCATTCGGCATACGAAGAATCGGTTTCTTGCAGACGAAGCGAAAAAAGCTCAATATTTTCTGGCAGACGAGATTTTATTTTTCGCATAAAATCAATAACCATTTTTTCGCTGGTAGGTTGGTAATCAACTAATATAACATGATGACCTCGCTCTTTGAGTTCGTTAGCCAGTTCTATATGAGGCGTGTTTTTATTGAAAACTGTTGCATGATCAAACACATCAACTACTTCTTCTTTTACGATTTTTTTCAAATCCGTAAAATCGATAACCATACCATATTTTACGTTGTTTTTATCTTCGATAGGTCTTCCGATAACCGTTACAAATAGCTTATAACTGTGTCCGTGAACATTTTTGCACTTCCCGTCATAACCATACAAAGCATGTCCGGTTTCAAACGAAAACTGTTTGGTAATTCTTATTTTAGTCATTAAG
>CAZOQH010000009.1:0-27743 GCA_964581855.1 uncultured Flavobacterium sp.
AATTCTTCTCGCTTATAAGCAAGATTACGTCCTACTCCCATATAGGGTTTTCCTGCTTTTGCCCATGAAAAATACTGAATGGCAGTAAGCATAGTTTCGAAGCGAATCAATTTGTTCAGGAACGAACCTTTGATTTTTTCGTAAGCTCCATATCCTAAAACAATAGTTTTGGTTTGCGTAAAATTTGAAGACATTGAAGTTATCCAATTTTTTGAAACAGGATAACAATCTGCATCAATAAACAGAAGATATTCATATCGAGCTGCTTTTATTCCCAAGGTCAAAGCATACTTTTTATTTCCCCAAAACGCCTCGTTATTAATAACATTTACGAGTTTTATGTTTGAATATTGCTTTTCGTAGGTTTCAAAAAGCTCTAAAGTATTATCGCTCGAAGCATCGTTAATTAGTACAATTTCAAAATCAGGATAATCTTGATTCAATAAAAGAGGAACTAATTTTTTTACATTATCTTCCTCGTTCTTGGCACATATAATAATGGAAATAGGAATTTTTTTCGGATTTGTTTGCTGTTTTTTAGCAAAGGCAAAACGTGAAAAAATTCCTAAATAATATATAAGCTGAATTGCTACTATTCCTATAAAAATATAGAAAACAATGTCTAAAATCATTTTTTAATAACGAATTAGAAATTAGAAATTACGAATAAATTGAGGTTATTCATTCGTAATCTCTAATTCGTAATTATTTTTTAGCTTCTTCTTGGACGTCTTGGTCCTGAATCAGAACTTCCGCCTCTTGAAGATGAAGAACGTCTTGATGAATCTGATCTGGAAGAATCTCCTCCTCTTGAAGAGTTTCTGTCTGAACTTCTGTTCGAAGAACTTCTGTCCGAGCTACCTCTTCTTTCGGGTCTATCAGATGAAGAAAATCTAGGTCTTCCGCTTGAGCCTCTATCGTCTCTTCTGCCGAATCCGCCTCCGGAGTTTTCTTTTCTTCCTCTTCCGTTGTGGTCACGTCTGTTACCACTTCTTCCTGAACCTCTATCGTTTTGCGAAATTTCAACATTGATTTTTCGACCGTTTAACGAAAATCCGTTTAGAGTTTCCATTACGAGTTCTTGATGTTCTGGTTCTGTATTAAAGAATGAAAAACCTTCTTTTACATCTACTTTAAACAAATCGTCTTTACCTAAATGAAGTGTTTCTTTAAGGAAGTCTTTCAGGTTCATCCAATCAAAGCCGTCTCTTGAACCAATGTTTATAAAGTAGCGAATGGCAGTTCCATCTTGCGCATAGCTTTCACCTTTTCCTGCTTTTTCGGATGAGATGTCTTTTCGTTTTTTGTAGTAGTTGATAAATCGATTAAACTCTACCGAAACCATTCTTTTAACGAGTTCTTCTTTGGTCAAATCCTCTAAAACTTCGTTGATAGATGGGAGATATGCGTTAATTTCTTCGCTTACTTCTACGTTTTTGATTTTATTAGCCAAGTGAAAAAGCTGAATAGCACAGATTTCTGTTCCGCTCGGAATTGTTTTTTCTTCGAATTTTTGTTGAATGATTCGCTCAATAGCAGAAATTTTGCGTAGCTCACTCTTTGTAATGATTACGATTGAAGTTCCTAACTTTCCTGCACGTCCTGTACGTCCGCTTCGGTGATTATAGGTTTCGATTTCGTCAGGAAGCTGATAATTAATTACGTGAGTAATATTATCTACGTCAATTCCTCGAGCTGCTACGTCTGTTGCGATAAGCATCTGAATTTGTTTCGCTCTAAAAGATTTCATTACCGTATCGCGTTGTGCTTGCGATAAATCTCCGTGAAGAGCAGCTGCGTTATATCCGTCTTCAATAAGTTTTTCGGCTACTGCTTGTGTATCGCGTTTGGTTCTACAAAATACTACCGAAAAAATATCTGGATTGGCATCCGAGAGTCTTTTTAGAGCTTCGTATCTATCGCGAGCATTTACCACATAAAATTCGTGCGAAACTGTCGAAGACCCGGAGTTCTTAGTTCCTACAGTAATTTCTAGCGGTTTTCTCATGAACTCTTTTGCAATACGAGCTACTTCGCTTGGCATGGTGGCCGAAAATAGCCAAGTGCTTTTATCGTCAGGAGACGTTGATAATATCGAAACGATATCTTCATAAAATCCCATATTTAGCATTTCGTCAGCCTCATCAAGTACGCAAAAATCGATTTTAGAAATATCGACATAACCACGATTAATCATGTCTTGCATACGTCCTGGAGTGGCTACGATAATTTGAGCTCCACGCTTTACGTCTTTAGCTTGTTCGGTAATACTAGTACCTCCGTAAACAGCTACGACATTTACGTTTTTTTCGTATTTAGCATACGCTTTAAGTTCGTTTGTAATTTGCAGACAAAGTTCTCTGGTAGGAGATAGCACTAGTGCTTGAGTTGTTCTGCTGTTGGTGTCAATTTTTTGGATAAGCGGAAAACCAAAAGCCGCTGTTTTCCCCGTTCCCGTCTGGGCAAGAGCAACAATATCCGTATCTTTTTCTAAAAGGATTGGAATTGCTTTTTCTTGCACTTCTGAAGGTTGTGTAAAACCTAAATCCCCAATGGCCTGTAGTAAGGACTCTTGAAGTCCTAATTCTTGAAATTTATTCATATAATTTTTTAAAATAGCTGCAAAGGTAATCTTTTTTGATATAAGTATGAGATTTAACAGTTTGAGAAATCATATTTTTATCATAAAATATCAAACAGCTACATTATATTCTCTTAAAGCATCATTTAAAGATGTTTTTAAATCAGTCGAGGCTTTGCGTTTTCCGATGATTAAGGCACACGGAACTTGGTATTTTCCGGCTGGGAACTCTTTGGTATAACTTCCTGGAATTACAACAGAACGAGCAGGAACAAATCCTTTGTACTCTACAGCTTCAGTTGCTGTAACATCAATAATTTTAGTAGAAGCAGTAAGCACGACATTTGCCCCTAAAACCGCTTCTTTTTCTACTCTTACGCCTTCTACTACAATGCTTCTTGAACCTATAAATGCATTGTCTTCAATTATTACAGGAGCAGCTTGTAAAGGTTCTAAAACTCCTCCGATTCCAACTCCACCAGACAAGTGTACGTTTTTCCCGATTTGGGCACAACTTCCTACTGTAGCCCAAGTATCAACCATTGTGCCTTCATCTACATAAGCACCAATATTTACATAACTCGGCATCATTATTACTCCACTAGAAATAAAAGCTCCGTGTCTTGCCACGGCATTTGGCACTACTCTAATTCCCTTTTGAGCATAATCTTTTTTCAAAGGAATTTTGTCGTGATATTCAAATATTCCTGCTTCTAATGTTTCCATTTTTTGAATAGGGAAGTACATTACAACAGCTTTTTTTACCCATTCGTTTACTTGCCACGAGTCTCCTTTAGGTTCTGCCACACGCAATTTTCCTAAATCTAACAAATCAATAACTTCGCGGATGCTATTTTGTGTTTCAACTTCCTGTAATAAAGCTCTGTTATCCCAAGCTTTTTCAATAATGTTTTGCAATGAGGTCATAATTTTTCAAATTTCTACAAAAATAGGCTTATTTTAAAGAAAAGACAAAGTGGTAAGACATAAAATTATAACAAGAAGAAAGATAAACAAATAAGGTATTTAGCTCGTATATTTTATATATAAAATGATTTTATGATAACTTTATAGTTCGATTTACTAAATTTGCAATTCTATAAAAAACTAAAAACTATGTTTGGAGATTTAATGGGAATGATGGGTAAACTCAAAGAAGCCCAAAAAAAAATTGAAGAGACCAAAAAACGTTTGGATACAGTACTGATTGACGAACAAAGTTCGGACGGACTTTTGAAGGTAACCATGACAGCCAATCGAAAAATAAAAAATCTTTCGGTAGATGATACGCTTTTAGAAGATAAAGAACAACTCGAAGATTATTTGATAACAGTACTCAACAAAGCTATCGAAAGAGCAACAACAATCAATGAAGCCGAATTAGCTGCTGTTGCTAAAGAAGGTATGCCAAATTTACCATTTTAATGATAACCTCAGATACCATAAAAGATATTGCTCAAAGGGTTGAGGCTTTAGAAAATTATTTGGATATAGAACGAAAACGTATTCAGATAACCAATGAAGAAGAAAAAACCTTCGCTCCTGATTTTTGGAATAACCCAAAAGAGGCTGAAATTGTAGTTAAGAATTTGCGTACCGAAAAAAAGTGGGTTGCAGATTACGAAAAAGCAGTTTCTTATGCTGACGAATTAC
Source organism: uncultured Flavobacterium sp. (assembly GCA_964581855.1). GTDB lineage: Bacteria > Bacteroidota > Bacteroidia > Flavobacteriales > Flavobacteriaceae > Flavobacterium. Next base: position 4,235 of record CAZOQH010000009.1, read on the forward strand.
AATTAGCCTATGATTTTTATAAAGAAGGAGGAATAACAGAGGAAGAGCTTGAAGAGCAGTATAAGCTTACTTTAAAGCATCTCGAAGATATTGAATTTAGAAATATGCTTTCTGATGAAGGAGATAGCATGAGTGCTGTTTTACAAATTACAGCAGGAGCAGGAGGAACCGAAAGCAATGATTGGGCATCAATGCTTATGCGTATGTATTTGATGTGGGGAGAGAATAACGGATACAAAATCAAAGAATTAAACTTTCAGGAAGGAGATGTAGCAGGTATAAAAACCGTTACCTTAGAGTTTGATGGAGATTTTGCGTTTGGATATTTAAAAGGGGAGAACGGAGTACATCGATTGGTGCGAATTTCTCCTTTTGATAGTAACGCTAAACGACATACTTCATTTGCATCAGTGTATGTATATCCGCTAGTTGATGACTCCATTGAAATTGAGGTGAGTCCGGCTGATATTGAAATTACAACCGCTCGCTCGAGTGGAGCAGGAGGACAAAACGTAAATAAAGTAGAAACTAAAGTTCAACTTTTACACAAACCAACCGGAATTCAGATTCAGTGTTCTGAAACCCGTTCGCAGCACGATAACCGCGAAAGAGCAATGCAAATGTTGAAGTCTCAGTTATACGAAATTGAACTTAAAAAACGTTTGGCTCAAAGAGCAGATATCGAAGCAGGAAAAATGAAAATTGAATGGGGATCGCAAATTCGAAATTATGTAATGCACCCATACAAACTCGTAAAAGACGTACGTACAGGATATGAATCTAGTGATGTAGAAGCTGTAATGGATGGAGAAATAGACGAATTCCTGAAAGCCTACTTGATGTTAATGGGACAAAAAGAATAACTCAATACTTGAAACTTGAAATTATCTTTAATTATACCTGTTTATAATCGTCCGGATGAGATTGATGAACTTCTAGAGAGTCTGTCATACCAAGATTTTACGGATAATTATGAGATTGTAATAGTAGAAGACGGGTCTTCGGTTGACTGTAAATCAATTGTTGAGAAATATTCAAATTTAAATATTTCTTACTTTTATAAACCTAATTCGGGTCCGGGAGATTCTAGAAATTTTGGGATGCGACATGCAAAAGGAAATTACTTTATTGTCTTAGATTCAGATTGTATTTTACCCAAAGACTATTTGTCTCAAGTAAAAAAATCTTTAGAAGAAGATTATGTCGATTGTTTTGGTGGTGTGGATGATGCCGATCAGAGCTTTTCGGATATTCAAAAAGCCATAAATTTTGCGATGACTTCTTCTATTACAACAGGAGGAATCAGAGGAGGTTCTGAGAAACTAACTAAATTTCAACCTCGAAGCTTTAATATGGGAATTTCTAAAAAAGCCTTCGAAGCTTCTAACGGATTTGGAAATGTACATCCCGGAGAAGATCCAGATTTAGCCATGCGTTTATGGGATTTAGGATTTGAAACACGGCTTTTTAAAAACGTAAAGGTCTATCATAAGCGTAGAATCAGTTGGGAAAAGTTTAAAATTCAGGTACATAAATTCGGGAAAGCCAGAGTTATTCTAAATAATTGGCACCCAAGGTACATGAAACTTACATTTTTATTTCCAAGTATGTTTTTAATCGGATTCGTGCTTTCGTTTATTATGGCTTTGTTTGGATCAGGCTTTTTCTTCGGATTATATATAGTGTACTTTATAATGTGTTTTGTGTTTTCGACGATTCAAAACAAGAGTCTTAAAATAGGACTATTGTCAATTTATGCTGTAGGAATTCAGTTTTACGGGTATGGAACCGGGTTTCTAAAAGCTTTTTATAAAATAAATATACAACGCAAACAGCCCGAAGAAGCACTTCCGGAGATGTTTTTTAAACTTTAAAAATATAAGTATGGAAAATATGAATGTACAAGAAATGATTTATAGTCAAATGAATCATTTTTTAGATAAATCAACCGATCAAAACGGACAAGTGTCTTACGAAACTGTGATAGATATAGCTTCGTGGACAGCAGCTTATGTAATCAGGCAAAGACATATCCAAAACGGGAGTATTTCGGAGGACGAAATCCAACTTGTTTTAGGAACAGTAGGCAATTTTTGTAAAGAAAACTTCGGTGACGATTTTGCTCAGGAAGACTTCGATTTAATGAAATCTAGAGCTTTAGAATTATTACAAAAACCAACTTTTGATTCAGATTCAAGAGAATATTTCGGACAGTTTTATAGGTAAGGTTACATCCTATTTAGTTAGATTTTTAAAGTCTAACAGAGTCTAGGTCTTTCGGAATGGCTTTTGATAATAACCAAATCATTATCTTTACAAAAATATTTCTGATATGCGTTGGACCTCTAAAAGTCGATTGACACTTTTTTTATTAATTACTTTATTTTCTTGTAAAGCGCAAGAGAATTCAAAAGTATTGCATCAAAATTTAAACCAACACAAAGCCTCTTTTTTACAGCAATCCATTAAGGTAGGAGCAGAGAATTACGAAGTATATTTACCTTTATTAAAAAATAAAAAAGTAGGAGTTCTTACCAATCAAACAGGGATTCTTACTACGGAATATTCCGAGCAAAGTTCCGCACGAACCATTACAGAAACAAACGAGCTTATTACTAAAATATCTACTGTTTATATAGATTATAAACATCTTATAGATTTTTTAATAGAAAATAAAATCGATGTCCAAAAAATATACGCTCCCGAGCATGGTTTTAGAGGAACAGCCGATGCAGGTGAGCTCATCAAAGACGGAAAAGATGCCAAAACAGGACTTCCGATAGTTTCGCTCTACGGGAATAATAAAAAACCAACCAAAGAGCAACTTTCAGGAATTGATATCATGGTTTTCGATTTACAAGATGTAGGAGCAAGGTTTTATACTTATATTTCTTCGCTTCATTATTTAATGGAAGCTTGTGCCGAAAATAATATTCCGCTTATAGTTTTAGACCGACCTAATCCGAACGGAACTATCATTGATGGACCAACTTTAGAGATGGACCACAAAAGTTTTGTTGGGATGCATCCTATTCCGGTTTTGCACGGAATGACCATCGGAGAATATGCCAAAATGATAAATGGTGAAAAGTGGCTTAAAGGTGGAATTCAATGTGATTTGACCGTTATCGAATGTGTCAATTATACACGAGATATAGCTTATAGTTTACCCGTAAATCCCTCTCCAAACCTTCCGAATGATAAAGCCATAAACCTATATGCAAGTCTTTGTCTGTTTGAAGGAACCAATGTAAGTGTGGGAAGAGGAACAAACAAACAGTTTCAGGTTTTTGGTTCACCTTTTTTAAAGAATATGGATTTCGAATTCATTCCAAAGCCCAATTTAGGCGCTAAAGATCCAATGCATAACGGTAAAATATGTTTTGGAAGAGATTTGTCGGAGACAGAAGATGTGCATAAATTAGAAATAAAATGGCTTATTGAAGCTTATAAAAACACTTCGGATAAAGCTAATTTTTTTAATAACTTTTTCGTTAAATTAGCTGGAACAAATAAATTACGACAGCAAATCGAGCAAGGATTATCCGAATCAGAAATCCGTAAAACTTGGGAAGCAGATTTGGAAGCATTTAAAGAAATTCGAAAGAAATACTTGATTTATAAATAATATTACAATTTTAATAAGTAAGCAAAAATGAAAACCATAAAAATAGCGGGAGTACCCGAACATTTTAATCTTCCTTGGCATTTGTGCATAGAGGGAGGAGAATTTGAAGCCGAAGGAATAGATTTGCAATGGACCGATGTACCTGAAGGTACTGGTAGATTATGTCAGATGCTTCGAAACGGAGAAACCGATATGGCTATTATTTTGACCGAAGGAATCATCAAAGATATTTTGGAAGGCAACTCGAGTAAGATTGTACAAGTTTTTGTAAAATCACCATTGATTTGGGGAATTCATGTAGGAGCAAATTCACCTTATCAAAAATTAGAGGATTTAAAAGATACTAAGGTGGCTATTAGTCGTTATGGTTCAGGTTCGCATCTGATGGCTTTTGTCAATGCAAAAAACCAAGGTTGGAATCCGTCTGACTTAAAGTTTGAGGTAATCAACACGCTCGAGGGAGCGGTTGAGGCACTTACTAACGGAATTGCAGATTATTTTATGTGGGAGCGGTTTATGACCAAACCCATTGTAGATAAAGGAATATTTAGACGTTTAGCAGATTGCCCTACTCCATGGGTTAGCTTTGTTATCGCAGTCAGAAACGAGGTTCTAGAACAACATCCGCAAACTATAGAATCGGTTTTGCGTATTATCAATCAAACAACCGAAGAGTTTAAAATGATTCCGAGTATCGATAAAACATTGTCGGTAAGGTATGACCAAAAACCAGAAGATATTCAGGAATGGTTGAAACTCACTCAATGGAGTCAAAAAAATCTAGATGAAAAAATGTTAAACAAAATTCAAAATCAGCTTTTTGAACTTAACATTATCGATAAAAAAGGTACTTTTGTAGATATAGTAGCAATCTGACAAAAGAGGTTATGAACCTAACTTTCAAAGAAAAAATAAAATCTGTTTCTCAAAAACTGACCATAAAAAAACCTTGGGACGGGGTAATTATTTTTCTTTTGAATGTTCTGATTGCTATTCCGATATTTATTATTATCCATCAAAATATTATTGATCCAGAATGGTCTTTTCATATCGATAGAATACTGATTTTTATTGTTCTGTTGGTCGTAATTCAGTTGCTTTTGAGGTTGATGCGAAGAGTAATTATTATTTGCATTGCCTTGTATATTTTAGTTCTGCTATGGGGAACTTTTTTTGGAGGATATGGCTTTCGAAGTGTTTTTGATGATTATAGGGTAATGATTTTTGCCATGGCAGAGAATCCTTATCCACAAGATATTATTGTATCTAAGTTACTTCCGTTTCCGAATCGTTCAAAAATTATAAAAGCTATTGAATATAATAATCCACAAGTTCGAAACTTTGCTCTTAGCTCTACTACCAAACACTTTCGAAACATAAAAGGATATCAAAAATATAGACAAACCATTCAATGCTTTGCTGTTTTTAAGGAAATTCAGAGTAAATGGAATTATGTAAATGATCCTAAAGGCAGAGAATATATTGCTAATGCTTCAGAATCTCTTCAACATTTTTCTGGAGATTGTGATGATCACGCTATACTTATGGCAGCAGCCATACGAGCAATCGGAGGAACTCCTAGATTGATTCATACACAAGCACATATTTATCCCGAAATGTTGATTGGAAGTAAATCGGATTTAGAGACGGTTATTTACTTAATTAAAGAGGTTTTGTTTGTGGAAGAAAGCAAGAATCAGGAGATTTATTATCATATTGATGAGAGAGGGCAAATTTGGTTAAATCTTGATTATACTGCAAAATATCCGGGTGGACCTTTTATGTCACAAGAAATTTTGGGTGCTTTGACTCTAAATTAAGAATTGATTTAAATTGTGTATAACCTTGTTAAAAAAATACTATTTTCATTTCAAAAAGTAAATTTATAATTGTACATTTGTGCTTTATAAGTACACAAAAAAATAAATTATGTTTGAATTTCAGCAATATTTAGGATTTCTTTTGTTTTTAACCATTTTCACAATGGGCTTTTGGCTTTTGTTATTCTTAATAGGTTTTGCTTTTTACTGGGTAACAGGACATTCTTTCGAGATGTGGAAAGAAAAAAGAGCAGAAAAGAAAGCACAAAGCGAAGAATTAAGCTAAGTTTCTTACACTATAAAAGTGTAATACAATAATATAATAATAAAAACCTATGATTCTTGAGAAAGAATCATAGGTTTTTATTTGTTTTAGATTGCCATCGAAAACAGTTTGGTTTCTGGTGAACGCCTTTTAAGTCGTAAATCAAATGCCATACAGATATTTCGAATAAAAGGTCTTCCCATTTCGGTAACCTGTATGCTATATGGATTTATGATTACCAAACCATCATTTTCCATTTCTTTTAAACTGTCTATAGTTTCTTGAATTTCAGGAAAATACATTTCTTTCTGATTCCATGAAGTTTGAAAATGGCACATCAGGTCTAAAATATGTTTTCGGATGATTAAGTCTTCTTGATGAAGTAAGTGTCCTCGATTTACCGGAAGTTTATTTTGCTCTAAAGCTTGATAATAATCCTCTATATTTTTTTCATTTTGTGCAAAACTATACCACGTATCACCTATAGACGAAACGCCTAGTCCTATCATTAGTTGGGTTTTAGAAGAAGTATATCCCATAAAGTTGCGGTGCATAATATTGTTTTTATACGAAGTATAAAGTGAATCAGAAGGTAACGCAAAATGATCCATCCCGATTTCGAGATAACCTTTTTCTAAGAGGAGTTGCTTTCCTTTTTCGTACATTTCCCTTTTTTGCTCATCTCTTGGAACATCTTCGTCTTTAAAACCTCTTTGTCCATTTCCTTTAATCCACGGAACATGTGCATAGCTGTAAAAAGCCAATCGATCGGGCTGTAGTGTGATTGTTTTTTCGATAGTATCGAAAATATCTTCTAATTGTTGAAAGGGAAGCCCAAAAATTAAATCATGACTTACTGAAGTATATCCAATTTTGCGTGCCCAATCAGTAACTTGTTTTACGTTTTCAAAAGGTTGAATTCTGTTAATTGCTTTTTGAACAGTAGCAGAGTAATCTTGTACTCCAAAACTTACGCGTCTGAATCCTAAATCGTAAAGAGTTTGTAAGTGTTCTTTGGTAGTATTGTTGGGATGTCCTTCAAAGCTAAATTCGTAGGTTGCTGCAATTTTGGATTTTTCAAAAATTCCGCTAAGCAATTTTTTTAAGTTTTCGGTTGAGAAAAATGTAGGTGTTCCTCCTCCGAGGTGAATTTCCTTAATGATGGGTTTACTCTGAAACTGCTGGCAATATAATTCCCATTCTTTTAGTACAGCATCAATATACGGAGTTTCGACCGAATGTTGTTTAGTAATTCGTTTGTTACAACCACAAAACGTGCATAAACTTTCACAAAAAGGGAGGTGGATGTATATCGAGATTCCTTCAGTTGCATTGCTTTCTATAAATGATTTTCGTAAAGTATCTAACCACTTTTCATAATTAAACTTATCATCTTCCCAATACGGAACGGTAGGATAACTGGTATAACGAGGGCAAGGAATATTGTATTTCCTTATAAGTTGTGTATTCATATTTTGCTCATACTTTTGTACAAAAGTAATGAGTATAGAATAGTTGTACTATGATAAATATCATTAAAAAAGCCAGCTTACAAACTGGCTTTTAGATTATTTTTTGATTGCTAAACGGAAACCTTCTCCGTGAATGTTGATGATTTCTACATTTTCGTCTGGTTTCAAATATTTACGCAATTTAGCAATATATACGTCCATACTACGAGAGGTAAAATAATTGTCATCTCTCCAGATTTTTGTAAGTGCTAATTCACGTGGCATCAAATCATTTTCATGAAGTGCTAGCATTTTCAGAAGTTCATTTTCTTTAGGAGAAAGCTTAATAGGCTCTTCGTCTCTAAAGGTTAGAAAACGCAATTTAGAGTTCAGATGAAAATCTCCGATCTGGAACTCGAATTTAGCGTTGTCAACTTTGCTTGCTTCTAATGCTTTGCGTTGGATGATAGCATTTATTTTAACCAATAAAACCTCTGAATCAAAAGGTTTGTTCAGGTAATCATCAGCTCCTACTTTGTATCCCTTTAGTACATCTTCTTTCATTGTTTTTGCAGTTAAAAAGATAAGAGGTACTTCTTTATTTTTATCACGTATTTCTTTTGCTAATGTGTACCCGTCTTTATAAGGCATCATTACATCCAAAATACATAAATCAAATGTATCTTTTTTAAACTTTTCGAGACCTTCCATTCCGTTCTTTGCAAGGGTAACCTCAAAGTTGTTTAAAGCTAAATAATCTTTTAGAATGGCTCCGAAGTTCGGATCATCTTCGACTAAAAGTATTTTTTTGTTAGTTTCCATAATTGTTATATATTATTTGTTTTATTTGTTTTAATTAATAAGCGGTAGTTTTATAATAAAGGTACTACCTTTTCCTTTTTCACTTTCCACAAAAACCTGACCATTATGATTCTCTACAATGTTTTTTACGTAAGCAAGACCTAAACCGTGTCCTTTTACGTTGTGAATGTCTCCGGTATGCTCTCTGTAAAACTTCTCGAACACTCGTTTTTGTACTGCCTTACTCATTCCTTGTCCTTTATCTTGGATTTTAATCAAAATAAAATCCTTTACATTTTCGGTATATACGTCAATTATAGGAGTTTCTGGAGAATATTTGATAGCATTGTCTAATACGTTTACCAAAACATTTGTTATATGGACATCGTTTAAAAGCACAGTTGTTCGGGTTGCATTTAAGTGCTTGGTGATTATTCCTTGCCTACTTTCGACAATTAACCGTACGTGTTCAACCGCATTTTCTAGAAAATCTATTATATTTTGTGGTTCTTTATCGATGTCAACTTCACGTTTTTCAAGTTTAGAAATTCTAAGAACATTTTCAACCTGTGCGTGCATGCGCTTATTCTCATCTCGAATCATTTCTAAGTAGCGGTTAGAACGTTCAGTATCTTCTCGTACTTTAGGATTTTTAATTGCATCGAGAGCTAAGTTTATGGTAGCAATAGGAGTTTTAAACTCATGGGTCATATTGTTTATAAAATCCGTTTTGATTTCAGATATCTTACGTTGTTTTATCCATTGACTCAAAGCACTTACATAAGCTATAATGATGATAAAGGTAAACAAAAAGCTTAAAATAGTGATTCCTATTACATCCGAAAACAAATATCTTTCTTTTTGTGGAATACTCACCAAGAGTTCTATCCGATTTTTAGTATCTTCATAATCATTAAAAACAGGAATCGAATAGGTGTGTTCTTTATCGTATCGGAATCGATCAGATTTTACTTTTGTTGCTAATCCGTTACTGTAAACAGCAAATTCAAACGGAGTATTAATTCCGTAGTTTTTGAATTGCTCTGTTAATAAGCGATTAATTTCATCTACCGAAACCCTATTCTGGATGGGTAATAAAGAAGCTAAATTTTTTAAAGAAATTTCAAATTGTGCTCTTTTCAGTATATCCAATTCTCCTTCAAATTCTATGACTTCATCCGGACTGGTGTCTGTAGAAATAGTGCTATTGTCTTTCAGCTGATTATTTCTATAGATTTCTGCTTTTGTTCTTGTCGTATAATTTCTGACAGGAATTGAATCGGCATTCATATCAAAGAACGAAAGATTAATATTATAATCTTGTGAGGTTATTGTGTTCGAAAACAAAATAGTTTCTTTTGTATTGATGTCGGTCTGTATAGCCTTAAAAGCGATTAAATCTTGTTCGTAAACAGGACGTCCAATACTATCTTTTAGTTTATTATATTCACTGACAAAAGTATTGACTTCATTCTGTTCTAATCTGTCCGAAACATTAGCTATAGCTTGCTTTACCTGATACTTAAACTGCTCTTCGCTCTGTGCTAAAGAAGACTGAATCCAGTAAACCTGAACTAGCGTAATACCCACTAAAGCTAATGACATAAGCACAACAAGTGTGCGAAACAATACTTTATTCATCATCACAAATATACGAATTTTAACACTCAAGTTTTAAGGACATTAACCAAAAATTAACAAAATAAAATGTCTTTTATAACGAAATTAGTAGTTTATGCAATTTTTTTACTTCATTTTTTGAGGATTTTAAATCTAAATTCTCAATAATAAAGTCACTTTTCTTAATTTTATCAGTATCGGGTAGTTGGTTTCTTATGCGTTCTAGTACTTGTTCGTACGTACTGTTATCTCTTTTGGTAACTCTTTCTATACGAGTAGATTCGGGCGCTGTTACCAAGATAATTTTATCAAATTGTTTCTCAGAATTTGTTTCAAAAATAATAGCTACTTCTTTAATGATGTAAGGAAATTCACGGTGTTTTTTTAACCAATTTTTAAAGTTTTGGTTTACCTTAGGGTGAATAATAGCATTGAGTTCTTCTAGTTTCTTAGGGTCATTAAATACAATGGAAGCTATTTTTTTGCGATCTAATTTCCCGTTTTCTAAAATTACATTTTGGTCAAAAATAGTTTGAACTTCTTGAATGGTTTCGAAGTTGTCCATAATTTTTTTTGCTTCAGAATCTGCAATATATACAGGAACTCCTAATTCAGCAAAAAATCGAGCAATAGTAGATTTACCACTCCCAATTCCTCCTGTAAGTCCGATTATTTTAGTATTATTATTCAACTTTTTTACAATAAATCTATTATTTTACTTGATAGCTATATTCAGGAATTTTACCTACTACTCCTTTAAAATGTTGCCCAAGCCTCGAAATATCTATATGTATATTGTCTGTTACGAAATAAGGGTCTCCTATTTTTACTTCTTTATTCTTCCAGTCAAAAGCAACGGGAACCACAGGAATATTAGCAGCTCTAGCAATGTAGTAAAATCCTGTTTTCCATTTATCTACTTTTTTTCGTGTTCCTTCAGGTGCAATGGCTAATCGAAATTCTTCTTTTTGTTTAAATATTTTAGCAATTGCTTCTACTTTGTTTTCGTTTTTGCCTCTGTTTAGAGGAGCTCCTCCCATCCATCTGAAGTAATATCCGAAAGGGAAAATAAACAATTCTTTTTTAGCTACGAAATTCATGCTTTTTTGGATAATTCCTCTACAAAAAACACCAATGTAAAAATCATGCCAACTAGTATGGGGAGCAACTAATAAAATACATTTTTTGGTTTCTTCTTTAATCTCTCCTATAATTTTCCATTTCATTAGTCTGAAAAATATAAACTTATATAATATAACCTTCATTCATTTGTTATTTATGTAAAAATACGACTATTTTTGAAATCACATCTAAAAGTTATTTCAATGCTAAAAAAGCTGTTGAGTTATATAGTTCCGATACGTCTTTACAAATCGGAGTCTAAAATAAGTAAAACCATCGAAATTACCTTATATAACGGAGAACTTGTCTTAGATTCACAGAATACTAATTATTCGTACGGAAGTTTGCAAAGAGTTTTACGGTATGGGCTCAAACAAATTGGTTTTGATGCCATTAAAGAAATGAGTCATATTTTGGTTTTAGGAGTGGCCGGAGGAAGTGTCGTTAAAACCTTAGTGAACGATCTTAAATATGAAGGAACCATAAGGGGTGTTGAAATTGATAGCAGTATAATTGAAATAGCCAACTCTTATTTTAATCTTGATAAAATCCAGAATTTTGAGGTGGTAATTGCAGATGCAGAACAATTTCTGAAACAAGAAACTCGCAAATATGATTTAATAATTGTAGATATCTTTCAGGATAAAGAAATGCCTTCTTTTTTGTTCAAAGAAGAGTTTTCTCAAGATTTAGTTTCAGTCTTAAAAAACAATGGAAGAATTCTGTTTAACACAATGAATATCAGCAAGGAAGATGAAGGTAGAAATCAAAAATACAAATTAAACTATCCTCAAGATAAGTTTGAAATATTTGTGCATTCTGGCATTGAGGAATATAATGAGCTTTTTATTATAAAGAGAAAAGGCTAAAATTTTTAATATTTTTTATTTACTTTAAAAATATTTTTTTATATTGGCTATTCAAAGTTGATGGCTTTATGAAGAAATTAATACTTATTAGACATGCTAAATCAAGTTGGGATTTGCCTGTTCTTGACAAAGAAAGGCCTCTAGCGCATAGAGGCATAAAAGACGCTTATTTAATGTCCGAAAAAATACATTCACATCTTCCGAATTCATTTGTTTTTTGGTCGAGTACAGCCAAAAGAGCCTCAGAAACAGCTAAAATCTTTGCGCAAAACCTTAAGTGTCCTGAAGAACTCATCGTTTTCAAGGATTCTTTATATACATTTGACGAAAAACAACTCGAGATGGAAATCAGAAAATGTGATGATCGTTTTGATAATCTAATAGTTTTCGGACATAATCCTGCAATTACAGACTTTGTAAACGAGTTCGGAAATATCTATCTCGATAACGTAAAAACCTGTGGTTTTGTTTCTATATCTTTTGAGCAAAAACAATGGGGGAATATTTCTAAAGGAACCGTACAAAAGGTTATTTTTCCTAAAGACTTCAAATCGTAAAAGTGCTTTTTTATTTAAATAGTTGATACAACAAGCCCTATTTAAGATTAAAAGCACAAAAATTAAACATTCTTTAAAGTTTATTCAAGCACTTTGTATTAAACTTATTCCGATATTTGTCAAGTTTTAATTATCGCATATTATTATGATGCATCTTAATAAAGAAAAAAATTATAGATATATAGACAGAGAAAAAAGTTGGTTGGCATTTAATGCAAGAGTACTTCAGGAAGCAGCTGATTCTAGAGTTCCGCTATTAGATCGATTCCGATTTTTAGGTATTTTTTCAAATAATTTAGACGAATTCTTCAGAGTCCGATATGCTGCAATTAGACGACTGCAGATGGAAGGTAAATCAGGGAAAAAAGTTCTTGGTGGAATTACCTCACACGAATTGCTCTACGATATTACAGATATTGTTATCAAGCAACAAGCAGAAAGTTTGAGAATTCTCAATCAAATAGAAGAAGAACTCAAGGCAAACGGAATATACATCATTCAAGAAGACGAGGTTTCGGATAGTCAAAAACAATTTATAAAAGAATTCTTTTTGCAAAGGGTTTCACCTGAATTGGTAACCATTGTTTTGAATGACTTAGCCGAATTTCCGCTTTTAAAAGACACATCCGGATATTTAGCGGTCAAGTTGGTGATGAATCCTAAACAAGAAGGAAAAGAAATTCGTTATGCCATTATCGAAATTCCTCCTGCCTTAAACCGTTTTGTAGTATTGCCTAAAGAAAACGGAAATCAATATATTATCATGCTTGACGATGTAATTCGGTTGAATCTCGACAATATTTTTAGTTTATTCAACTACGAAAGCGTTTCTGCTCATATGATTAAAATTACCAGAGATGCAGAATTGGATATAAGCGGAGATATGAGCAAGAGTTTGATGGAGAAAATCTCTAGAGGAATTAGAGAACGAAAAGTAGGAGAGCCGGTTCGCTTTGTGTACGACAAGGACATTGAAGACGATACACTGAATTTCTTTTTAGAAAAAATGGGAATTGATGCTACAGATAGTTTAATCCCTGGAGGAAGATACCACAACCGACGCGATTACATGAAGTTTCCGGATTTGGGAAGGAATGATTTATTGTATCCGAAAGTTCCGGCACTTCCGGTAAAAGGATTGAGCCTTGAAGGAAGTATTGTAGAGAAGATTGCCCAAAAAGATTATTTGGTTCATGCACCTTATCAATCGTTTTCGTATATTATTAAGTTTTTGAGAGAAGCTGCTTTAGATCCGAAAGTGACAACTATCAAAATTACGTTGTATCGATTGGCAAAAAATTCCCAAATTATAAGTTCGCTTATCAATGCGGTCAAGAACGGAAAAAGAGTTGTAGCGCAAGTCGAATTACAAGCGAGATTTGACGAGGAAAGTAACATTAAATATTCTCGTTTGATGCAAGAAGAAGGAATTGAGCTTATTTTCGGAATCAAAGGACTTAAAGTGCACGCTAAAACCTGTGTGGTTGACCGAATCGAAAACGGTAAAATAAGACGTTACGGGTTTATTTCTACCGGAAATTTTAACGAAACTACAGCAAAAGTTTATACCGATGTAACTCTTTTGACTGCGAATCAAAAGCTATTAAAAGAAGTTGAAAAAGTATTTGAATTTCTGGATATCAATTACAAGTTACACAATTACAAACATTTAATTGTTTCGCCTCATCATACTAGAAAACGTTTTTATAAACTCATCGACCGAGAAATACTCAACGCTATTGAAGGTAAAGAAGCTTATATTTATCTAAAAATGAATAGTCTTACCGATTTTGAGATGATTGACAAACTTTACGAAGCAAGTCAGAATGGAGTTCAGGTTCGGTTGATTGTCAGGGGAATTTGTTGCTTAGTTCCAGGAATTGAAGGAATGAGCGAAAACATCGAAGCTATAAGTATAGTTGATAACTTTTTAGAACACTCTCGGATTTATATTTTTGCCAACAGCGGAAACCCCGATGTATATATTTCGTCTGCTGATTTTATGACTCGCAATATCGACGAAAGGGTAGAAGTAAGCTGTCCGATTTATGACGAAGAAATCAAAAAAGAGTTATTGGATGTGTTTAATATTGGTTGGAAGGCCAATGTAAAAGCCCGAATTCACTCCGAAGAATTAGATAATAAATATGTTTCGAATAAAGGCAAAAAAGAATTTCGTTCGCAACAAGAAATGTATAGATATTATCAAAAGAAATTAGAAGAACAAAACGGATAATTTTAGAAACTTAAACAGCGTTTAAAAAGATTCGAAAACACACAGAATGATTAATATTAAAAAATATGCAGCTATAGATATTGGTTCGAATGCGATGCGTTTGTTGGTGGCCAATATAGTAGAGCAAAAAGGTAAAACCACACAGTTTAGCAAGAGTTCGTTAGTTCGTGTTCCGGTTCGTTTGGGGCAGGATGCTTTTACGGTAGGCGAAATCTCAGAAGAGAATGTTGATAGGATGGTAGATGCCATTAAAGCTTATTCGCTTTTGATGAAAGTGCATCGGGTAGAAAAATATATGGCTTGTGCTACTTCGGCTTTGCGTGAAGCGCTGAATGGAGAAGAAATAGTGCATCACATTAAGAAGAAAACAGGAGTGAAAATCCATATTATTGACGGAAAAAAAGAAGCGAAAATCATTGCTTCAACCGACTTACACGACTTGCTAAAAACGGATGAATCTTATCTTTATGTGGATGTAGGAGGAGGAAGCACCGAATTCACTCTTTTTTCTGAAGGTAAAATGGTAACATCTAAATCGTTTAAGGCGGGTACCGTTCGTTTTTTAAACAATCAGGTAACGGATTTAGTATGGGTAGAAATCGAAAAATGGATTAAATCAGTTACTCAAGATTACAACAATGTTATTTTAATTGGTTCGGGAGGAAATATTAACAAACTGTTCAAAATGTCCGGAAAACCTCAGGAAAAGCCTCTTACTTTTTCGTATGTTCAAAGTCAATTTAACATGCTAAATAAAATGAGCTACGAACAAAGAATAACCGAATTAGGACTGAATGCAGACCGAGCAGACGTGATTATTCCCGCTTCTAAAATCTACCTCAATGCAATGAAATGGAGTGGTGCCAAACAAATTTATGTCCCTAAAATCGGACTTTCGGACGGAATCATCAAAGGGCTTTATTACAATACGATTTGATTTAGAAAAAGTAGCCCATTAAATGCTAAAAGCATTCAGTAACTAACATGAAAGCAACTTATCATAAATATATTCTCAACTTTAAACGACCAAGTGGCACCTCGCGTGGTGTGATGACTCAAAAAGAAACTTGGTTTATTGTTTTAGAAGAAAACGGTAAATTCGGGATAGGAGAATGCGGAATTTTGAGAGGACTGAGCATAGATGACCGAGAAGATTATGAAGAAAAACTCAAATGGACTTGTCAAAATATTCATCTCGGAATGGAAAAATTATGGGAAGAATTATTAGAATTCCCGTCTATCCAATTCGGAATGGAAACGGCATTTTATTCGCTTAAATCAAAAAATAATCCCTTCGAAATTTTTGAATCTGACTTTACAAAAGGCACTAAAAATATCCCTATTAACGGTTTGGTTTGGATGGGAGAGAAGGAGTTTATGAAGCAACAAATTGAAGAAAAAATAAACCAAGGATTTAAGTGTATAAAACTCAAAATTGGGGCTATAGAATTCGACAAAGAATTAGAATTATTAGCGTTTATTCGAGCTAATTTCGACGAAAATCAAATCGAAATCAGGGTGGATGCAAACGGAGCTTTTGATAAAAGTGAAGCTTTATGTAAGCTTAATCATTTATCTGGTTATGAGTTACATAGCATAGAGCAGCCTATTAAGAAAAATCAGACTGACAGTATGTCAGAGTTGTGCAAATCCACTCCTTTTCCGATTGCGTTAGACGAAGAGCTAATCGGAGTGTTTTCTTACGAACAAAAAGAAGCTTTACTGCAAAAAATTAACCCTCAATACATCATTTTAAAACCGAGTTTGATCGGAGGAATTAAAGGTTCAAAACAATGGATTGAGTTGGCCGAAAAACACAAAATAGGTTGGTGGATTACTTCGGCTTTAGAATCTAATATTGGTCTGAATGCAATCGCTCAATTTACCTTTTTACAAAATAATCCTATGCCTCAAGGATTAGGAACAGGAGGTTTATATACCAATAATTTTGATTCTCCACTTTTTGTGTACAATGGAGAGCTTGGTTATGACGTTTTAAAAAAATGGAATTTGCAATCTATTCTGAATCAGGTTGTTTTTTCTTAAAGAAGTTAATTTTTGTTATACCTTTAAAAAACCTCTTATTTTATTTTGGAGTTCATATAAATAGCAGTAATTTTGCTCAATAAAATTAGAATTGCTCAATAATGAGAGTTTTTCCGATTCCGTCTATAAAAGACTTGTTCCGTAATAAAGCATGTTTAAGTATAAACATTGATTCACTTATTTTATTTGTCGTTTCATCTTTGACAAATAGAAAAATATTTCCTGTTTAATAAAATTTCTGTAGCTAATTTAGATTCAACTTTATATTATGATAAAAAGAATTTATAATAGTTTAAGTGTACGCGCTATCGTATGGAGTGTAACTTTACTGTTTTTAGGTTTTGTGTTGTTGATGATTGTTTTCAATTCTTGGTCATACTGGACACTTATTTTTCCGGTATTATTGCTCGAAGCAGTATTGTATGATACCATTCAAATCAAGCATACTTTACGCAAGAATTATCCATTCTTGGCACGTTTTAGATATTTGTTCGAATCGGTACGTCCGGAATTCCGTCAATATTTCTTTGAAGGAGAAACAGACGGTAAACCTTTTAATAGAAGACAACGCTCTATTGTATATCAACGTTCTAAAAACGAAAAAGAAACGGTAGCCTTTGGTATGCAAGACGAACCAACAAGAGTGGGATACGAATGGGCTGCTCACTCAATTTATCCTAAAAAAGCTAATCCTGAAACTTTTAGAACATTAGTAGGAGGTAAAGATTGTAAACAACCTTATAGCCTAAGTTTGTATAATATAAGTGCGATGAGTTATGGAGCTCTTTCGAAAACAGCGATTATGTCGCTTAACAAAGGGGCTAAAATGGGAGGTTTTGCACACAATACAGGTGAAGGAGGAATAAGTGATTATCACAGACAAGGAGGAGATTTAATTTGGCAAATCGGAACGGGATATTTTGGTTGTAGAGATAAAGACGGAAATTTTAATGACGAATTATTTGCCGAAAGAGCTAATTATCCGGAGGTGAAAATGATTGAGTTAAAATTATCTCAAGGAGCTAAGCCCGGACATGGTGGATTGCTTCCGGCTCAGAAAAATACTCCCGAAATTGCCAGAATACGAAGTATAGAACCTTATACGGATGTACATTCTCCGTCAGCTCATACTGCTTTTTCTAATGCTACCGAATTGCTTCATTTTATTAAAAAAATGAGAGACCTTTCGGGCGGGAAACCGGTCGGATTCAAATTGTGTATCGGTAGAAAAGATGAATTTGAAGAAATCGTGGATGCAATGTTAGCTACCGGAATCAAGCCTGATTTTATCGTGCTGGATGGAGCAGAAGGAGGTACAGGAGCAGCTCCGATGGAATTCATCGATTATATAGGAATGCCAGTGGCTGACGCACTTGTTTTTGTGACAACGCTACTTAAAAAACACGGATTGCGAGATGAAATTAAGATTCTTGCATCAGGAAAAATTATTACTTCGTTTGATATCGCTAAAGCAATGGCATTCGGAGCAGATGCTTGTTATAGTGCCAGAGGAATGATGTTTGCTTTGGGATGTATTCAGGCATTGCAATGTGATAGCGGAAAATGTCCTGTCGGAATTGCAACACAAGACAAAAAGCTATACAAAGGAATGGATATTACCAATAAAAGTGTAAGAGTTGCCAATTTCCATCGAAATACCATGAAAGCAGTAGCTGAGTTCATAGGAGCTTGTGGTTTTGAACATCCTCATGAGGTTACTCCTGATGTGTTGTTTAGAAAAACAGATAAATACAAAAACGAAAGCTTTAGGGATATGTATTTTGACAAAAAGTCGAAGTCGATATAAGTTTCTTTAAAAACGTATTTTTGGATCTAAATAAGCGTAAACCAAATCAACTAAAATGTTGATAACGATAAAGGTAGTCGCTATTACTAATACTGAGCCCATAATCACTGGTAAATCTTGGTAATTTAAAGCATCGACAATCTCTTTGCCTAATCCGTTCCAACCGAATATATATTCTACAAAAACAGCTCCTGCCAGCATAGAAGCAAACCAACCCGAAATCGCAGTAACAACAGGGTTTAAAGAATTCTTTAAGGCGTGTTTTTTGATGATTTTAGCATTAGACAAACCTTTAGCTTTAGCTGTACGTATGTAATCTTGCCCTAAGGTTTCTAAAAGAGAATTTCGAGTTAACTGCACAACTACTGCCAACGGACGAATTCCTAAAACTATAGCAGGAAGAACTAGGTTTTTCCATTGTATGAATTTGCCTTCGCCAAAATCATCTACTTCATAAAGACTTCCGGTCATGTTCAGATTCGTGTATTCATATAATACAAAGCCAAAAATCCAAGCAAATAATATTGCAGCAAAAAAACTCGGAACACTCATTCCTAATGTGCTAACAACCGCTATAAAGCGATCGATAAAAGTATCTTTATAAAGGGCAGAAATTATTCCTAAAAATATGCCAACTCCTATGGCAATAATAATAGCAAAAACGGCTAAGATAGCTGTGTTAGGAAGGGTGCTTGATATAATTTCGCTTACATTTTTACCCGTTTTCTGAAAACTTTCTCTTAAGTATGGGGCTTTGAGTACAATTTGAGTGTTGCCTACCGAAAAGAGTGGTAAGGCTGAATATTTTTCCGGATTTAAATAAGTATAATTGTCAGGATTTTTACTGTGAAAGGAAACAGGAGAAAGATCGTTGAGGTACAAAAAATACTGTTCGTGCACGGGCTTGTCAAAACCGTATTTTTTTTTGATAATTGCCATTTGTTCTGAGTTCTCATTCTGATCGAGCATCATTCGGGCAGGGTCTCCCGGAAGTACATTAAACAAAAAGAAAATAACCGTAACCACTCCAAAAAGTGTCAAAAAAGCATATCCTGTTTTGTTTAAAAAATAGCGTATCATACTGCAAAAATAACAATATCGATGGCAATATCAATTACAATTTCAAATATCAATGTTTAAATAATCTACAAAACTTAAAAAAATACTAAATCCCGTTTATCAAATCCAAAATTCAAAAAAAACTTGCTACATTTATGCTTTAAATAAATCAATTTATGAAAATTGCTATTGTTTGCTATCCAACCTTTGGGGGAAGTGGTGTTGTAGCTACTGAGCTTGGTTTGGAATTGGCAAAAAAAGGAAATGAAGTTCATTTTATAACCTACAAACAACCGGTTCGCTTAGAGCTACTCAATCCAAATATATTTTATCACGAAGTAAACATACAAGAGTACCCTCTTTTTCATTATCAACCTTACGAATTAGCTCTTTCGAGCAAAATTGTAGATATGGTTAAGTTGTACGATATTGAGCTTTTGCATGTTCATTATGCTATTCCTCATGCTTATGCTGGATATATGGCCAAAAAAATGCTCGAAGACGAAGGAATATATATTCCGATGGTTACTACGCTTCACGGTACAGACATTACACTTGTCGGAAAGCATCCGAATTATAAAACAGCAGTTACATTTTCGATTAATAAATCAGATGTGGTAACTTCGGTTTCAGAAAGTTTGAAAGAGGAAACCAACCAGATATTTGATATTCGTAAAGAAATAAAAGTAATACCGAATTTTATTGATTTCTCGGATGAAACTCACAGAAAAGAAAGAAAATGTGAACGTCATATTTTAGCAAAAGATAACGAGAAAATTATCACTCATATCAGTAATTTTCGTTCTGTTAAACGAATCCCTGACGTGATTGATGTGTTTTTTGAAATTCAAAAAGAAATTCCGTCTAAACTCTTGATGGTCGGAGACGGTCCGGAAAAAGAAAAAGCTGAGAGAAAATGTGAAGAATTAGGCATTACCGACAAAGTTATTTTCTTTGGAAATACTCACGAGATCAACCGAATTTTATGTAGTTCTGATTTATTTTTATTACCTTCACAAACCGAAAGCTTCGGACTGGCTGCTCTCGAGGCAATGGCTTTGGGAGTTCCGGTTATATCGAGTAACTCAGGAGGATTGCCAGAGGTAAACATCAATGGTTTTTCGGGTTATTTATCCGATGTAGGTAATATAGACGAAATGGCTAAAAATGCCATTAAAATATTAAAGAATAATCAGGTTTTAGAACAATTCAAACAACAAGCAAAACAAACAGCTTACAAGTTTGATATTCACAATATAATTCCTTTATATGAGGAGCTATACCGAGAAATTTTAAATGAATACAGAAAAGAAAAATTATAATTTTATGAAAAAAATAGTCGCTTTATTTTCGTTAGTGGTATTGTTTGCCTGTGGATCTTCAAAATCAACCAAAAGTATTTCGTATCAAGTTCTAACCGACTCAGGTTATTTAGGAAAAAAAACACAATCGTACGAAGTTATTGATAACCATGAGGATTTAAAAAAAGTTTATGCTGTGGTGAAAGACGAATTAGTACCTAATATCGACTTTGCTAAAAGCCGAGTAGTGGCTCTTTTTATGGGAGAAAAAAATACAGGAGGATATACTATAGGAATTGAAAGTGTAAGACAAGAAAAAGGAAAAGTAATTGTTAAGGTTAAAAAAACTTATCCGGACGGAATGGCCACTATGGCTCTTACGCAGCCCTATATGATTGCAAAAATCGATACAACCCGAAAAATCGAATTTGAAGAATAATGAATAACAAACGAATTGTCGTTCTGACTGGAGCGGGAGTTAGTGCAGAAAGCGGAATTAAGACCTTCAGGGATAATGATGGTTTGTGGGAAAATTATCGGATTGAAGAGGTAGCCACCCCCGAAGCTTGGCAGAAAAACCCTGAGTTGGTTCTACAGTTTTACAACCAAAGACGAAGGCAACTCAAAGAGGTAGAACCTAATCAAGCTCATCTGATCCTCAAAGATTTAGAAAAAGACTTTGATGTTTGTATCATTACTCAAAATGTTGATGATTTGCACGAAAGAGCAGGCTCTTCTAATGTTTTGCATATTCACGGAAGTTTGCTTTCAAAATGCAGCAGTTGGGATAAATCGCATCCAACTTATGTAGATTCAGATATGAATTTAGAGGATATAGCTCCTGACGGAAGTAGATTTAGACCTGATATTGTATGGTTCGGAGAAAGTGTTCCGATGTTTGAAAAGGCCATTGAAATAGCCCAAAAAGCCAATATTTTTTTGATTGTCGGAACTTCCCTACAAGTATATCCTGCCGCAAACTTAGTCTCTTACATCCCAGTTAATACACCTATTTATATAGTGGATAAAAGTATTCCGGAACTCTACGGAAAAAAAGTTATTAAAATAAAAGAAACAGCGAGCAAAGGCGTAAAAATTTTCTCGGAAATGATACGTAATCCAAAAAAGACGTAGTTTTATTAACCACAAACTCAATAACAAAAAACGGATTAAAAATCAGTTAGAAATTAGCCATAAAGTCGAACGTCATAAAGTCTGTAACGCACTTTTGATATTAAGATAATAATTATGAAATACTTAGTAAAGTTAGCAGTAGTATTTTTCCTTTTAGGAAATATAAGTTTGGTAAAAGCACAAGAAGAAGTTGTACCAAATAATCAGGAGGTTTTTGACGATTTTCTGTATAGACGAAGCAATCAATACCGTACTGCATCCGGTAATCCCGGGCCTGAATATTGGCAAAATTCGGCTGATTATACAATTGAGGTAGAATTAGATGATAAAACCGATATCATAAAAGGAAAAATTACATTATTCTATACCAATAATTCACCTGAAAAACTTCCGTTTATTTGGATGTATTTAGACCAAAATCTATTTACAGAAAACAGTAGAGGAAACCAGACCGTTCAAGGCGGACGACACAAAGCCGAGTCAGATGGAGGAGTAAAAATCTCTAACCTTTTAGCCAAAGTAAAGCGTTTCACTTCGTCTGAGTACTATATCACTGATACCAGAATGAAGGTAACCTTTGCAGAGCCTATTCCTGCCAACGGAGGAAAGGCAACGGTTTCGATGGATTTTGAATTTAAAATTCCTGAAAACGGAGTAGACCGTATGGGAAGATTAGAAACCGAAAACGGGACTGTTTATGCAATAGCTCAATGGTATCCAAGAGTGGCAGTTTTTGACGATGTATCGGGATGGAATACAGAACCTTATTTAGGTGCAGGTGAGTTTTATTGTGAATACGGAAATTATGACTACAAAATCACTGTTCCGTACGACCACATTGTAGTGGCTTCTGGTGAGCTGCAGAATCCTAAACAAGTGCTCACAAAAACTCAAATCGAAAGGTTAGATCAGGCATCTAAGAGCAATACTACCGTAATGATTCTTCCTCTTGAGGAAGTCGGAAATACGACCATCACAAGACCAACACAATCCGGTAAACTGACATGGCATTACAAAATGAAAAATACGAGAGATGTAGCTTTTGCAAGTTCTAAATCTTTTATTTGGGATGCAGCAAAAATAAATCTCCCGAGCGGAAGAACAATAACAGCTCAATCGGTTTACCCAAAAGAGAGCAACGGACAAAATGCTTGGAGTCGCTCTACGGAATACACTAAAGCTTCGGTTGAGTTTTATTCGAACTGGCTCTTCGAATATCCATACCCTACTGCCATTAACGTGGCTTGCAATGTAGGAGGAATGGAGTATCCGGGAGTTTCTTTTTGTCATTATCAATCCAAAGGTGCAAGTTTATGGAGCGTAACCGACCACGAATTCGGACACAATTGGTTTCCGATGATAGTAGGATCAAACGAACGCAAGCACGCTTGGCTAGACGAAGGACTCAATATGTTTATCAATCACTACAGCACACTGAATTTTAATCAAGGAGAATATCCGACTGACGGAGCGTACGGAAGAAATAAAGTAGGTTGGATGACTTGGAAAAACAGAGAACCCATAAGCACCTTCCCGGATATCACTAAAAGTTATAATTTAGCTTATACAGCTTATTATAAACCTGCCACCGGATTAGTATTACTGAGAGAATACATTCTTGAACCAAAAATATTTGATCAAGCCTTTAAAGGTTATACGCATACATGGGCTTATAAACATCCACAACCCACAGATTTCTTTAATTATATCGAAAACGCAACCGGAGAAAATCTAAACTGGTTTTGGAGAACTTGGTTTTACTCTAACGGAAATATAGATTTAGCTATTGATAA
>CAZOQH010000010.1:0-3044 GCA_964581855.1 uncultured Flavobacterium sp.
ATTAACACAAATTTAAGCTCATTTAGTTCGGTAGTTACCGAACTAAACTTATTTTTGCACTTTATTTAAAATGAATCTAACATTGAATACTGATTTAGAAAGAGAAGAGCTGATAGAGATGATGGGCATCCATCTTCAAAACCAACATTCTATTTCGCCTCTTACAAGTAAAGTTTGGGGAACACTCATTATGGAAGGCAAGGACAAAGGCCTTACTTTTGAATATCTGGTAGAAAAACTTCAAGCTAGCAAAAGTAGCATTTCTTCGAGTCTAAATTTACTGGTAAAAACAAACAAAATCTATTATAACACTATCGAAGGTGATCGAAAAAAATATTTTAAAGCCTATCCGTTTAGCGAGCGATTCGTAAGGTTCTTAAAAAATATGGAATTCGAAAAAGCACTACTCGATAAAGTTATATCGTATAAGAGCAAGGAAGAGAAAACAGCCGAAAATTTTTGCTCTTTACAAAACATAAAAGCCTATAAAGAGCACCTTAACGAAATAGAGCAGCTAACCAAGAAAATGCTAGAGAAACTAAAAAAAATCGAACAAAAAAATCTTATCATCAACAATTAAATTTAACTTTAAAATATGAGCAAATCAATTATTTGGAGTGGATTATTAGCCTCGTTATTACTTGTTTCTTGTAATAAAGAAAATAACAATCAACAACAGGCACCTACTGCCCTACCGTTTCCGGTTATAGAAGTTCCTACAAAATCTCTAGTCGGGTACAATACTTATCCGGCAAATATCGAAGGTACTACAAACAGCGACATAAGAGCTAAAGTTTCGGGGTATATTACAAAAGTTTTAGTGGATGAAGGACAAAAGGTTCGCAAAGGACAAGTACTTTTTACTTTAGAAACTCAATCCATGAGTCAAGACGCTCAAGCAGCTATGGCTAATGTAAATGCAGCACAAGTAGAAGTGGATAGATTGATTCCATTAGTTGAAAAAAACATTATTAGCAGTGTGCAACTCGAAACAGCAAAAGCAAGATTAGCACAAGCAAAAAGCACCTATAGTAGCGTAGCGGCAACTATTGATTATGCCAACATCAGAAGTTCAATAGATGGGTATGTGGGCTCTATAAATTTCAGAGAAGGAACTTTAGTAAGTCCAGCCGATCCAATGCCTTTAACTACGGTATCTACAACAGAAGATGTATATGTTTTCTTTGCTCTTAACGAAAAAGACTACATAGATTTTATCAGTAGAGCCGAAGGAAAAACAAGAGAAGAAAAACTCAAAAACTTTCCGGAAGTAGAACTTCAATTGGCTAATGGTGCAGCCTATTCTGAAAAAGGAAAAATAGAAACAGTAACCGGACAAGTTGACAAAACAACCGGAACAGTAAGTTTCAGAGCTAGATTTAAAAACCCTAATGGAATTTTAGCTAACGGAAATAGCGGAACCATTCTTATACCAAAAGAATACGAAAACGTAGTAGTAGTACCAGAAGTAGCAACCTTTGAACAACAAGGTATTGATTATGTTTATAAAATACAAAACGATACTGCTTTTGCTACTATAATAACTATCAAGGATAAAGTTAACAGAATTGCTATCATCGAATCAGGTCTTAAACCAGGAGACAAAGTAGTGGTTGAAGGAATCGTTAAACTTCGAAATAATACTCCGGTTATACCACAAACCGTAAATTTCGATTCGCTAGTTAATTCTCTAAAACCTGTATTTTAAAAATCTATTAGATTATGTTAAAGAAATTCATAGAAAGACCGGTACTGTCTACCGTTATTTCGATTATTATAGTTATTCTAGGGGTTTTAGGAGTTACCGTACTTCCTATTACTGAATATCCTGAGATAGCTCCTCCTACTGTGCAGATTTCTGCAAACTATCCGGGTGCCAATGCTCAAACTGTTTTGGAAAGTGTAATCATTCCGATAGAAGAGCAAGTAAATGGTGTAGAAGGAATGGATTATATTACCTCTACTGCTACCAATACCGGACAAGCAACCATCAACGTACTCTTTAAGCAAGGAGTTGATCCGGATATTGCAACTGTAAACGTACAGAACCGAGTGGCTCGAGCTACACCTCTTTTACCTGCTGAAGTAAACCGTACCGGAGTAGTTACACAAAAGCAGCAAACAAGTGCTTTGA
Organism: uncultured Flavobacterium sp.; assembly: GCA_964581855.1. Taxonomy (GTDB): domain Bacteria; phylum Bacteroidota; class Bacteroidia; order Flavobacteriales; family Flavobacteriaceae; genus Flavobacterium. The sequence continues at coordinate 2,135 of CAZOQH010000010.1, forward strand.
TGTTCGTTTCGTTTTACTCCGAAAACGATAAGTTTGACCAAACCTACATCCAAAACTACCTAAATATCAACATCGTTCCGCAACTTAAACGAGTAAACGGAGTTGGAGATGCCAGTGCTTTCGGACAGCGAAACTACTCGATGCGTATTTGGCTTGACCCTATAAAAATGGCAAACTACGGGTTGGTTCCGTCTGATGTTACTGCCTCTATCAACGATCAAAGCTTAGAAGCAGCTGCCGGACAATTGGGTGAAAATAATGCAGAAGCCTTTCAGTATGTTATTCGCTATAGCGGAAAATATAAAACACAAGAACAATACGAAAACATCGTAATTAAATCATTAGATAACGGACAAATCCTTTATCTAAAAGATGTTGCAAAAGTTGAAATGGGAGCTCAAGGATATACTGGAGTATCTCGATATAACGGACTCCCGGCTGCCGCTATGGCTGTTTACCAAACTCCAGGATCAAATGCACAAGAAATTATCAACGAAATTAAAGTTGAATTAGAAGAGCTCTCCAAATCAATGCCTGACGGATTGAATTATGTGATTACTTACGATACCAACCAATTTCTAGAAGCTTCTATATCTAAAGTAGTGGTTACACTCATTGAAGCCTTTATTTTAGTATTCTTCGTAGTATTTATTTTCTTACAGGATTTTCGTTCGACACTAATTCCGCTAGTAGCAGTACCTGTATCGATTATTGGTACTTTCTTTTTCTTGAATCTGTTTGGATTTACTATCAATATGCTTACACTTTTTGCCTTGGTACTCGCCATCGGTATTGTGGTGGATGATGCGATAGTCGTCGTCGAGGCTGTTCACGCAAAGATGACAAAAACAGGACAAAACGGAAAAGACGCTTCTATCAGTACGATGAGTGAAATTTCGAGTGCAATTAT
>CAZOQH010000010.1:3144-20044 GCA_964581855.1 uncultured Flavobacterium sp.
AAAACGGAAAAGACGCTTCTATCAGTACGATGAGTGAAATTTCGAGTGCAATTATCTCGATTACTTTGGTGATGGGAGCTGTATTTATTCCAGTGACATTTATATCAGGTCCTACGGGAGTATTCTATAAACAGTTTGGAATCACACTTATTGTGGCAATTGCAATTTCAGCCGTAAATGCCCTTACCTTAAGTCCGGCTTTATGTGCTTTGCTTTTAAAACCTCACGAAGGCGAAAAGAAAAAGAATTTCGGTCAACGTTTCTTCGATGCTTTCAACCGCGTTTTTGACGCAATGACAGACCGTTATGCCCGAAGTTTTAAATTCCTTCTGAAACACAGATGGGTAACATTTATTATTCTTGCTGTATGTGGTGGACTTATCTATTTCGCTGGTAAAACAATGCCAACCGGATTTGTACCAAGCGAAGACCGTGGGTTTATTATGGCTAACTTTGAGCTTCCTCAAGGAGCAAGTGGAGATAGAGTTATAAAGTTTCAAGAAGAATTTAGACAACTAGCTTCGCAAATACCCGAAATAGATGGAATTACAACCGTGTCAGGTTTCAGCTTTATCAACGGACAAGGTTCTAACTACGGAATGGGAATGATTCGTTTGAAAAGTTTTGACCAAAGAAAGGACGATAGCTCTTCTATTGACAATGTTATCGGAAAACTCTTTGGAGTAGCTGCCCAAATGCCAGAATCACGAAGCATCTTCTTTGCACCACCAAGTGTACCTGGATTCGGATTTTCGTCTGGATTTGAGCTAAAATTATTGGATAAATCAGGTGGAAGCTTGGACGAATTTAACCAAGTAGCCAATCAATATATCGGACAACTTATGCAACGTCCTGAAATTCTGTATGCACAATCTTCGTTCGATACTTCGTATGCACAATATGAAATTGAACTAAACGTACCTCGTGCTAAACAATCAGGAGTTTCAGTAAGCAGTATATTTTCTGCTCTTCAAGGTTATATTGGAGGAATTTATGCAGCCGACTTTATTCGTTACGGAAAACAATTCCGAGTAATGATTCAGGCCTTGCCCGAAGATAGAGCAACCGAAAGTGATTTGAGTAAAATATTCGTACGAACTGCATCAGGAGAAATGACACCAATTACGCAATTCGTCAACCTGAAAAAAGTTTACGGACCTCAGACTGTGAATCGATATAATCTATTTACCTCTGCAAACATTTCAGGAGCAAATAGCCCGGGATACAGTACCGGAGACGCTATTAAAGCAATTCAGGAAGTAAGTCAGCAAAATCTTTCTACTAGTTACGGAATTGATTTTACCGGACTCTCTAGAGAGGAAATTAATGCCAGTTCGCAAACAGCAATGATATTCTTCTTGTGTATTGTCTTCATCTATTTTATTCTTGCAGCCCAATACGAAAGTTATTTATTGCCTATGGCAGTACTTTTATCATTGCCTGGTGGAATTATGGGAGCTTTCTGGGCTCAGAAAATAGCTGGATTAGAAAACAATATTTATTTCCAGATTGCACTAGTTATGCTTGTGGGACTGCTCGCCAAAAACGCCATCTTAATTGTGGAATTTGCTATTCAAGGAAGGCGAAATGGACAAAGCATTGCTCAATCTGCCATTAGTGGTGCAAAAGCTCGTTTACGTCCGATTTTGATGACATCATTTGCTTTTATCTTAGGACTAATGCCTTTGGTATTCGCAACAGGAGTAGGATATATAGGAAACCGTTCGATTGCAACAGGAGCAGCCTTTGGATTACTTATCGGAACAATAATTGGAGTGTTTAATATTCCGGTATTGTATGCTATCTTCCAGTGGTTGCAAGAAAAAGTAAAACCAATTACAAAGAATTAGAAAAATTAGAGTTGGGATTTCATTTTAAATTATGGTGAAATCCCAAAACTCTAACATATTATACAACAAAATAATATACAGTAAATAAATGAAACATCGTTTTAAATATATATTGGTTTTAGGTGGTTCGCTAATGTTACAATCATGTTTTGTAGCAAAGAACTACGAAAGACCCGAAATAAATACAGAAGATTTATATCGTACTGAAGTAGTAGCTAATGATACTGTTTCGATGGCAGACGTATCTTGGCAAGAATTATTCAAAGACCCTATTTTACAAGATCACATTCAAAAAGGTCTTCAGAATAACTTTGATATCAGAATAGCAATTCAGAATATTGCTGCAGCAGAAGCTAATCTAAAGCAACGAAAAATGGGGTATTTTCCTACTTTAGGAGCTAACGGAAGCTGGACACACCAAGAAATTTCAGGAAATAGCCAATTCGGAGCTATGTTTGAACGAATTGATCAATACCAACTCGCAGCTAACTTATCTTGGGAAGCAGATATTTGGGGAAAAATAAGAAGTAACAAACGGGCTGCAAATGCTCAATATTTACAGAGCATTGCCGCAAATCAAGCCGTAAAAACACAAGTAATCACAGGAATTGCTTCTATTTATTATCAGCTCTTAGCCTTAGATGCACAGCTTAAAATAGCAGAGCAAACACTCGAGAACAGAAATAAAAGTGTAGAAACTATTTTAGCCCTAAAAGATGCAGGTCAAGTAACCGAAGTTGCGGTTCAACAAACCGAGGCTCAAAAGTTTGCTACAGAAATAATCATCGAAGATTTAAAATACAATATTTCTATTCTTGAAAACACGATGAGTATCTTATTAGGAGAAAACTCTCAAAACATCCCGAGAAGTACTTTTGAAGAACAGGAATTAAACCCCGAGATTAATTTAGGCGTACCTGCTAATTTATTAAGCAGACGACCTGATTTAATTGCAGCCGAATACAATTTGGTCAATGCTTTTGAATTAGTAAATGTGTCAAGAAGCAATTTTTATCCATCTCTTACCATTACAGCCACAGGAGGATTTCAGAGTTTAGAGCTAGAAGACCTTATTAGTGCAAATTCAATTTTTACTAATATTGTAACCGGATTAACGCAACCAATTTTTAATCAAAGACAAATAAGAAGTCAACACGAAATCGCTAAAGCAAACCAAGAAAAGGCATTAATTCAATTCGAACAAGCCTTAAAAACAGCCGGAAAAGAAGTGTCTGACGCTTTAGCCAATTACGAAAACGAAACCAATAAAATTCAAATCAGAGAACAACAAGTGAATGCATTGAAAAAAGCATCTGAATATTCAGAAGAGTTATTAGCGTATGGTTTGGCTAATTATCTCGAGGTGCTTTCTGCTCAAGACAATGCCTTGAACTCTGAACTGAGTCTTATTGACAATAGATTTAAACAATTTAATGCCATTATAACGCTTTACAGAGCCTTAGGTGGTGGATGGGAGTAATACGAAAATTATGAAAAAAATACTTTTCCCTACTGATTTTTCTGAAACAGCTAACAATGCATTTATTTTCGCATTGAATATTGCTCAAAAGAACAATGCTGTAATTTATGTATTGCACATCTACAAAAGTCCGATTATAAATAGTCGAATTCCGGCCGAATTTATTTCAAAATACAATCTGGATGCCGAACTCAAGTCTTTTGAAAATTTCAAAGATAAATCAAAAGCCATGCATAAGTTTGCGGATGAAAACGGGTTTTCGGATGTTGAACTAAAGCTAATCCTTAGGGAAGGTTATTTTACCAAAAATATAAACGAATTTGTAGACGAAGAAAAAGATATCGACTTAGTGGTGATGGGAACAAATGGAGCTTCGTCTTATTTAGAAAAAACTTTTTTTGGTTCGAATACCGTAAATACTATCGAAAACCTGAACATTCCTGTCTTGAGTGTTCCTGCTAAGGCCAAGATAAATCAAGAAAAAACAATAGCTTTTACAACTCTATTTAAAGAAAAAGACAAAGAAGCACTCGAACAACTGATAAAAATAACCCAGAGATTCGAAACTAAAATATATTGTTTGCATGTAAATAAAAACAATAAAGATTTAGATAAGGTTTTGATTGAATGGAAAAAACATTTTGAAGGAAAACCAGTGGTGTTCGAGATTCTTAATTACGAGGGTTCGCTCAATAAGAGTATTTTAAATTTTGTGAAAGAAAATAAAATCGGAATGATTGCTGCTGTTTCTAGAAATTTAAACTTTTTCGAAGAATTATTCAGCCCCAGTTTTACTAAAAGCATAAGCTATGAATCAGATATTCCTATCTATATCTTTAAGTAAGCGAAATCTGATGAGTATAAAATAAGCCAGCTATAAGTAGTTGGCTTATTTTTTTGTTTTAAAAAACAAGTTAAGTGTAACAAAATAATTTTACATTCGTCTTGCTTATATAAACAGAAAGTAATGAACCAAAAAGAATTTTTAGAGTTAGTTCTTCCGATAAAACAAAAAGTATTTCGTTTAGCAAAACGTTTACTTACTAGTACAGAAGAAGCAGAAGATGCAACTCAGGAAGTTCTTATAAAAATGTGGCATAAAAACGAAGAGCTCAACAAATATAATAGTATTGAAGCCATGATGATGACCATGACCAAGAATTATTGTTTGGACAGGCTCAAATCAAAACAAGCTTCAAATTTGCAACTGGTTCACAGTAATTACACAGGTAAAGAAGCCGGATTAGACAAACAAACCGAAGACAAAGACAAATTAAAATGGGTCGAAAAAATCATTAGCGAATTACCCGAAACTCAGAAAATGATTGTACAACTTCGGGAAATTGAAGAACTAGAATTTGAAGAAATTGCCCAAATTATGCAAATGAGCCCGACCAATGTGCGAGTTACGCTTTCAAGAGCAAGAAAAAAAATACGAGAAGAAATGACAAAAGTTAATAACTATGGAATTGCATAACATTAAAGAATTACTCCAAAAATATTTCGAAGGAGAAACTAGTATTCAGGAAGAAAAAAAACTGAAAAGCTATTTTACTTCTAAAAATATTGCTCCCGAACTTATGCAGTATCAATATATGTTCGGATACTTTTCTGAAGAACAACAAACCGAAACACAAAAAGAGTTTGTTTTGAAACAGAAAAACACAAAAAAATGGCTTTGGATGGTAGCCTCGGTACTAATAGTATCAGGAATCGGACTGACCCTCTTAAAACAGCCAAAGAATTCTGAGAATTTAGGCACCTTTGACAACCCGGAAATCGCCTTCGAAGAAACACAAAAGGCCTTACAGCTAGTAGCAGAAAACCTTAATAGAGGAAAACAAAAAATAGAATACATACAAGAATACGAAAACACAAAAAACTTTATTTTTAAAAACTAAAACACAAAAATCATGAAAAAGATATTCATCACATTAGTATTGGCTTTAGCTCCTACTCTATTCTTCGGACAATCATTATTTGACAAATTTGATGGACCTGAAGAAATCAAAACCGTAGTAGTCAACAAAAAAATGTTTGAAATGATGGGTAATGTCAAAACAAACGATAAAGATGCCCAACAATTTCTACGACTTATTAAAGGACTAGATAATCTAAGAGTTTTTACGACTACTGACAAAAAGTGGAGCTCCGACATGAAAGCAACTGTTGAAAAACACCTGAAATCAAATACCTTAGAAGAGCTAATGAGAATTTCGGATGCAGGTAAAAACGTAAAAATTTACGTAAAATCAGGAGACACATCAACTAAAGTAAAAGAATTACTTATGTTTATCGAAGACGGAAACAACGAAACCGTTCTACTTTCACTTACCGGAAACTTTGACATGAATGATATTTCAGCATTGACAGACAGAATGAATCTTCCGGGAGGAGAAGAACTCAAAAAAGCGTCTAAAAAATAACAGACAACACACTAAACATATACAGAATTTACTTTATACAAGAAGATGAAAAAACTAATTTATATCCCTTTACTGATAGTTGCAATGATGAGTTGCAACTCAGAACCAAGCCTGCAAAAATATATGGCTACAAACTCCGAAAACAGCAACTTTTTAGCCATTGATTTTGGAGCAGATATCTTAAAGGTAAGTAAAGACAAGCTTTCGGAAGACGAAAAACAAGCTTTGAATTCTTTTAAAAAACTCAATATAGTAGCCTTTAAAAAAACAGCTGATAATGAAGCACTGTATCAAAAAGAGAAAACAGAAGTTCAAAATATATTAAAAGAAAACTCTACGTATGAACAATTGATGCGATTTGGTTCAAAAAAACAAGGTGCGTCAATTTATGCAGTAGGAAAAGGAGAAAAATTTGACGAGTTTGTATTATTCGGAAATCAAAATGACACAGGATTTGCCATTGTTCGGATTATAGGTAAGAATATGACCCCAAATCATTTGATGAGTTTAATGTCTATTGTTCAGAAAGCAGATATTGATCAAGAACAAATCAAACCTTTGATAGAGAGCTTTGGAGGTAAAATTGAAGAAGAAATATAGTTATTTAATTTATATTTAATTTGGGTTAATTATAAAAGCCTCAGATAATTTTTCTGAGGCTTTTGTATTTCTTATTTTAATGTTTTTACTGAGTTTTTCAAAATCCAACCATTCATTCTATTTGGGAGTTCAACTTTATAGTATTGGTCCAAGGATTCTTGAATATATACTTTAGTACCTTCGTGAATGACAGCAGCATTGGATGCACTCGCATTGGGTTCTGATTTTACAGTAACAGATTCAGAAAAAACAATAGCAGGATTGTAGTTTTCGGATTGATTTTTTTCGAATGAAGCAATCATTACCGAAAGTATCGAACATACCAAAAACAACACGGCTAGTCCGAAAAAACTACGCTTTAAGACAATTCTCGAAATAAAATAATATCCGATAAAACTCAATAAAACCAAAAACGAAAAACCAATAGCTATATTAGCCCAAATATCGTAATGATACACTGAGGTAAATCCGCTCAACCAATTCGAGAAACCTACTTTCGGAACCTCCGAAAAAGAATCAATCATCATATTTTGAGCAAACTTCAAGTTGTTTTTTACATCAGCATTATTCGGTTCTAATAATAATGCTTTTTCGTAATTATAAATGGCAGGAGCAATTTTATTGACTTTGTAATAGGCATTTCCTAAATTATAATACAATTCAACTGAATGCTGACCGTTATCTAGAATCTGCTCATATACTTGTATGGCTTCTTGATATTTTTCTTGTTGGTATAATTCATTTGCTTGATTAAATGAGCCCTGCCCGAACAATAAAATCGGAAATAAAAACAATATGCTTTGTACTATTTTCATTCTTAATAGTTTGTCAATTATAGGTTTGAATTACAAAATCACTTAATATTCTTCTCTAATTCGGTTATAGTTTTTACGGCCTTATCATAATCTTGTTCAACCTCAGAGGCTAAACTCGGAGCGTATCTTACGAGTTCTGCGCTTTCTAAAAGTGAAATAAAATCTTCAATAGCCTTCGGATTTGCATTTTTTTCCGAAAGAATTTCAGAGATTTTGTCTTTGCTCAACTCATAGGTTTCTATCTTTAATTTTGCTTTTAAGAAATTATGCAAAGCTCTCTCTAATGAATCATAAAACTTCTGTTTATCGTGTTGATTCTTTTTAGCATCAGAAAGGTATTTCTTAGCTAACTTATTAGTTGAACGAATCTTATTCCCTACTACATCGCTATCCCTCTCGTCTTTTTTGCGTTTTGCTAAAATCATTATCGGAATCATAACCAAAGGTAGAAATAGCCAAATATAAAAAGTTTTAGAGAACAAGAAATCTTGTTTTACAATGGGTTGCAGATTAGTTTTTAAATCAATAAAGCGAAATAAATTCTGCGATTCAACCTGATTTTGAGCAATCGTTACAGCTTCAGCATTGTGTTGATCACCACCCACCGGACCGTCAATCATATCAATCACAATTTCGTCTGAGGTCAAGGTTTTGTATGAGTTTGATGCCAAATCAAAATACGAGAAACTCATTGGTTTAATAATATATTTTCCTTGATATTGTGGAATAATAGTATATTTATCGGATACTTTTCCGCTCATTCCGGAAAGGGAAACTGTAATCTGTTTTTTCGAAATCGGATCATACATCTCTAACGCACTCGGAACCGCTGGTTTTGGAAGTGAAAATAACTCTAGGTTCCCTTTTCCTGTAACGGCTATATCTAGTTCAATAGTCTCTCCTTGCCTTACAGCTGTTCGGTTGGGAGTTACAACAAAATCAAAGGTACCGACAGCACCCGAAAAATCTTCGGGTCTTCCTTCCTCCGGAAGTGGTTTTACATTTACGGTTGTAGAACCAGTCGTAACTTTAAGATTGGTTACTCCGTAACTTCTTCTTCCGAAAATATCTCTTCGGTTTGTAGGATATTCAAACGCTACATCCAACGATAAAGGTGCAATGGTGAGTGTTCCAGATTTTTGAGGATATAAAACCACCTTTTTAATAACTACACTTCGGTATCTTTCATCTTTATAAATCTCATCTTTTGGATCTTCGAATCCGCCTTTAATTTCGATATTGTGTGCCCAAAAATCATTGTATTCTGGGGTTTGAGTCGGGATAAAGTTCCTAAATCCGGTATTTTCTCTGAAATATAATTTATAAAGAATGGTAATAGGTTCGTTCAGATAAGGATTTCGCTTAGAAACCTGTGCTACCAAATGCAAACTTTCATCGGGTTCGACAAGCGGAACAGAGGTGTCATTAGGTCTTTGAACAGGTTCGGTAACCGTAAGCTGAACAGGCTCGGTAGTATAGGTTTGTCCTTTTATTACGATTGATGCACTTCCTATAGTTAGCACACCTTGTTTGGTAGGTTGCAAAGTAAGTCCAAAACTTTTAGAAAAAGAGCGTCTCCCGTTTACCACAGATTGGCTCATGTGTTGGGTCATACCTCCAACCACTCTAAAGTTATCGAAATCAGGCAGCTGCAAATCATCTCCATCGGGAGTGTTCATCACAAATTCAATTCTTACATTTTCGTTTACTCCAATTTTAGTTCTGCTCAATTTGGCCGTAAACTCCACTTGAGCAAAAACCGTTTGAGTGAGTAAAAAAAGTAGTATAAATGTTAGTTTTTTCATTTGTTTAATCGTTGAGTTGTGAGTTTTTGAACGGTTTATTTTCGGTTAAACAATTTAACCTTTAAACCAACCTTTACCAATTTTTCTCTACTTGTCGGGGTTGTCCTTTTCTCTCTTCTAATTCTTTTTTCTTCTGTACGCGTTGTTGAATACCTTTTTCCTGATTTTCTACTGCATCGAGTAGGTTTTCAATTCTTTGTTTTGGCATTCCTCCTTGATTGCCTTCAGGTTGTTGATCTTGATTTCCGTCTCCTTGTTGATCTTGCTTATCTTCATTCTCTCCTTTATCCTGGTTTTGATTTTGGTTATCTTGATTTTCCTGATTATCGTTTCCTTTTTGATTTTCTTTATTCTGATTGTCTTGATTTTCGTCTTGGTTATCCTGATTGTCTTGATTATCCTGATTTTGATCCGGAGGAGGAGGATTTTTGTCCAACATTTCTTTAGCTAAAGCATAATTGTACCTTGTTTGTTCATCATACGGATTGTTTCTCAAGGCATTTTTATAAGCCTCAACAGCAGCTTGATAATTCTTTTCCTGCATTAAAACATTTCCTAAATTGTGATAGGCCTTGTGTTTTTCTGTTTTATCTGTAGAATTTTCAATGGCTTCAGTATATGCCAATTTAGATTCTTCATAAGATTTTTGTTTATAAATCGAATTGCCCAAATTATAGCTAGCTATAGATTTTTTTTCGGATTTTGACTTTTCGATACGGTAATTGGCCTCTGCATCTACATATTTTTGTTCAGCAAATTCTTTGTTGCCTTGTTGAAGATTTTTTTGAGCAAACCCCGTAACAGTTGCAAATAAAAATACCACAAGCACCGGAAGTTGTAAAGCTTTTTGTGATAGATTAGCTTTATTCAACAAAATCAAAATATGCGTTAAAAATCGTTTTATCTGTATCATTTGTATAAATCCGTATTACTCGTTAAACAAATTAAGTTTGCTAATCCAATACGTTTTTCTATCTAAAAACAATATATCTACTATCAGTAAAAAAAGTGCTGCTCCTAAAAACCATTGAAATTTCGAGTCGTATTCGGCTACTTCTTGACTTTCGAACTGTGTTTTTTCGATAGTATCCACTACCGCTTTAAAGTGTTCGACAACCTGATTAGAATTATTACCAAGAACATAACTTCCGCCTGATTCTCTAGCTATTTCTCTTAAGATTTGTGAATCGAGTTTTGTTATTACTACATCGTTATTCATATCTCTTAAAAAGCCATGAGTAACTCCGTTGATTTTTATAGGTATGCGTTCTCCTTTTTCTGTACCTACTCCGATGGTTAATACCTTAAGGTTGTTTTCTTTAGCTTTTAAAAGTGCTTCAGCAATGTTTTGTTCGTGATCTTCTCCGTCAGAAAGTAAAACTAATAATTTGTTTGTATTGATATCGTCAAAATAGGTACTTGACAACAAAATTGCTTCACTGATTGCTGTTCCTTGTGACGAAAGCATATCCGTATTCATTTGTTGCAAAAACATCTTAGCAGCGCTATAATCGGTAGTAATGGGTAAAACCGGAAAAGCACTTCCTGCATAAGCCACAATTCCTACTCTATCTGCTCCTAAGGTATTGATAATTTGCGAAACAACTTGTTTTGACTTTTCTAATCGACTCGGAGCCACATCTTCGGCTAACATACTTTTAGAGACGTCAATGGCAAAAACAATATCGATTCCTTCTCTTTTTACCGTTTCAATTTTTGTTCCAATTCTCGGATTAGCTAATGCTAGAATCAAAGAGAAAATTCCTAATAATAAGACCACTAATTTTAAAACTGATTTTAAAACTGATTTTTCCGGACTTAATTTACTCAATAAATCAGCCTCCGCAAAACGTTTCTGTTTCTTGGTTTTCCATAACTGATACAACAAGAATATCAGTACCAAAATCGGTATGATTAAAAGTAAATTCAGGTATTTTATTTCTTCTAATTCCATTTTTTTAGTCGTAATCTCATAAAGTCGAAAGTCAGCTTAACTTTAATACTTATATAAATCCTCTGAACAAAGTTTTTCTCAATAAAAATTCTAACAACAACAATATTCCTGCTAACAAGATAAAACTTCTGTATTTTTCGTCATAATTAAAGTACTTAAGCTCTTCGACATCGGTTTTTTCGAGTTTATTGATCTCTTCATAAATTTCGTTAAGCTTGGTGTTACTAGTTGCTCTATAATATTTTCCTCCTGTTGCAGAAGCTATATCTCTCATTAGTTTTTCATCAATTTTCACTTCCATCATTCTATACAAAAGGCCTCCATTTGGTGCGTAAGCATAGGGCATTTCGGCCATTCCGTTTGTTCCGATTCCGATGGTATATACTTTTATTCCGTACTCTTGTGCAATTTCGGCTGCTGTTCTCGGCTCTAAAAACCCTGAATTATTTTCTCCGTCTGTCATCAAAATAATCACTTTGCTCTTGGCTTGACTTTCTTTGAGTCGGTTTACTGCTGTTGCCAATCCCATTCCGATAGCAGTTCCATCTTGCAACACATTATCGTACTTTATATCTCGGATGGCATTCAGAATAATTCCTTTGTCACTGGTTACAGGCGTTTTTGTATAACTTTCGGCTGCATAAACTACCAACCCGATTCGGTCAGTCGGTCTTTCTCGAACAAATTCAGAAGCTACTCTTTTTAAAGCTTCTAAGCGATTAGGTCTTAAATCGCGTGCCAACATACTACTTGAGACATCAACCGCAATCACAATATCAACTCCTTGTGTGCTTCGGGTTCTGCTGGTCACATCAACCGTTTGTGGTCGTGCCATCCCAACAATAATCAATCCTAAAGCTGCCAAACGCAACACAAACAAAATAGGTTTTATCTTTCCTAACCATGAACTTGTAGCTTCAAAGCCTTTGAGCGAACTCATTTTTAAGGTAGCTGACTGCCTTTTCCGGGTAACTACAAACCAAGCAATCAAGAACGGAAATAAGGCAAAAAGCCAAAAGAATTCAGGATTTAAAAATGTTACGTTTGTCATAATTATCTTATTTGTCCTAATTCTATCGAGTTAATGATTCGGTCAATGATTTCTACTTTGTTCAGGTCTGATTCGTCAATCACAGTAATTATCTGTTGAAAAGAGTTATTTTGTTTGAATACTACTATTTCATAATATTTCTTTTTACTTTGTTTAGCTTCTTGGTCTAAAACATCAAAAGTTCCTGAAGCCTTTAGTCCTGATGTGCCTGATACAGTATTAAATTCCTGTACATTCATCAGGATATTCTTGGCATTGTAACTTTCGAAATATTGATAATTCAGTTCTAACAAAACCTCTGGAGTTAGTTTCTCAGAAGCATTTTCACCGGTTTGATCTGGTTTAAAAACCATTGTTTTTATCTCAACATATAAATTATCCCATATCCTTCCGTACGAAAATCCGGCATATTCTTTTGCCATCATTTTCATTTCTGGGTTTACTTCCTCGGTTATTCTTTTCAGCACTTTTGGAGTTTCAATTTTTATTGGAGGATTTCCGTATTCTGAAGTAATCCATTCTGAGGTTAAAAACTCAGTTGTTGGGCTTCCAAAGAACTTATTTTTAACGGATGAAATTCCGCTCGTTGCTATCCAATAAGCCAATCCGATTACAATAATAACTCCTGCAGCAAACGAAATGTTTGAAATCATTTTTTTCTTTTTCCGTTTTCTTTCCAACTCCAAACGCAATTCCTCGTTTCTTTCTGCCTCTTCTTCTTCCGGGGTTTTAAGCGGAATAATTCCGTGCATGGTTCTAAGTGTTTTTTCTACCGTATTTCGGTCTTCAACAATTTCGAACTCCAATGGCTTTGATTTGGCAAACTTCACTAAATCAGCCTGTTTCAATACTTTTTCGAGCGATATAATTATTTCATCAGAAAAGGCTAATTTTCTTCTGACAGCTGTTCGTTTTAAATTTTCGATAAGTTCAGCCGTTGTATTTTCCATAGCTGGAATTTTCACAGCTTCTTCGAGATAAGTCCTAGCAATATCTGTAAGTTCGGAATAATAATCTTTAACAGCACCTTTTTCGATAAGTTGTTTTTCTTCAAGTTTTTTGAGTCCGATGGTAGCTTTTTCAATAGGTGTATAGATAATTTCAGGTTCTTTAGTATGGTTTTGTCTCTTTTTCCAAACGAAAAAAGCCCAAACTCCCAATCCCGCAATCACTAATCCGATTAACAACCACAACCACCATTTTGAGGAGGACTTTTGAGTGTCTCCTATTACGTCTTTAATGTCAAAAAGAGGTTGCTTTAAGGTATCCACCTCTACGTTATTGACATAGATAAACATCGAATCTGTTAGATAAGATTTGTTGTCAATCACTACCTTGAGTTGCGGAATTACATATTTTCCTGAATCGAATTGTGTAAGTCCGTATTTCTTGACAAGTTCCCATTTGGCCCTATCTTTTTTATCAATAATCGTATCGGTAGGGTAATCTTCTAAAACTTCTAATGCTCCGAACAATTGTTCTTTCGGGAAAAAAACAGTCGAAGCCGTATCTACTTTTGTTTTTAAAATCAAATGGAATTGAGAACCTATACGGATTTCTGTGGAGTCCGTTGAAGTTTCTATTTTTTGGGAATGTGAAACTTGAATTCCTATGAATATAAAAAATATGTAAAGTAGTTTTTTCATTTTGTTTAGACGGCTTTCTTCCTCCTTCTTAATACTAAAATTTAAATCCTTATCTGGCTCTAAAATATCCTAACAGCTTTTTAGCATAATCTTCATCCACTCTTGTGCTTATTGTTCCCGCTCCACATTTGGTAAATACTTCCTGAAAATATTTTACTTTTTCTTGATAGTATTTTTCGTACTCCATCCGAACTCTTTTTGAACCTGTATTGATAAATTTTTGCTGTCCTGTTTCTGCATCCAGCATATTTACCAGCCCTATATTTGGAAGTTTTTGTTCTTTTTCGTCAAAAATTCGTATTCCTGTTACATCGTGCTTTTTCCCTGCAATTTTAAGGGTATGTTCATAATCACCAGCCATAAAATCAGATATCATAAACACAATAGCTCTTTTTTTCTGAACTCCGGACAAAAATTTTAAAGCTTCGGACACGCTTGTTTTATTGCTCTTTGGTTTAAATTCGATGAGTTCTCTGATAATTCGCAACACATGAGATTTGCCTTTTTTAGGCGGAATATACAATTCTATTTGATCTGAAAATAAAATCAGTCCTATTTTATCGTTGTTTTGAGTGGCCGAAAATGCTAGAGTAGCTGCAATTTCGGTAGCTGTATCTTTTTTGAATTGTAAGTTCGTTCCAAAATTTCCAGAACCACTCACATCGACCATGAGCATCATCGTAAGTTCTCTTTCTTCTTCAAAAACTTTGATATATGGCTCATTGTATCGCGCTGTTACGTTCCAATCAATAGCTCTAACGTCATCACCGAACTGGTATCTGCGTACTTCGCTAAAGGTCATTCCTTTCCCTTTGAAGGTCGTGCTATATTCTCCTGAAAAAAGATGATTGCTTAACCTTCGGGTTTTGATTTCTATTTTACGTACTTTTTTGAGTAGTTCTTTTGTATCCATTTTCTGAAAGTCTTAATATCTGAAAGTCGAATGTCAAAAGTCAATTTGTTATGACTTTACGACTCTGGAACTTTATGACTGATTAAGGTACTTCAATTTCGTTTACAATTTTGTTGATGATATCAACCGAGGTCATATTTTCTGCCTCTGCTTCATAAGTAATTCCAATTCTATGACGAAGAACATCGTGAACCACAGCTCTCACATCTTCTGGAACCACATACCCTCTACGTTTGATAAAGGCATAACATTTTGAGGCTAAAGCTAAATTAATACTTCCTCTTGGAGAGGCTCCAAAACTGATAAGTGGCTTGAGACTTTCTAATTTATATTTTTCAGGATAACGGGTTGCAAATATAATATCGAGTATATATTTTTCGATTTTTTCATCCATATACACTTCTCGAACTGCTTGTTGTGCACGAAGAATCTGATCAGTAGAAACTACCGCATTTACTTTTTCGTAAGCACCTTTGAGGTTCTGACGCATCACCATTCGTTCGTCTTCCATTTTCGGGTAATCGATAACGGTTTTAAGCATAAATCTATCCATTTGAGCTTCCGGAAGCGGATAAGTTCCTTCTTGTTCTACTGGGTTTTGAGTTGCCAAAACCAAAAAAGGTCGATCGAGCTTAAAGGTTTCTTCGCCAATAGTCACTTGTTTTTCTTGCATCGCTTCTAAAAGTGCCGATTGCACTTTTGCAGGAGCACGGTTAATCTCATCTGCCAAAACGAAATTAGCGAAAATAGGTCCTTTTTTTATAGAAAATTGATTGTCTTTAATATTATAAATCATTGTTCCGACCACATCAGCAGGAAGCAAATCTGGAGTAAACTGTATTCTGCTAAAGCTGCCCTGAACAGCTTGCGAAAGGGTATTGATGGCCAAAGTTTTTGCCAATCCAGGAACTCCTTCGAGCAAAATATGACCTTGTCCTAAAAGCCCGATAAGCAATCTGTCAACCATATACTTCTGACCTACGATTACTTTGTTCATCTCCATCATCAACAAATCAATAAAGGCACTTTCTCTTTCGATTTTTTCGTTAATCGCACGAATGTCTAAAGTAGTTGTGTTTTCTTCCATATCGTTTTTATTTTTTCTCTAAATTTAGCTCTTCCAAGGATCTAAAGTCGCAAAAACTATTACAATAAAAAACTTTTTATTTTTTTGTGTCTTATGTCTTGGCAAGAAATCATAAATGCTGTTTTCTAATTCGAATGCAAATTGAAAATTTTGTAAGACTATACGTGTTAATACATCGTTAAAAGTTTTGAGTTCTATAAGCTTTTAAGGATAATTTATCAGTTATTTTTTATAATTTTAAGGACTTAAATTTTTATACTGATGAAAACCATACTTTCGCCTGTAATTGCAGGAACAATGAACTGGGGTACTTGGGATAAGAACCTGAATACCACTCAAATGTCAAATTTAATTCAAGTATTTTTAGAAAACAACGTTTCGTCTTTTGACTTAGCCGATATTTACGGAGGCTATACTACTGAAGCTTCTTTTGGCAAAGCCTTAGAAAAGACCAAGACAGACCGAACAAAATTACAACTTATCTCAAAGTGTGGTATCCAATATGTAGCCGAATCACGAGAGAACAAAATTAAACATTATCAATACGACAAAGACTACATCATTTGGTCGGTTGAAAATTCACTCAAAAATCTTCGTACCGACTATTTGGATATACTGCTCTTACATCGTCCGAGCCCGCTTATGGAAGCAGATGAAATTGCAGAAGCTGTTGCTAAACTCAAGGCAGATGGCAAAATTATTGATTTTGGAGTTTCAAACTTTACCAGCTCTCAAACCGAACTCATTCGCACCAAAACTCAGGTAGATTATAATCAAATTCAGTTTTCGGCTACACATCACGAAGCCATGACAGACGGAAACCTTGACTATATGCAGATTCACAACATCAAACCGATGGCGTGGAATCCGCTTGGAAGTGTTTTTAGAGAAAACACATCACAAACCCGACGACTCAAAGAGCTATTGGCTAATCTTGTGCAAAAATACGGAGTAGGTTCAGACACCATTTTATTAGCTTGGATTTTGAAACATCCAGCCCAAATCACTCCGATTGCAGGAACAGTAAACGTTGCTCGTATTCAAAACTTACAAAAAGCAACCCAACTCGATCTTGATAAAGAAGATTGGTTTGCTATTTGGACAGAAAGCATGGGACATAGAGTGCCTTAATTTAACTTTCAGATTTAGAGTCTCCATCACTTTAAATCTGAAAAAATTCAACTTATAACACTATGATTAACAAACGTATTCTGATAAAGAACTTACTCGCTTATATGGACGAAAATAGTTTTTTCGACAGAAAACGTCAGCT